>NZ_JBNXUO010000052.1:0-23946 GCF_050563535.1 Falsiroseomonas sp. CW058
GTGGGCCGGGCCGATCCTGTCAAATGCCCCCGAATTCCGTTCCGCGTCCGCCCCGACCAGTTCCCGGAATGGCGGATTTCCGCCAATTCGCAGGAGGGATGGCCCGTCGCGAACGCGGCCTTCCCTCCCCCTGCCCGCCCGTGGGCGGTGAAAAAGATCGAAAAAAGATCAGCTGTCGGCCCGGATGTCGTTCTGGCGGATCACCTGGCCCCAGCGTTCGATCTCGGCCGCGACGAAGCGGCGGCACTCCTCGGGCGAGGAGCCGAGGACGTCGCAACCCTGCTCCTCGATCCGGGCCTTCACCTCCGGCTCGTTGACCGCCTGGGTGATCGCGGCGTGCATGCGGTCCAGGATGGGCTGCGGCGTGCCGGCGCGGCCGAACAGCGCCCACCAGGTCGGCGCCTCGAAGTCGCCGAAGCCCTGCTGCGCGAAACTTGGCGTGCCCGGGACGTGGCGGCTCTCCGTCCGCGTGGTCACGCCGAGGGGTCGAAGCGTGCCGGCGCGGATGTGCTGGCTGACGATGACGACATTCGTCATGAACAGCGGCACCTCGTTGGCCACCGCGGCCGTCACCGCGGGCCCGCCCCCTCGATAGGGCACATGGGTCAGCTTGAAGTTGTTCTGCTGCTGGAGCAGCGTGGTGGAGATGTGCGCGAGCCCCCCGGCACCCGAGGTCGCGTAGTTCCAGCGGTCCGGCTCGCGCCGCGCCGCGGCCACGACGTCCTGGAAGTTGCGGAAGGGCGTGGACTGGTGGGCCACCATCGCCAGGGGGCCGGTCGCTACCAGGCTGACGGGCGCGAAGGCTTCGAGCGTCCGGTAGGTCAGCCGCATAAGCGTCTGGTTCGCGGCCTCGTTGTCGTATTGGAACATCCAGACCGACCCGTCGGCCGGGGCGCGCGCGGCTTCCGCCGCCCCGATCGCGCCCGAGGCCCCGCCCCGGTTCTCGATCACCACCGGCTGGCCGAGGATGGCGCCGAGCCGCGCCTGGAACAGCCGCGCGATCGTGTCCGTGGACCCGCCCGGCGCCCAGGGCACGATGAGACGGATCGGCCGGTCGGGCCAGGCGCCCTGTGCACGCAGGATCGAGGGGGCGGCGAGCGCGGCCGCGGTCAGGCCGAGCAGCAGGCGACGTTGCATGAGCGTTTCCCCGTGTGACGGTAGTCCCCACCTGCCGCGCCGCCCCGCATTCCGCAAGGGGGCACCGCGCCCCCTCGCCCGCCGCGCCCGGCAGGCCGGCCCCCTTCGCGGATGGCCGTCAGCTATCGGCGCGGATGTTGTTGTCGCGGATGACGGCGCCCCATTTCTCGACCTCGGCGCGGATGAAGGCCTCGGTCTGCGCGGGGCTGGCGGCGACGATGTCGGCACCCTGGTCGGCCATGCGGGCCTGCACATTCGCATCCTGCAGCGCCTGGGCCACCGCGTCGCGCATGCGGTTGACGATCGGCGCCGGGATGCGGGCGGGGCCGACCAGGACCCAGTAGGTCAGCGCCTCGAAATCGGGGAAGCCCTGGCTGGCGAAGGGCGTCACGCCGGGCAGGAAGCGGCTTTCCGTCTTCTGCGTGATGCCGAGCGGCCTCAGCCGCCCCTCCCGGATGTGCTGCAGGATGATGACGATGTTCGACATGAACAGCGGCACATGTCCGGCCAGCGAATCCTGCAGCGCGGGGCCACCGCCGCGATAGGGGACGTGCTCCAGCTCGAACCCGCCGCGCTGCTGCAGCAGGACGGTGGCGATGTGCGCGCCGCTGCCCACGCCCGTCGTGGCGTAGTTCAGGGTCTTCGGCTGCGCCCTGGCCGCCGCCGCCATCTGCTGGAAGGTCTGGAACGGCGTGGAGGGATGCGCCACCAGCGCATAGGGGCAGGTGCCCACCAGCGTGCAGAAGCTGAAATTCTCGAGCGCGCGGTAGGGCAGCTGCATCAGCGTGTCGTTGGTCGCCAGTGTGTCGTTCGCCAGCACCCAGGTGTAGCCGTCCGGTGCGGCGCGCGCGCCTTCCCCGTTGCCGACCGAACCAGATGCGCCGGCGCGGTTCTCCACCACGATGGGCCGGCCCAGGATTTCCTGCATCCGCGGCTGGAGGATGCGCGCAACGGTGTCGTTGGACCCGCCGGGCGGAAAGGGGATGAGGATGCGGATCGGCCGGTCCGGCCAGGCCCCGGTGCCCTGCGACAGCGCCAGCCCCGGCGCGGCGAGCCCCGCGGCGAGCGAGGCGGTGAGCAGCGTGCGGCGTTCCATCGTCCCGGTCCTTTTCCCTGCTTCGGCACATTGCCGCATGCCGGGCGGTGCGGATCAAGCGGCGATGGCGACCCCGGGCGGGGCGGCGCGCCGGAAGCCCTCGGCGATGTGCTCCGCCAGCGCATCGGCGGCGGGCACGCCCAGCGCGGCATCGGCGCGCAGCAGCACGATCCCCATCTCCGGCAGCGGCGGCAGTCCTTCGGCCTCGCCGAGCCAGGCCAGTCCCTCGGGCAGGGTGCAGGGGGTGCTGACCGTCAGTGCCAGCCCCGCCAGCGCCACCGTGAAGCACCCGGTCTGGGTCGCGGAGTTGTAGGTCACCCGCGCCGCGCGCCCGGCCTGGCGCAGCGCACCCAGCGCCGCGGCGCGCCAGCTGCAATGGTTGTCGGGGCGCGAGAGCGCGAGCGGCAGGGGGTCGCGCCGGTGCAGGCCGTGGTTCGGGCTGCCCACCCAGCGCAGCGGGCCGCGCCAGACCCGCCGCGCCGGGATGCCGCGCGGCTCCTGCCCCTCGCTCAGCAGGCAGAGATCGAGCCGCCCCTGCTGGAACTGCTCGGCCAGCACGTCGGAGTTCATGCAGGTGACGTCGAGCTCGACCGAGGGATGGACGCTTGCGAAGCGGGCCAGGATCTCCGGCAGCCAGAACAGGGCGTAGTCGTCCGGCGTGCCCAGCCGCACCGTGCCCACCATTGGCGGCGCGCGCAGGTTGCCCAGGATCTCGTCGTTCAGCGCCAGCATCGCCCGCGCCCGGTCGAGCAGCCAGGCGCCCTGCGGGGTTGGCTGAACGCCCTTCGGCGTGCGGGTCAGCAGCGGCTGGCCGAGCGTTTCCTCCAGCCGGCGGATCTGCATGGAAACGGCGGACTGCGTGCGCCCGACGCGTTCCGCCGCGCGGGTGAAGGACCCCCCCTCGGCGATCAGGACGAAGGCGCGCAGCAGGTCGGGGTCGATGCCGGGCGGAAGGGCGGCCATGGGCGCATCATCAACGAACATGATGCGGGGCGTCAACAGAACTCGTTTTACTGATGCCATCCCGCGTCCGAAGCTGACGGCCTCGACCAACCAAGGAAAGGACCCCCGGTCATGTCCGGCTTCGTGCTCCCGCGTTCCCTCCCCGCCCGGCGCCAGGCCGGTGCGCCGGCGGGCGGGTGGCTCTCCTTCCTCGCCGCCGCGCTGCGCGCCGTCTCGACGCGCCGCCAGCTGGCGCAGATGGATGCGCGGATGCTGAAGGATATCGGGCTCACGCGCAGCGAGGCGCTGGCCGAGGCCGGCCGGGCGCCGTGGGATATCGGCCCCGCGCCGCGCTGAAGGCGCCCCTGCGGGCAACCGGCGCCGCCCTGCCCGCCGGGGCGGCACCTGCCCGGCCGGGGGGATCGCGGCGCGCGCTACCGCGCCGCCTGCACGCCGGAAAGCGGGCGGATCTCCACCGGCGTCACGCCGCCGCGGATGCCGAGGTCGCGTGCTGAGCGGGGCGACAGGTCCAGGATGCGCCCCGGCGTGTGCGGCCCGCGGTCCGAGATCACCACCGTGGTGCGCGCGCCGGTGCGCAGGTTCGTCACCTCCGCGCGGGTGCCGAGCGGCAGGGTAAGGTGGGCCGCTGCGTTGGAGCCGGGGTCGAAGGGCGCGCCATTCGCCATGGGACGGCCGGTGAAGCGATGCGGATGATAGACCGCGGCGTCACCCCGCTGGGGGGCGCGGCTTTCGGCCAGGGCGGTCGCGGATGACATGCAGGCCAGGGCCATGAGGGTTGCCATCGGCCAGCATCGCATCCGGTTCTCCTTGCAGATCAATTGCATACGAAAGTCTGCCCGGGTGACCGGGCCGGGGCGAGTTAGACCCCTGCCCGCCGGGATGGCAACCCTTGGACGCCCTGCAGGCGGGTCGCCACACCTTTTGGTGATGCGGCCCGGGCGCCTGGATGCCGAGCGCGGAAGGGTGGAGCCGGCCGCCCGGTGGCGACGGCGGAAGCTGGCGCAGGGACGGAGGGAGCGGATCGCGCCGCCCCGGATACGATGCTCGCGAAACCGATGGTTGACCTGCCGCCCCGCCGCCCGCAGATCGCCACAGCCCCGCCGCAGCCCGGCGGGAGGAGTCCGCCCATGACCCGCCTCAGCGCCCCGAGTCCCGTCCACGCCCAGGACCGCCCCGCCCTGTCGGTGGTGGTTCCCGCCTATAACGAGCAGGAGGTGCTGGAGGCCTTCCACGCCCGCCTCGCCCCGGTGATGGAGGCGATCGGGCTGCCGTGGGAGGTGGTCTACGTCAATGACGGGTCCCGCGACGCGACGCTGTCGGTGATGCTCGGCCTCCAGGCGGCGGACCCGCGGGTGGCGGTGGTCAACCTGTCCCGCAACTTCGGGAAGGAGATCGCGCTGACCGCGGGGCTCGACCACGCGGCGGCGCGCGACGCGGTGGTGGTGATCGACGCCGACCTGCAGGACCCGCCGGAGGTGATCCCGGACCTCGTCGCGGCCTGGCGCGGACAGGGCGTCGACATCGCCTATGCCCAGCGGCGCGTGCGGGAAGGCGAGACGTGGCTGAAGAAGGCGACGGCGGCGGCCTTCTATCGGGTGATGCAGCGGATCGGCGGCAAGGTGCAGCTGCCGCCCAACACCGGCGACTTCCGCCTGATGTCGCGCCGCGCGCTGGATGCGCTGCTGTCGCTGCGCGAACAGCACCGCTTCATGAAGGGGCTGTTCGCCTGGGTGGGCTTCCCCTCGGCCGCCGTGCTCTACGACCGCGCGCCCCGCGCGGCAGGCGAGACCAAGTGGAACTACTGGAAGCTCTGGAACCTGTCGCTGGAGGGCATCACCTCCTTCACGGTAGGGCCGCTGAAGATCGCCACCTATCTCGGCCTCGCCACCGCGGTTTTCGCGGCCTTCTATGCGGGGCTGATCGTGCTGCGCACGCTGATCTGGGGCAACCCGGTGGCGGGCTATCCCAGCCTCATGGCGGTGGTGCTGTTCCTCGGCGGGATCCAGCTGATGACGCTCGGCATCATCGGCGAATATCTCGGCCGCGTCTTCAACGAGACCAAGGGGCGCCCGCTCTACCTCGTGGAGCGGCACCGGCCGAGCCGCGTGGAGGCCGCGCCGACCGGGGGAGTGGCGGCAATGCCGACCGGGGCCGTGCCGGCCGCGCCAAGCGGCTTCAACGCGGCGTGACCTGGATGGCACGGATGCCGAAGCCGAGCCGCCGGCGATCCTCGCCGCCGTCGCGTTCGGCCGGCACCGCCGGGTCCTCGACCGCGAATTCGATCCGCAGCGCGGACGGCCCGCGCCGGGCCGGCAGCTCGATCCGCCGCGTCACCACCTCGCCATCCGGCAGATCCCAGCCCGGCAGGTCGCGGCCGTCCAGCCTGATGCCGACGCGGCGCGTGCCGCCGCGGCGCGGGGCATAGCCCTCCACCTCCATCTCCAGCAGCAGGGCCGGTCCCTCGGCCTCGGCCGCGAGGGTTGCGCGGCGCGCGACGCTCCAGGCGATGCCGTCCCGCGGCGCATCGAAGCCGCCGGCCAGGAGGGGACCCACCCCACCCCCCGGCATCGCCGCCAGCCGCCCCGGGCGCAGGCGCGGCAGCCGTCCGGCCAGCGCCCGTTCCTCCGCCGCCGGATCGCTGCAGAGGACGAGTTCGCCAAGCGGCCGGCAATGCCGTGCCGCGTCCGGGATCAGCGGGAGGTCGCGCGCCTGCGCGCTCGGCAGCACGATCCGCAGCTCGCCGCCCGCCAGCGGCGCGGCGGCCAGCAGGGCATCGCCGCAACGCGGCGGCTCGCGCCAGCGGGCCACGTACATCGTGTTCACCGGCACCGCGCGCTCACCCGCCAGCACCAGGAGGTTCAGCAGGCGCCGGTGCTCCGCCTCCACCACCTCGCGCCGGTCGGAAGGGATGCAGAACCAGCTGGGCAGCAGCGTCACCTGACGCTGGCCCGCGATCAGCGGGCGCAGCGCCGCGGCATCCACCGCCCAGGGCGCTTCCTGCGCGGCCTGCCCGCGCAGCCCCTGGCGCAGCGGGGCGGCATCGACGAATTGCAGCACCCCCGCCGCCAGCGCGAGCCCGAGGCCGAGCCGCCCGGGGAAGGCACGCAGCAGCAGCGCGACCACGCCGACCGCGAGCGACAGCCCCACCGGCCAGAAGAACCGGCCAGAGGCGCGGAACTGCTCCAGGATGCCGGGCACCGCCCCGAGGTCGAGGATGCGGTGGCTGCCGAGGCCGACCCGGTGCGACACCGCGATGGCCGTCAGCGCCAGCAGCGCGAGCGCGAGGCCGGCATGGCGCCGCAGCACCGCGGGCAGGACCGACGGCCGCAGCACCAGCAGCGCCAGCAACCCGACCAGCAGCCCGAGGCCGAGCCAGTTGTAGCCCTCCCACCCGCCGAAGCCGGTGGCGTCCACCTGGCCCGCGACCAGCCCGCCCAGCAGCCAGGACCCGGCCGGCCAGACCGGGGAGAGCAGGTTCAGCGCATACTGCCCGTAGCCCGGATCGCCCTTCGCGCCGAAATAGCCGAGCAGCGCCATGGTGCCGACCACGGCAGCCGCCGACGCCGCGACCCCGGCGGCGGCGCGCATCCAGCCCGCCTCGCGCCGCAGCAGCAGCGTCAGCGGCACGGCGGCCAGCAGCGCCAGCGTCATCACCGCCAAGTAGGGATGGACCAGCAGCGTCGCGACCTGCCCGAGCGCCGCCGCAGTCCAGAGCCGGGCGCTGCCCGGGCGGCGCACCAGCCGCAGGTAGAAGCCGAGCCCGACCAGGATCAGGAAATGCCCCGTCAGCGCCGCATGGCCGTAGCGCGCAAGCCAGGCCGGCATCCCCGCCGCCAGCAGCGCCACCGCGAAGGCGGCGATCCAGCGCCGCTCCCCGGTGCCGCGCAGCGCCCAGACCGCCGCCAGCGGCTGCGCGACGAAGGCGATGCCGTACCACAACCCGATTCCGTGGAAGCCCGGCGGCAGCACCGGCGCGACCAGCTTCAGCAGCAGCGCCAGCAGCGGGATGCCGTCGGCGAAGGCGATGTTGAGCCCGTCCGGCAGGTTCAGGTTCGCCGCGACCAGCAGCGGCCAGCGCCAGGCGTCGCGGATGAAATACTGCTGCACCACCATGTGCTGCGCCGCATCGCCCTGCGGCGCATGGGCCACGCCGTCGAGCGGGAGGAGGAAACCGACCGGGAAGATCGACAGCGCGAGGGCGAGGCCGAAGGCCCCCACTGCCAGCCAGCCGGCCGCATCGATGAAGCGAAATTGACGCGGCACTCCGGCCCCCCGAGGCTTTGGCGACGGCGCCTTACATCAGCCGCCCCCCAGCCGCCAGCCGCGGCCCCGCCTACCGGAAGGCCGCGACGAGGAGCCCGAGGCCGGCCCAGGCCACCGCCGACAGGCCGAGGGCGAGGAGGATCCCGCGCGCCGCACGATCCCCTTCCCCACGCGCGGAGGCCGGCGGCAGGGCGGCGCGTTCCCTGCCGTGGGCGGCGGGGTGCCCGGCGGGGCGAAGGTCCACGGCATGGATGGTGGTGCGGGACGCCATGCCGGGATTATGGCGCAATCGAGGCAAGGGTTTCCCGCCGAATCGCGAAACCCAAGGAAAACAGCGGATCGCGGCCGGTTTGATGCACCGCCACATTGCCGCCGCAAGCGCGTCGCAAACCCGCCGGGCAGCACGCCTATCTCTCGACGCGAAGGGTTGCGCCGAAGGATTGAACCGGCACCTGCCACGGGCCATCTGGCCCGCCGGCGGCAGCGGAACGGTCCCGGCGCACCCCCGATGAACGCCAGCCGCGGGCCGCACCCCGCATCACGAGGATGTCCATGCCTGGCCTGGATGCCGTCCAGACGCTCCTCCGCGAGCCCGAGACGAAGACCTCCGCCATCGCGCAGCCGAGGATGGCCGGCGGACGCATGTCCGCCTCCCTCCGCGCGGCAGGCGAGGCCGGGCTGGCCGATTCCCTGCGGCCGGCGGCGAAGCGCGCGCTCGACATCCTCGGCGCGGGGCTGCTCCTGCTGCTCTGCGCGCCGGTCTTCCTGGTGCTTGCCGTCCTGGTGAAGCGCGACGGCGGGCCGGTCTTCTACGCCCATCAGCGCGTCGGGCGCGGCGGGCGGTCCTTCGGCTGCCTCAAGTTCCGCTCCATGGTGGCCGATGCGGACCGCCGCCTCGCCGCCCTGCTGGAACGCGACCCGGCGGCGCGGGCCGAATGGGACTCGACGCGCAAGCTGAAGAACGATCCGCGCGTCACCTGGGTCGGCCGTTTCCTGCGCGCCACCTCGCTCGACGAGCTGCCGCAGCTGATCAACGTCCTGCGGGGCGAGATGAGCCTGGTCGGCCCCCGTCCGGTCATCGCGGCGGAACTCGCGGCCTACTACGGCGCCTCGGCGCAGCACTACCTCGCGGTGCGGCCGGGCATCACCGGGCCCTGGCAGGTCAGCGGCCGCAGCGACACATCCTACGCCCAGCGCGTCGCGCTCGACGTCGCCTATGTGTCGCACCCCTCGCTCTGGAACGACATCCGCATCCTGCTGCGCACGCCGGTCGCCGTGCTGGCCCGCCGCGGCGCCTATTGATCGGCGCCGGCTGACGGGGTACCGCCCGCGCCCTTGGGCGCGGGCAACATGAAGGATGGCGCAGGTCATGGCCGAGAAGACGGCCGAGCAACGCGCCTCCGGCGGGCGCCTCCTGTCCGGAACGCTGTGGAACGCCTTCGGGCGCGGGCTGCCGCTGCTCCTCGCCCTCGTGCTGACGCCGGTGCTGGTGCAGCAGATGGGCATCGAGCGATGGGGGATGTTCACCCTCGCCCTCGCCCTGGTCGGGGTCTTCGGGGTGTTCGACCTTGGTGTCGGCGCGGCGCTGACGCGGGCGCTGTCCACCCGCATCGGCGCGGGTGAGACGGCGGGCGCGGCGGAACTTGCCGGTGCCGCCATCTCCGCGCTCACCCTGCTGAGCATCGCCATCGCGGCGGTCGCCTTCGCCTGCGTGCCCTGGCTGGTGGAGGGCGTGCTGAACACGCCGCCCGCCCTGCGGGCCGAGGCGGTGGCGGCCTTCCGCCTTCTCTGCCTCGCCGCGCCGCTGGTGGTGGTGAATGCGGCGCTGTGGGGCGCGCTCGCCGCGCATCAGCGCTTCCGCGAGGCGAACCTCGTCACCATGCCGGTCTCCGCGATGTACTATGCCGGGCCGGCGCTGGTGCTGACGGTCTGGCAGAGCCTGGTCGGCGTCGTCGCGGTGCTGCTGCTGTGCCGGCTGGCCAACACGGCCAGCTACCTGGTGCTGGCGCGTCGCGACCTGCCGGGGCTGCGCCCGGCCATGCCCCGCTGGGCGCTGGTGGGGCCGCTGGTGCGGATGGGGGGGTGGATGAGCGCCTCCGGCGTGCTGACCCAGGCGCTGCTCTATGCCGACCGCTTCCTGGTGGGCGCGCTGCTGACGCTGTCGGCGGTCGCCTTCTACGCCACCCCGCTCGACCTCGTGATGCGGATGTGGATCCTGCCGGTGGCGGTGGCGCAGGCGCTGCTGCCGGCGATGGCGGGCAGCTACGCGACCCATCCGGCGGCGACGGCCGGCCTGCTGCGGCGCGGCGCGCTGCTGGTGACCGCGGCGGTGCTGCCGGCCTGCCTGCTGCTGGTGGCGACGGGGCCGGAGGTGCTGCGGCTCTGGCTCGGCGCCGAATTCGCGGCCGGGGGCGGGCAGGTGCTGCGGATCCTCTCGGTCGGCATCTTCTTCTCCTGCGCCGCCTTCGCGCCGGGGGCGCTGCTGGACGCGATCGGGCGGCCGGACGTGAACGCGAAGTGGCAGCTGGCGCAGGCGGCGGTGTTCCTGCCGCTGTCGGCGGTCGGGCTGGTCTGGCTGGGCATCGAGGGCGCGGCGGCGGCCTGGGCGGCGCGCTGCGCTGTGGATGCGGCGGGGCGGCTGTATTTCGTGGCCCGGCTGTACCCCGCCGCCGCGGCGGGCGCGCGCGCGCTGGCGCTGCCGCTTGCGGCCGGCGGCGCGGGGCTGGCGGCGCTGCTGCCCTTCCATGCGCCGGGCGCGCTGGCGCTGGTCGGCGCCGTGGCGCTCGCGGCCTTCGCGGCCGCCGCCTTCGCGGCCCTGACGGCGGAGGAGCGGCGCGACGCGCGCGGCCTGGTCCGCCGCCCCTGGCGCATCCGCGCCGTGCTGAAGGGCGAGCCCGCATGACGCTCGCCATCAATGGCCGGTTCCTGACGCAGGCGATGACCGGCGTGCAGCGATTCGCGACCGAGGTCGTCACCGCCCTCGCCGCGCTTTCCGCCGCCGGGGAGGCGCCGGCGCTGCGCCTGCTCGCGCCGCGCGGCGCGCCGGAGGCCTTCGCCGGGCTGCCGGTGGAGGTGGTGGGCAGCAGGGGGGGCCAGGCCTGGGAACAGCTCGACCTGCCACGGGCGGCGGGCGCCGACCTGCTGCTCAACCTCGGCAACACCGCGCCGCTGCGGCGTGGCGGGCCGCAGGCGGTGGTGATCCACGATGCCGGCGTCTTCGACACGCCGGAGAGCTACACCCTCGCCTTCCGCGCCTGGTACCGCGCCCTGCACCTGGCGCTGCCGCGCGGCGGGGCGCGGATCGTCACCGTCAGCGAATTCTCCCGCGCCCGGCTGGCGGCGCGGCTGAAGCTCGACCCCGCGCGGATCGCGGTGATGCCGGAGGGCGGCGAGCATGTGCTGCGCCCGCGGGCCGATGGCGACGTGATCGGGAAGCACGGGCTGCGGCCGCAGGGCTATGCACTGGCCGTCGGCACGCGGGCCGCGCACAAGAACCTGGATGCGCTGCGCGGCGCGGCGGCGCTGCTCGGCGGGCGGGGGATGGTGCTGGCGGTGGCCGGCGCGGTCGATGCTGGCGTCTTCGGCGGCCCGGCCGATGTGCAGGGCGCGGCGGTGAGGCCGCTCGGCCGCGTCACCGATGCCGAATTGCGGGCGCTGTACGAGAACGCGCTCTGCCTGCTGTTCCCCTCCCGCTACGAGGGATTCGGCCTGCCGCCGCTGGAGGCGATGTGGTGCGGCTGCCCCGTCCTCGCCTCCCGCGCGGGGGCGGTGCCGGAGGTCTGCGGCGAGGCGGCGCTGTGGTTCGGCGCGGATGGCCCGGCCGCCGCCCTCGCCCGCCTGCTGGACGAGCCCGGCCTGCGAGACCTGCTGCGGAGCGAGGGCGCGCGGCGCGCGCAGCACTACACCTGGGCGGCCGCCGCGCGGTCGCTGCTGGAGGCGATCGGGGCGCGATGAAGGTTGCCATCGTCCATGAGTGGCTCGAGAGCTATGCGGGCTCCGAGCGGGTGGTGGAACAGCTGCTGGAGCTGTTCCCGGACGCCGATCTCTTCGCCGTCTGCGACTTCCTGCCGGAAGCGGAGCGCGGCTTCCTCGGCGGCCGGCGGCCGGTCACATCCTTCATCCAGCGCCTGCCGCGGGCGCAGCGGTGGTTCCGCTACTATCTCGGCCTCATGCCGATCGCGGTGGAGCAGTTCGACCTGTCGGGCTACGACCTGGTGCTGTCCTCGTCGCATGCGGTGGCGAAGGGCGTGCTGACCGGGCCGGCGACGCTGCATGTCAGCTACGTCCACAGCCCGATGCGCTATGCCTGGGACCTGCAGCACCAGTATCTGCGGCAGGCGCGGCTCGACCGCGGGGTGAAGGGGCTGCTGACGCGCTGGCTGCTGGCGCGGATGCGGGGCTGGGACCATGCCTCCGCCGCGCGGCCGGACGTGATCGCGGCCAACTCCGCCTGGATCGCGGAACGCATCCGCAAGTGCTGGCGGCGGGAGAGCACGGTGGTGCATCCGCCGGTGGACATCGCTGGCTTCCCCTTCGTGGCGGAGAAGGGGGGCGACTATGTCGTCGCGTCCCGCATGGTGCCCTACAAGCGCATCGACCTGATCGCCGCCGCCTTCCGCACCATGCCCGGCCGCCGCCTGGTGATCGCCGGCGACGGGCCGGAGATGGCGCGCGTGCGGGACGCCGCGGGCGGCGCGCCGAACATCGCCTTCCGCGGCCGCGTGCCGCAGGCGGAGCTCGTCGCGCTGCTGCACTCCGCCCGCGCCTTCGTCTTCGCGGCGGAGGAGGATTTCGGCATCGGCATGGTGGAGGCGCAGGCCTGCGGCACGCCGCTGATCGCCTATGGCCGCGGCGGCGCCGCCGACATCGTGCGGGATGGCGAGACCGGCGTGCTGTTCCCCGACCAGACAGCGGAGAGCCTCGCCGCCGCCGTCGCCCGGTTCGAATCGCTCGCGATCGCGCCCGAGGCATGCCGCGCCAATGCCGAGCGTTTCTCGCGCCAGGCCTTCCGCGCCGGGATGCTGGCGCTGGTCCGGGCGGGCTGCGCAGCGCGCGGGATGCCCGCGCCATGATCCGCTTCAGCCTGGTGATGGCCACCCGCGGCCGCGACCGGGAGATCGCCGAGTTCCTGGACAGCCTGCTCGCCCAGGGCCGCGACGATGCCGAGGCGATCGTGGTGGACCAGAACGCCGATGGCCGCGTCGCCGCCGTGCTGGCCCCCTACCTGGCGCGGCTGCCGGTGACGCATCTGCGCAGCGCGGTCGCCCACGCCAACCACGCCCGCAACCTCGGCCTGCGCGCCGCGCGCGGCAATGTCGTGGCCTTCCCCGACGACGACTGCCTCTACCCCGCCGGCGTGCTGGACCGCGTGGCCGACGCCTTCGCGGCCGATCCCGCGCTGGCCGTGCTGACCGGCCCCGCGGCGAGCCCCGCGGGCGGCCTCGGCTCCGGCAGGTGGCGGGCCGAGGGCGGGCCGATCGACGTCACCAATGTCTGGACCAGCGTGATCGAGTTCAACCTGTGGCTCCGCCGCCCCGTGGCGCTCGCGCTCGGCGGCTTCGACGAGGCGATGGGGCCCGGCTCGCCGCTCGGCTCGGCGGAGGGGAACGACCTGGTGATGCGCGCGGTCGCGGCGGGCCATGCGGCGCGCTACGACCCGGCGCTGCGCGTGGTGCACCCCGACAAGCGGCTGTCCGACGTGGCGGTGGCGCGGGCGCGGCTCTACGGGCGGGGGCTCGGCTTCGCGCTGCGGCGGCATCGCGCGCCGCTCTCCACCACCCTGCCCTTCGCGGTGCGCCCGCTGGGCGGCGTCGCGCTGAGCCTGCTGCGGGGCCGCCCGCGCGATGCCGCCTACTACGCCATGACCTTCGCCGGCCGGGCCGCGGGCTTCCTGCGGGGCAGCGCGGCGGCGCGGGCGAAGCCGGAAAGCCGGCCCTGATGCGCATCGCCATCGGCATCGCCACCCGCGGCCGCGCCGCCATCCTGGGCGAGACGCTGGGGGACCTCGCGCGCCAGACCCGGCCGGCGGACCGCATCCTGGTCTGCCACCCGGCGCCGGAGGACGTGGCGGGGCTGCCCGCGCGCTTCCCGCATGTGGAATTCCTGACCGCGGCCGCCGGCGCCTGCCACCAGCGCAACGTCATCATCGACCATGCGGGCGATTGCGATGCCATCCTGTTCCTCGACGACGACTTCCTCTGCGCGCCCGACTACCTGGCGGTGACGGAACGGGTGCTCGCGGCGCGGCCGGATTGCGTGGTGGCCACGGGCACCGTCCTGGCGGATGGCGCGAAGGGGCCGGGCATCGGGGTGGAGGAAGGCCGGCGCATCCTGGCCGCGGACCGCTTCGCGGGCGATCCGCTGGCGGTGCAGCCGCATTTCAACGGCTATGGCTGCAACATGGCGGTGCGCCTCGCGCCGCTTCGCGCGCACGGGCTGCGCTTCGACGAGAACCTGCCGCTGTACGGCTGGTACGAGGACCTGGACCTGTCGCGCCGGCTGGTCGCGCATGGGGCGGTGCTGCGGATGGCGGGGGCGCGGGGCGTCCATCTCGGCACCAAGGCGGGGCGCACGCCGGGCATCCGGCTGGGCTACAGCCAGGTGGCGAACGCGCTCTACCTCGCGCGGAAGGGCACCTATCCCTGGAACCGCGCGCTGCGTTCCGTCGCGCGCAACATGGCGATGAACCTCGCCCGCAGCCTGCGGCCGGAACCCTGGGTGGACCGGCGCGGGCGCCTGCGCGGCAACCTGGCGGCGCTGTCCGACCTGCTGCGCGGGCGGATGCACCCGACGCGCATCCTGGGACTGTAGCGCGATGGAGACGGCGCTGTTCATCGTCTCCAAGCTGGCCTGGGGGCTGCTGCGGCCGAACACGCTGGCGCTGGTCTTGGCGGTGCTGGGCCTCGTGCTGGTCTGGCGCGGCAGGCGGGCGGGCCGCTGGCCGCTGCTGCTCGGCCTCGGCTGGTACGGCGCCGTCTTCGCGCTGCCCGTCTCCGCGCTGCTTCTGCTGCCGCTCGAGGAACGCTTCCCTCGCCCGGCGCAGGCCCCGGCCGAGGTGACGGGCATCGTGGTGCTGGGCGGCGCCGTCGAACAGGCCCTGACCGAGGTGCATGGCATCCCGGCGCTCAACGGCGCGGCGGAGCGGATGACGGAGGCCGTCGCGCTGGCCCGCCGCTTCCCGGCGGCTCGGGTGGTCTTCACCGGCGGTTCCGCCGCCGTCCTGCCCGGCGGCCCGACGGAAGCCGACACGGCGCGGCGGCTCTTCGCCGATCTCGGCCTGCCGCCCGCGCGGCTGACCTTCGAGGAGGAAAGCCGCAACACGCATGAGAATGCGGTGCTGACCCACCGCCTGGTTGCCCCCCGCGCCGGGGAGACCTGGCTGCTGGTGACCTCGGCCAGCCACATGCCGCGCGCCATGGGGGTGTTCCGGGCGGCGGGTTGGGACGTGACGGCCTGGCCGGTGAACTACAACACCGGCCGCGACCCCGGGCTGTGGTACGCCTGGCCTTTCCCGACGCGGCTGAACCAGGCGGAATGGGCGCTGCGGGAGTATGTCGGGCTCGCGGCCTACCGCGCGCTCGGGCGGACGGGGGCGCTGTTTCCCGGGCCTTGAGCCCGCAGGGGCCGGGCTGCGCGAGGCATGGGCGGGGAGGAAGGATGATGGACATGCAGGGCGCATCCGCGGTCGTCACCGGCGGCGGCTCCGGCCTTGGCGCCGCGACGGCCGGGGCGCTGGCCGCGGCGGGGGCGAAGGTGGTCGTGGTGGACATCCATGACGCCAATGCCGAAGCCGTCGCCGCGCGCATCGGCGG
Source organism: Falsiroseomonas sp. CW058 (assembly GCF_050563535.1). Lineage (NCBI taxonomy): Bacteria > Pseudomonadati > Pseudomonadota > Alphaproteobacteria > Acetobacterales > Roseomonadaceae > Falsiroseomonas > Falsiroseomonas sp. CW058. The sequence continues at coordinate 15,271 of NZ_JBNXUO010000052.1, forward strand.
CGCCGCGGTGGTCGGCGACGTGGCGGAGGAAGCGCCGCTGGCACGCGCGGTGGAAGCCGCGGCCGCGCTGGCGCCGCTGCGCATCGCGGTGGCCTGCGCCGGCATTGCGCCGGCCGCGCGCATCGCCGGGCGCGGCGGGCCACACGACCTCGCGCTGTTCGAGCGGGTGATCCGCGTCAATCTCATCGGCAGCTTCAACCTGCTGCGGCTTGCCGCCGCGCGGATGACGGCGAACGACGCCCTGCCCGATGGCCAGCGCGGCCTGGTGGTGATGACGGCCTCCATCGCCGCCTATGAGGGGCAGGTCGGACAGGCGGCCTATTCGGCGTCGAAGGGCGGCGTGGTCGGCCTCACCTTGCCGGCGGCGCGCGAATTGGCGCGGTTCGGGGTGCGGGTGGTCACGATCGCGCCCGGCCTGTTCCACACGCCGCTGATGGAATCGCTGACGCCCGAGGCGCGCGAGAGCCTGGGCAGGACGCCGCTTTTCCCGAACCGGCTGGGCCGGCCGGAGGAATTCGCGGCCATGGTGCAGGCCATCGCCGCAAACCCGCTGCTGAACGGCGAGACCATACGGCTCGACGGCGCGCTGCGGCTGCCGCCGGCGTGACCCGGCCCGCGCGGCGTCACCCCGCGCGGATCGCCACCGCCGTCACATTGTCCCGCGCGCCGCGGGCGAGCGCCGCCGCGATAAGGTCCTCGGCCCCCAGCCCGGCCGCGAGCATCCGCGCGATCTCCCCTTCCGGAAGCGCCTTGAACAGCCCGTCGGAGCACAGCAGGAACAGGTCCCCCGGCGCGATGCGCGCCGAGATCTTGTCGAGTTCCAGTTCCCCCTGCGCGCCGACGGCGCGGGTGATGACATTGGCCTGCGGGTGGGCCTCGGCGTCGTCGGCGTCGATCAGGCCGGATTCCACCAGGTCCTGCACGACGGAGTGGTCGCGGGTGATGCGGGTCAGCGCGCCGTCGCGCAGCAGGTAGGCGCGGCTGTCTCCGGCCCAGAGGCAGGCATAGTGCCCGCCGCGGGCCAGCAGGATGACGACGGTGGAAGCGATGATGCGCCCGCGACCCGCCGCCGCCGCGCGGTCCTGCAATTCGGCATGCACGGCACCGATCCGCAGCCGCACCTGCGCCAGCAATTCCGCGGCCGACAGCCCGGCCGGCAGGTCCGACAGCGCGGCGGCGATGGCGGCGGAGGCGACATCGCCCGCCCCGTGCCCGCCCGCGCCATCCGCCACCGCCCAGAGTCCGATGTCGCCGCGATCGACGAAGATGTCCTCGTTCCGTGGCCGGACGGAGCCGGGATGGGTCACGCCGTGACCGGTGAGCGTGGTGCTCATGCCCCTCCCTCCAACAGCACACGGAACTGCGCCGGCGGCGGCAGCCCCGGCAGGTCCCAGCGCCCGCCCTGCGCCATCCACCAGCCGGGCTCCGGCGCATCGGCATCGGCCCAGGGTTCCGCCGGCAGGCCGGCCAGGAGCGCATCCGCCTGCGCGCCCGAATCGCGCCCGGCGCGGGCGGCATCCTCCACCACGTCGTACCAGCTGGCCGAGGGCGCGGGCTCGCCCGGCGGCAGCAGGGCGGCGACGGTCAGGGGGAAGCGCCGGCCCACCATGTCCTCGCTCGCCAACAGCACGCCGGCGGCGCCGGCGGTGCCGCAGGCGCCGGCCGGCAGGCGGAAGCGCCAGGCCGGGGCCGTGGCCCAGGCATCCGCGAAGGCGTCGCCCAGCGCGTCGCGCGCGGCGCCGATGCCCTGTTGCAGCCAGGCGTCCCAGGGCTCGACGAAGGCATCGGGCAGCGCGCGGCGCACGAAGTCGCCATGCGCCGGCAGCTTCCCGTAGAGCCCGGTCGGCACGCCGCGCCGCCTTACTGGGCGGGCAGCGCGGGGCAGCGGAATTCCGCCAGCTCCCGCAGGGCGAAGGGGTTCTGGACGGAGGATGCGCGCAGCTCGAATTCGGCGCTGCGCTCGCCCTGCACCAACCGCAGCCGGAAACGGTCGGTGGCCTGGCCGATCTGCGTCAGCTGCCCGCGCGCGACGAAGCGCATCGACGCCCAGGCGCCATCGGTGGCGATCGGCGCGCCGGAGGCCGGCGCCGGGTCGAAGCCCAGGGTCACGCCGCCGCGGGACGGCCAGATCATCGGCACCGGGCGCGCGCCCGCGGCGCCGCGGGCGATGTTCACGCGGTTGCCTTCCACTTCCAGCACGGCGCCGTTGGCGCCGGGGTCCATGCCCTGCGGCAGCAGCTCGAAGCGCAGCCCCATCGCCGCCCCGACCAGGCCGGAGGGGAAGAAGCCGTCCCGGATCGCCGCGGCGCGCTGGAACTGCATCAGGTCCGCCGGCGAGATCGGGGGTGCCAGACCGTCGGCCGCCACCAGCCGCCAGGGGCGCTGGGTGGTGTCGACGAAGTTGCGCAGGTGCTGGGCAAAGAACTGGTCGAAGACGCCGCCCGGCCCGAACAGCCGCACGAAGTCGTCGAGCGGCATTTCCGGCGCATCCGCCGTGCGGCGGAAGGGGAACCGCGTCTCGATCCCCCGGCAGAAGGGCCCGAGCGCCGCCGCGCCCGCCGCCGCGATCGCCGCCCGCGCGCCGCCCGACCGCGCATTGGCGGTGGAGGCCGACATCGCCTGCAGCCAGCGGTTCAGCGGTTCCGGCGCGCGCTGCGCCTCGGCCGCGAGCCGCTGGCCGGGATCGAGCCCGGCCGGCGGCGGCAGCACCGTGCCCGGCGGCGCGGAGGCCAGCCGCGCGACCTGGACATAGAGGTCGTTGACCACCGCCAGCACACCGTCCAGCGGTGCGCCGGAGGCCTCCCTCAGGGGCCGGAACCGCTCCTCCACCACCTGCGCGACCGGCGCGGCGGAGGAGGGTTGCAGCGCCGCCCCCATCGCGGCCGCAAGCCTGCCGGCGGTGGCGCCGGCCGCGGCCTGCGCCGCCTGCCCCGCCGCGCCCGCTGCCGCGGCGCCCGCCGCGCCGCCCGGCGGGTCGGGCGGCGTGCCGGGCGAAAGCTGGCGCGCCGCGCCGCGCAGCACGTCGCGGATCGGCGAATTGGGCGCGCCGAGAAGGTTCAGCGCCTCGGCGGCCTGGGGCAGGTTGCGGAAGGGCGGCAGCACGAGATCGGCCAGCGCCGACTGCCAGGCGCGCGCATAGTCCTCGGCGTAGAGCGCGAGCACCGCGCGTTCCAGCGCGCGCGGGTCGGACGCCATGCCAGAGGCCGCCTCCGGCCCCAGCACCCAGCTTTCGGACGCGGCTTCCAGGATGGCCTGGGGCAGCCGCGGCAGGAGGGAGCGGTGCAGCCCCTCCACCGTGTAGAGCCCGGGCACCTGCAATTCCGCCAGCGGGCGGTTCGACGCCAGGGTGAACCAGCGCGCCCCGGCCGGGCCGATCGCGTCGGCGGGCTTCCAGGGCGGGGCATTGGCGGCCACCGCGCGCAGCCGGGTGTAGATCCGTTCCGCCATCGGCAGGCGGGAGAAGATGCGCCGCGCCTGGTCCACCAGCGCGCCATCCAGCGGGTAGGAGATGAAGTCCTGCCCGAGCAGCGCGTCGAGATGCTGCGTCAGCGCATCCCGCACCGGCGTGCCGACCGCGCCCGGGAAGGCCTGCTGCCAGTCCAGCACCATCCATTCCCGGACCAGCGCGCGGTCGAGCGGGCCCTGGCGGCCGAGCATGAGGTAGACCCGCGTCGCCTCGTAGAGGAAGTCCGGCCGCTGCATCCCGGCGCGGATCTGCGCTTCCAGCCGCGCCAGCAGCCGCGGCAGCAGCACGCGGTCCAGCGCGCCCTTGTAGGAATGCCCGGCCGCGGCGACCAGCTTCGCCTCCTGGCTCAGTCCGAGGCCGCCGCCCTCGCCCTGCGCCGCGCTCGGCAGCGCGCGCACGGCGTCGAGATAGGGGATGACGCGGGAGAGGTCGTCATTCGCCGCGATGCGGTCCAGCGGCAGCCCCTGCGCGGCGGCCTCCGCCCGCGCCAGGGCGGCGGCGAGGCGCGCGCCGCGCGCCGCTTCGCCGTTCATCGCGGACCAGCCCCAGGCGCCGCCCGCCACCACCAGCAGCAGCGCCGCCGCCCAGGCGCCGGCCTGCACCAGCCGCCCGCGCTGCGCCTGCCCGCGGTCCCGCGAGGCGAGCCGGGCCTCGTTGAACACCACGTCGCGCAGCAGGCGGCCGAGGAAGTAGCTGCGGCCCTTCTGCCCCATCACGGCGGCCGGTCGCCGGGGGTCGAGCCCGAAGGCGCGCGACAGCGCCCCGGTCAGCCGGTCGATGGGCGAGCCTTCCTGCGTGCCGGAGGTGAAGTAGACGCCGCGCAGGAAGGGCGCGGGGTCCAGTTTCGACCCGCCGAAGGCCGCCGCCACGAAGGCGCCGAGCGGCACTTCGAGCGAGGCGAACTGCGCGGGGAAGCCGCCGATGCGCGCCCGCTGCTCCGGCCCGCGCTCGTTCTGCAGGCGCTCCAGCAGGCGGTCCTGCAGGCGGCGGACGAGCAGGGCGAATTCCTCGGCGAACTTCGCCGCATGGCCTTCCGGCGTGGATGCCGCGGGGAAGGTCATGCCCCAGACCTGGGCGCGCGCGTCCTTGTCCAGGTCGTCGAAGAATTCCGTGAAGCCGACGACGAGGTCGGCCTTGCTGACGAGGAAGTAGACCGGCAGCCGCTGGCCGAGTTTCTGTTCCAGTTCCCGGATGCGGGCGCGGACCGCCTGGGCGTGCTGGTCGCGCTGCGTCGCATCGAGCCGGCTGAGCATGTCGGCGGCGAAGGCCACCACCACGCCGTTCAGCGGCTGCCGCGGCCGCTGCTTCCGCAGGAGGTCGAGGAAGCGTTCCCAGCCCGCCCTGTCGGCGCCGGCATCGCTATCCTGTGTGGTGTAGCGGCCGGCGGTGTCGATCATCACCGCCTGTTCGGCGATCCACCAGTCGCAGTTGCGCGTCCCGCCCACCCCCGCGACCCGCCCGGCCGCGAGCGGGAAGTCCAGCCCGGAATTCTGGATCGCGGTGGTCTTGCCGCTGCCCGGCGGGCCGATGATGACGTACCAGGGCCGTTCGTAGAGGAAGCCGCCCTTGCCGCCGCCGGCCGCCTTCAGCGCTCCCAGCGCATCGGCCAGGCGCTGGGCGACCGCCTGTTCCTCGGCGGTGGCCGCCGCGGCGCCGGCCCTGGCCTTCGCGGCCTTCTCATCGGCTTCGGTGACGCCCTTCACCAGTGCGTCGTCCCGCCCCGCGCGGCGGCGCACCACCACGACGAGCACGACGAGCCAGGCCAGGACCGGCAGCGCGGCGAGCAGCGCCAGCAGCCAGGTCGCCTCGATCCCCAGCAGGGCCGGCGCGAACATCCAGATCACCGGCACCAGCACGGCGGCGCCCAGCAGCGCGCCCAGCGCCGGGATGGACACCATCGCGGAGAACAGGGGCTTCATCTCAGCGGCGCTCCCGCATCAGCACGACCTCGATGCGTCGATTGGTCTCCCGCCCCTCCGCCGTCGCGTTGCTCGCCAGGGGTTCGGTGTCGGCGCGGCCGACAGCGGTGAAGCGCCCCGGCTGGCCGGCGGCGCCGGCGATCACGTCCTTCGCCGCCTCGGCGCGCGCCGCGGACAGCGCGAAGTTGGACGGGAAGCGCACGGTGCGGATGGGCTGGTTGTCGGAATGGCCGACCACGGCGACGGCGCCGGGTTCGGTCCGCAGCGCCTGGCCGATGCGGTTCAGCAGCGGCAGGAAGGCCTGCTCCACGCTCGCCGAGCCGGAGGGGAACATGCCGCGCCCGGCGATGCGGATCATCAGCCGCTGGGCGTCGCCTTCCACCGTGACCAGCCGCTGCTGGATCTCGGGCGCGAGGAAGGTGCGCACCTTGTCGATCAGGTCGGGCTCGGCGCTCGGCGGCGGCGGGGGCGGCGGGGCGGGCGGCACCGGCGGCGCGGTGCGGTCGATCGTCGGCGGCACGCCCGGCGGCAGGCCGGCGAGCCGCGTCTGAAGGTCGTCGCCCGCCGCGTTCACGCCATCCGAAAGCCAGGTCCAGCCGAAGGCCAGCAGCGCGACGGCCAGCGCGCCCGCCACCCAGGCCGGCACGCTGCGCCCGGGACCGCGATGCGGCGCGTCCACGCCGCGCCAGTGCGGCGACAGCTCCCTCTCCCAGTTGCCGCGCAGCTGGACGAGAAGCTGGTACAGCCCCTCCCGGATGCGATCCAGCTCGGCATGGCCACGCGGCGCCAGCCGGTAGCGCCCCTGCATCCCGAGGGCGAGGCAGAGGTAGCAGATCTCCAGCGCGTCCCTGTAGCGGCCGGGGTCCTTCTGCATCCCGGCCAGCAGGTCGAAGAAGCGTTCGCCGCTGCGCGTTTCCTGATGGAAGGAGGAGACGAGGGATCGCGTCGCCCAGCCGCTCGCCTGTCCCCAGGGCGTCGCCAGCGCCACGTCGTCGAGCGCGGCGCAGAGCGCGTAATGCGCCGCGCGCAGCTGATCCGCCGGCACGTCGGCCGCGCGGCATTCGGATTCGAAGGCGCGCAGCGCGCGCGTGGCGCGTTCGCGCAGCTCCTCGGGGTTCGCGACATTCGCCGCCCCCGGCCCGGCGCCGAGCCGCGCCAGCAGGTCGAGCAGCGGCGCCGCCGCGGCCGCCATCCCGTTCAGCCCGACCCTGGGCAGCGCCTCCGCCTCCCCCGCCAGGCGGGGTGCGGCGGCCATGGGGGGCGGCATCGGCGCCGCGGCGCGGGGCGGCGGCGGGGCTGCGCCGGCGGGGGGCTGCGCGGCCGGGCCGCGCACCACCGTGCGGTCGCTGTCCTCGGGTTCGGAGAAGGGGTTGTCGCTCATGCCCGGATCGCCCAGAGCTCCATGCGCAGGTTCGGGAATTCGCCGGAGACATGGATGGCGAAGCCGCCCGAGGTCTGCATCTGCTGCCAGTGCGGGCTGCCGCGATCGAGCTCGAAATACACGGCGCCGGCGTTGAAGGGGATCTGCCGCGGCGCGACGGGCAGCGGCCGCACCGCGATGCCGGGCAGCGCCACGTTGACCAGTTCGCGGATGTGCTCCACCGCGCCGATCTTGACCTGGTTCGGGAAGATGCGGCGCAGCTGCTCGCCCGGCATGTCGGCCGCCACCGTCAGCACGAACTGGCTGGCGCGCAGCAGGTTGCGGTCGGTGATGGCGCCGACGCGCACGCCGAACTTGCGATCCTGCAGCGGGATCGACACCGCATTCGTCTCCAGTACCGAGGAGAGCGAGCGGCGGAGGTCGGCGACCACGGGCGCGAAGCTGCGCTGAAGGTCGTCATGCCGGTAGGCGGGGTAGGAGGTCGCGCGCTTGTCCGGCGCGGTGAAGGTCGCAAGCTCCCCGGCCAGCTGCACCAGCGCGGCGAACAGCGTCTCCGGATGGACGTTGCCGGCATCCGCCCAATGCGCGACCAGGGGCTGCCAGCGGTTCACCGTCTGCAGCAGGAGGAAGTCCGCCACATCCGCCACCCCGCGCGCGCCGGGCTGGCCGAGCCGCGCGGCCAGCGCCTCGCCCCGCTGGCCGAGCATGCCCACCAGCTCCGCCACCAGGTTGTTCAGGACGGAGGCGGCCGAGACGCGCAGGCAGGGCGGGATGAAGCGTTCGTCCAGCATCACCCGGCGGTCCGCCTGCACCTCCACGATGCGGGCAAGGCCCATGCAGGCGTAGCCGGCGCGTTCCTCGGCTTCCAGCATGTAGCGCATCCGCAACCGCCCGATCGCGAGTTCGGCCGCGAGCGTGCTGTCGGAATGGGTGTCGAAGGCCTCGAAGCTGCGCAGCGTGTGGCGGGCGCGCAGGGCGTCCGGTCCGGCATCCGGTGCCGCGACCTCGGGGCTGCCGGGCTGGCGCAGCGGGATGGCGAGGTAGACCACCTGGTTGCGCGTGCCCTCCGGCAGGTCGAGCGGCGCGGGCGCGTCGGCCGTGTCGGGGATGCCGAAGGGCGTGCCGTCCTCCATCACCCCCGCCGCGCCCGACAGCGCGAAGCGCCCGGCCGCGAGCAGGTCGCGGTCGAGCGACATCTCCGTCATCCCCCAGGGATGCGGGCGCAGCGGCGCGACGCGCGCCTGCAGCAGGTGTTCCGCGTGGCGATCCTGCTGCTGGAAGTGCTGCGCGCGGAGGAACATGCCCTCCTGCCAGACCACCTTGTCGTGCCAGACCATCGGTCCCCGTTATCCCCCTGCGCCCCGGCGGTGCCGTGCCTCAGCCATCCCGCCTGCCGGTCGCCTGCTCGTAGGCGCGGGCGAAGGCCTTGCCGAAGGCGCTGTCGAAGTCGTCCTCGAACTGTTCCTCGAGTTGCGCGTGGCGGCGCCGGTACGCCTCCCACAGCCGCTTCTCCCGCGCGCCCGGCAGCAGCCCGCCGCCGGGGTCCTCGGCCTCGATCGGGCCGGGCGCCAGCCTGGCGAGCAGGGCGCGCGCGGCCGCCTGCGTCGCGGCGAGCGTGGCCACCTGGTGCGCGGTCAGGTCGTCCACCGTCTCCTGCATGGCCGGCAGGGCGGGGCTGCGCGGGTCGAGCAGCGCGGCGAGCGCCTGTTCCTCGGTTGCGGCGAATTTCAGCGGGTTGTTGCCGGCGGCGCGGAGCATCGTCTGCTCGATCCGGAATTCCCGCTTCACGTCGGCCCGCGCGATCAGCAGGGCGCGGATGCCCGCCACCGCGGCGCGCAGGACCGCGCCGGCGGCGCGCAACGTCGCCTCCGGATCGGCGCCGGCGCGGCCCGCCATGGCGGGCGGCAGCC
>NZ_JBNXUO010000053.1:0-23643 GCF_050563535.1 Falsiroseomonas sp. CW058
CGCCCCGCCCCGGCCGGCGCCGCTTCCCGAGATCGGCCCCGAGGTCCTGGCCGCGCTGCAGACCGTGGCGGTGTCCCGGCCCGCGGACCGGGTGCTGCTGTTCGCCCTGGCGTCGCGCGAGAGCCGCTTCGACGCCGATGCCCGCAACCCCGCCTCCTCGGCGCGCGGGCTGATGCAGTTCACCCGCTCGACCTGGCTCGAGGTCGTGCGCGACCACGGGCCGGCGCATGGGCTGGGGGCCGAGGCCGCCGCCCTGGCCACCGACCCGGACAGCGGCGAGATCTCGGCGCGCGACCCGTCGGTGCTGGCCGCGATCCTGGCGCTGCGCGACGATCCCTTCCTGTCGACCGCCATGGCCATGGCCCGCATCGAGCGCGAGAGGGCGCCGCTCGCCCGCCTGCTCGGGCGGGAGGTGACGGAGGCCGATCTCTACCTCGTCCACTTCCTGGGCCCGCTGGGCGCACGCCGCTTCCTGCGGGAGATGGCCCGCGCGCCGTCGCGGCGGGCGTCGGACATCGTGGGAGCGGAGGCGCTGGAGGCCAACCGCAGCGTCTTCGTCACCCGCAAGGGGCGGCATCTCAGCCTGGGCCAGGTCCATGCCGGGGTGCGCGGCGGCCTGCGCGCGCAGGCCGCCCTCCATGCCCGGTTGCTGGAGCGCGATGTGCAGCGGATGGTGCAGGTCGCCGAGGCGCGGTAGCGGCGCGCCGCGTCCCGCCCCCTGCAGGAGGGCGGGGGAAGCGCCTACCGCGCCATCTGCACCAGGCCGTGCTGTTCCCGCACGGCGTGGAACCTCAGCGCGGGGAAATCCTCCTCCGCCCGTTTCCGCCGCCAGTCGCTGCCGAACAGCGCGACATACTCGCCGTCATGGTCCTGGGCGGTGTCGCCGCGGTTTGTCGCGGCCCAGCGTTCCACCTGCGCCCTGTCGCCGGCGATCCAGCGCAGCGACTGCCAGCGCGTGGCGTCGAAGCCCGCCGGCACGCCGTATTCCACCTTCAGGCGGGATTGCAGCACGTCGAGCTGTAGCTGCCCGACCACGCCCACCAGGGGAGGAGAGCCGTCGAGCGGGCGGAAGATCTGCACCACCCCCTCCTCGGCCAGCTGGTCGAGCGCGGTGCGGAGCTTCTTGGCCAGCATCGGGTCCTCCAGCCGCACATGGCGCAGGATCTCGGGCGCGAAGCTCGGCACGCCGCGGAAGTTGATCTCCTCGCCCTCGGTCAGCGTGTCGCCGATCCGCAGCGTGCCGTGGTTGGCGATGCCGACCACGTCGCCGGGCCAGGCTTCCTCCGCCACCTGGCGTTCCTTCGCGAAGAAGAACAGCGGCGCGTTCACCGGCACCTGCTTGCCGGTGCGGACCTGGCGCAGCCGCATGCCCTTGGTCAGCCGCCCGCTGCACAGCCGCACGAAGGCGACGCGGTCGCGGTGGTTCGGGTCCATGTTCGCCTGGACCTTGAAGACGAAGCCGGTCAGCCGCGCCTCCTCCGGCTCGATCGCGCGGGGGTCGGCGGGGCGGGCGCCGGGCGGGGGGGCGAAGCGCGACAGGCCTTCCAGCAGGTGCCCCACGCCGAAGTCGCGCAGCGCGGAGCCGAAGAAGACCGGCGTCAGCGTGCCCTGGCGGAAGGCGTCGAGGTCGAAGGCGTTCAGCCCGGCTTCCGCCAGCAGCACCTCCTCGGCCAGCGCGGCCGCGCGTTCCGCGCCGACCGCTTCGGCGACCTTCGGGTCGTCGGGGCCGGAGACGGGAATGCCCTCCTCCTCGGTCGCGTCCACCGGCATCAGGCGCTTCGCCAGGATGTCGTAGGTGCCCCAGAAGGTGCTGGCGCGGCCGACCGGCCAGGCGACCGGGGCGGCGTCCAGCGCCAGCGTCTTCTCGATCTCGTCGATCAGCTCGAAGGGGTCGCGGGCCTCGCGGTCCATCTTGTTGACGAAGGTGACGATCGGGATGTCCCGCAGGCGGCACACCTCGAACAGCTTGCGGGTCTGGCTCTCGATGCCCTTGGCGGCGTCGAGCACCATCACCGCCGCGTCCACCGCGGTCAGCGTGCGGTAGGTGTCCTCGGAGAAGTCCTCGTGGCCCGGCGTATCGAGCAGGTTGAAGACCACGCCCGCGCGTTCGAAGGTCATGACCGAGGTCGCGACGGAGATGCCGCGGTCCTGCTCGATCTTCATCCAGTCCGACCGGGTGCGGCGGGCATTGCCCTTGGCGCGCACGGCGCCCGCCAGCTGGATGGCGCCGCCCTTCAGCAGCAGCTTCTCGGTCAGCGTGGTCTTGCCCGCGTCGGGGTGGGCGATGATCGCGAAGGTGCGTCGCCGCGCGGATTCGCGCGCGACGTCCTCGAGGGCCGTGGTGTCGCTCATGGCCGGGGATATAGCGGGTCAGGGCCCCCGAATCATCACCGGCGGGGCAATGGCCAGGGCTGCGAGCCGCGCGGGGTCTGGCGCGAGGCCGAGGCCGGGGCCGGTGGGGCCGCGCAGCAGGCCGCCCCGCACCTCCAGCGTGCCGGGCGCGACCACGTCCTCGGCCAGCGAGGTCGTGCCGCAGTCCATGGGGTGCGCGGCATCGAGGCCGAGCGCCTGGGCGAGGTGGAGGTTGGCGGCGGTGGCGACCGCGCTCTCGTAGAAGGAATGCAGCGCGGGGACGAGGCCGAGCAGCCGGGCGGCGGCGGCGGCATCCCGCAGCGGGCCGATGCCGCCCCAGTAGAAGATGTCGGCCAGCACCACCAGGCCCGCCAGCCCCGCCCGGTGCGCCGCGGCCAGGTGTTCCGGCGCGATGACGCACATGTTGGTGGCAAGCCGCTGCGCCCCGGCGGCGTGGAGGCGGGCGAAGGCCTCGATCCCGTCGGTCGGGTCCTCGTGGAATTCGAGCGCGAGGGGGGCCGTGGCCTCGATGAGGCGATGCGCCTCCTCGGTGGAATAGGCGGCATTCGGGTCGCAGCGCAGGCGGGCGGCGGGCAGGCGGGCGCGCAGCGCGGACAGGGCGGCTACGTCCCAGGCGAGGCCGGTGGCGGCGGACTTGTACTTGAAGGCGGCGATGCCGTGCGCCTCCGCGATCTCCGCGGCCAGTTCGGCGACTCGGCCGGCAAGGGCGGTGTCGGCCATGTGGGCGGTGATCCCGGCGCGGTCCATCGCGCGCCCGGGCACGGCGGCGGGCAGGGGGCAGGCCACCGGCACCGGGCGCAGCGGCGCTGCCTGCCCCAGCATCGCCGCCAGCGGCAGGCCGAGATGCCGCCCGCCGGCATCCCAGGCCGCGAGGTCGAGCGCGGCATGCGCGGCCAGCCCGTTGCGGCCGTGGCGGTTGTCGAAGCCGATGCGGGCGAAGCGGCGGCGCTGCGCCGCGCGGTCGTGCAGCGCATCGCGGCCGATCCAGGACCGCGCCATCCCCGCCACCAGCGCGGCGCAGTCCGGCGAGCCGTTGGTCTCGCCCCAGCCGGTCGTGCCATCGGCCAGCCGCAGCGCGACCAGCGTGCGGTCCTGCCGGGGCGTGACGTACATCGAGCTGACATAAAGGTGCCGCAGCGGCAGGGCGATGCGGTGGACCGCCACCTCCACCACCCGCGCCGGGCCATCGGGCGGCGGGGCGGGCAGCCCCGGCAGGGGCCGGTCCGTCGCGACATGGGCATCGAGCGCGGCCGCCACCCGCACCGCCTCCATCAGGTCGCCCGCGGGTCGCACCGCCAGCGCCACGCCGCAGGCGCGGGCCAGGGCGGCCAGGTCGCGCAGCGCATCGAAGCCGCCTTCCGCCACCACCAGCGTCGTCGCGGGATCGAGGCAGGCGGCCAGCGGGTCGCGCGTGATGTCCCGCGCGCCGATCGCGCGCGGCGCCGCCGCATGGCCCCCGGCCAGGGTGATCGGGTCCGTCACCGCCGCGCCGCCAGCAGCCGCACCAGGCCGTGGACGCCGCGCATCGCCGGGGCGGGCTCGCCGAGCCGGTCGGCCATCTCCACCAGCGCGCCGAGCACGGGGCCGAGTTCCAGCCGGCGCCCCGCCTCCCAGTCCTGCAGCATTGAGGTGCGGAAGGCGCCGAGGCGGCGGGTGACCGCCATCCGCGCCGCGACGTCGTCGAGCGGCGCGAGGCCGATCCGCTGCCCGATCGCGTCCATCTCCCGCATCATCGCCTCCGCCAGGCCGCGCACGCCGTCATCCTCCAGCATGTCGGACAGCGTGGCGCGGCACAGCACGCTCAGCGGGTTCATGTTGGAATTGCCCCAGAGCTTGCGCCAGATCTCGCCGCGGATGTCGTCGCTCGCCTCGGCCGGCAGGCCGCCGGCGCGCAGCAGGGCGACGGCGCGGTCGCGCGGCCCTGCCTTGCCGCCGACGGGCAGGCGGTCCGCCTTGACCAGCCGCACCACGCCCGGCGCCTCGGCCGTCGCGGCGGCATGGACCACCATGGGCAGGACGCGGCCGGCGGGCAGGGCCGCCGCCAGCGCGCCGCCGGGGTCCACGCTGTCCAGCGCCACGTCGCGCAGCGGGCCGCCGAAGCCCTGCAGGAAGAACCAGGGCACGCCGTTCTGGGCGGAGAGCAGCCGCGTGCCCGGCCGCAGCGCGGCGCGGATCAGCGGCAAGGCCGCCGGCAGGTCGTGCCCCTTGAGGCCGAGCACCAGCAGGTCGGCTGGCGGCAGCGCCGCGGGGTCGTCCGAGGCCGGCAGGGCGAGGCGCCTCTCCCCCGCCGCGTCCCGCAGCACCAGCCCGTCCCGCCGCAGCGCGGCCAGGGTGGCGCCGCGCGCCAGCAGCGACACCTCGGCCCCGCCGGCGGCGAAGCCCGCTGCCAGCATCCCGCCGACGGCGCCGGCGCCGAGGACGGTGACCCTCATGGCAGCAGGCGCGCCGGGTCCGGCACGGCGATCGCGGTTTCGCCGAAGACCAGCCGCAGATCCTTCCGGCCCGGCGGCAGCGGCAGGCGGAAGCCGGAGAAGCCACCCGGCCCGTCGGCTTCGGGCGGGCGCCGCAGCTGCGCGCGGGTGGCGGCGAGGACCTCCCCGCCGGACAGCAGCCGGACGGTGACCGGGGCCGGGTCGGCCAGGTCCAGGGCCCAGCCGCGCAGCACGCCATCCTCCAGCGACTCGATCGCCCCGGCGCAGTTGAGGATGCGCCGGTCCGGCGGGCGCGGCGCGGCGAGGAAGGCTTCCACGGCGCGGTATTCGTCGCTCTGCCTCAGTTCGGCGGCGAAGGGGGGCAGTTCGTCGTCGGTGCGGAATTCGTAGCGGTCATAGACCTGGTCGCCGGCGCGCGCCGCGAGCTGCGCCTGGAGGGCCGAGAAGGCGGCGAAGGCGGCTTCGAAGGCCGGGCCTTCCGCGGCGATGTCGGCTTCGAAGCGGCGGCGGGCCGCGGCATGGACGGCGGCGTCGGGCGCGTAGAGCGGGCGGTGGGCTTCCGCTTCCCGTCGTGCCGCCGCGCGGGCCTCGGCCTGGGCCGGGTCCAGCCGCGTCACGTTGCGCGCGACGAAGAGCGGCGGCGCCCAGCCGAGGCGCCGGGCGATGAGCAGCAGCGACCGCTCGAACTCCTCCGCGATGCCGACGGCGGCGATGGCGTGGTCGATGTTGGCGATCGCCGCCTCCACCACCGGCCGCGTGGCGCGGCCGGCGAGCTGGGCGGCCTGCGCGGCGGGCTGGGCGTGGCGGGGGGAGGCGAGGAATTCCATCGGCGAGAGCCGGCCGGAGGTGATCGCCTCCCCCAGCCGGTGGTGGGGATAGGTGAAGGCGTAGAAGTATTCCGACAGGACGCGGTCGATCGGGTCCCGCAGCATGGTGAAGTAGGTGCAGGGCACCCGCAGCACCTGGTGGATGCCGAGGAACTGGTGGCCGGTGATCAGCCGCGCCTGGCGCTTGCCGAGGCGCTGGCGCAGCTCGGCCTCGATCTCGGGCAGGGGGCGGCGGTCGCCGGCCGGAAGGTCGTAGTAGAGGACGTGTCGCGCCCCGTACTGGCGCGACAGCACCGTCCGCAGCGAGGAGCCGGCGGTCTTCGGGACGTGCAGGAAGACATGGATCGCCATGGGTGAAGAAAGCCTGTGCCGCAATCGGCGCGCTGCGGCAACATCGGGCGGACCGCATCCTTCGCCCGAGGCCCCCGAATGCCCCTTCGCCGTGCCGTCCTCGCCCTGCCCGTCCTGGCCACCCTGCCGGCCCGCGCGCAGCCGGCCTTCCCGTGGCGCCCGGTGCGGCTGGTCGTGCCCTTCCCGCCGGGCGGCACGACGGATGTGCTGGCCCGCGCCATCGCGGCGAAATGGCAGGAGGCCTGGGGACAGCAGGTGGTGGTGGACAACCGCGGCGGCGGCGGCGGCGTGATCGGCACGCAGGAGGTGTTCCGCGCCCCGCCCGACGGCCACACGCTGGTCCTCGGCAACAACCAGACGCATGGGACGAACGGCGCGCTGATCCCGAACCTGCCCTACGACCCCGCCGGCTTCGCCGCCATCACGCTGGTGGCCCGCGCGCCGCATGCGCTGGTGGTGCCCGCCGCGTCCCCCGCGCGCAGCGTGGCGGAGCTGGTGGAGCTGGGGCGGCGGCCGGGGCGGGGGCTGTCCTATGCCTCGCCTTCCGCCGGCTCCTCCTCCCACCTGATGAGCGAGACCTTCGCCCGGCGGAACGGGATGAACGCGACGCATGTGCCCTATCGCGGCGCGGCGCCGGCGGCGCAGGACCTGGTGGCGGGGGTGGTGGACTTCATGATGGCGACCTGGGCCAGCGTCTCCGCCCTGGCGGCCGATGGGCGGATCCGGGCGCTCGGCGTCGGCGGCGACAGCCGCTTCCCCGACGTGCCGGAGGTGCCGACCCTGAAGGAGCTGGGCTACGACTACGTCTCGGGCGATGCGTGGTTCGGGCTTTTCGCGCCCCAGGGCACGCCGCCGGCCGTGCTGGACAGGGTGCAGGCCGCCACCGGGGCGGCGCTGAGCGATGCGGCGATCCGCGGCCGGCTGGAAGCGGCGGGCTTCCGGGTGGAGACGATGCCCGTCGCGGCCTTCGCCGCCTTCCACCAGGCGGAGGTGGCGCGCTGGGCGGCGCTGGTGCGGGACAGCGGCGTCACCCTCGTGAATTGATGGAGAGGGTTGCGCCGGACGCTGGCATTCCCCCCTTGGCCGATCGCGCCGCGGCCGCTACATGGCCACCATGCAGTCAAAGAAGCTGTTCGATTTCAATGAGCGGCGCAACGCAGCCGCTGACGCCCGCAAGGCCACCGCCGAGAAGTTCCAGGCGATGAAGGCGCGGATGGAAGATCCGGAATTCCAGCGCAAGCTCGCGGAGCAGAAGGCGCTTGCCGACGCGCGCGCCCAGCGCCACGCCGAGCGTGCGGCCGCCAAGGCCGCCGAGGAAGCCCGCATCGCCGCCGAGAAGGCCGCGCGCGAGGCCGCCGAGATGGCCGCCCGCCGCGAGGCCGAGCGCAAGGCCGCCGAGGAGGCCGCGATCGCCCGCGCCGCCGAGATCGACGCCCGCAACCGCGCCCGCCTGCGCGAGGCCGAGGTGAAGCAGCGCGCCCTCGCGCTCGCCGCCGCGCAGCGCACGATGCGCGAGAACCGCGAAGCCGCGAAGAAGGCCCGCGGGAAGTAGCCCCCCGCCCGTGGCGCGCCTCCGGGCGCCCGCCACAGGGGCCACCTTCCGGCCGCATCCAGCCCTGTCCCGCTGGAAATCTCCCCGGACAGCGGCCCTGCGGCCCGTTCCCTACAGCTTCGCCGCCAGCTCCGGGCAGCAGGCCCGCAGCGCTTCCGTGGCCGGCAGGCCGAGCCGGCGGCAGGCCGCGAAGGCGCAGGCGAGGTTGGAGGAGACCATCGGCGCGCCGACCCGGTCCCGCATCCATTCCATCGCGTCCAGCGTCGCCGCACCCGTGCCGGAGATCAGCACCGCGCAGTCCGCGGGTGGCGAGAGCCTGCCCAGCCCGTCCGCAACCTCCTCCGGCGTCAGGTCATAGGCGCGGAAGGTGTCGGACACCTTGAAGGACTCCATCAGGCCGAACCCCGCCGCTGCCCAGTAGCGCTCCGCGCGTTCGGTCAGCCAGCCGGGATAAGGCGAGAACAGCAGCAGCCGCGGCCGGCCGAGCGCCGCCAGCGCCTCGGCGATGGCGCGGGAGGCTAGGATCGCGGGCGCCCCCGCGGCGGCGGAAAGCCGATCCTGGAAGGCGCCGTCCTCGACCGGGGGCATCGCGTAGCTCGGCCCGGTGAGGCCGAGGATGACGGCATCCATCCGCAGCGCGCCGAAATCGCCGAGCGCGGCTTCGGTAGCTGCGGGATAGGCGGCGTTGCGCTGTTCCAGCGTGGTGCCCGGCATCACCGGCAGGCGGGTGACGTGCAGCGCGGCCGCAGGCGGCAGCAGGTGGCGCAGCTCGGGCTCGACCGCGGGGTTGGCGGAGGGCGCGAGCAGCCCGACCCGATGCGTGGGGTGCCAGCGGCGCGGCGGATGGGTCATCCGGGGGCGCCGATCCGGGCGATGTCGAGCATGCAGGCTTCGCGCGCCCAGGCCCGCGCCTGCTCCGGCGTGAGGGCGGCCATGCGTGCCACCTCGTCGCCGGGACTGGCGGCGACGCGCGCATCGGTGCGGGGCAGCAGCGCCTCGCGCACGACGTGGAGCCTTGCCGCCGCCCAGGCATCCAGCAGCGCATCGGACGCCCCCCGCAGCACGGCGCCCAGCGTGGCGGCGAGCGTCATCGCGTCATGTACCCCGGCATTCATGTTCATCCCCCCGCGCGTGTTCGTCAGATGCGCGGCGTCGCCCGCCAGCAGCACCCGCCCGGCGCGATACGCCACCGCCATGGCGCGCTTCACGCCGTAGACGTCGCGCCCGGCGACCGGCATGTCGCGCAGCCCCGGCAGGAAGCGCGCGATGCGGGCGCGGGCATGGTCCTCCTCCATCGCCGCCTCGTCCGGCATCTCCGGCGGGATGCGGAAGATCAGGCGCCAGACCTCCGGCATCCGCAGCAGCGAACAGGACCCCGCCGCGTCATGCAGGTAGCCGAGGCCGTCGAGGTCGGGGACATGCGCGCGCAGGTCGAGGGGCGTCAGCAGCCGCAGCACGCGATGGGCGTAGTCGCTCGCCTCCACCCCGATGCCGGCCAGCGCGCGGAGCGCGCCGGACGCGCCGTCGCAGCCGATGGCGTAGCGGCCGCGATGCGCGCTGCCATCCGCGCAGCGCAGCGTCACGCCGGCATCGGTCTGCTCCATCGCCTCCACGCCCGCCCCGAAGCGCACGGTGCCGGGTGGCAGCGCGGCCAGCAGGGCGGGCGTGAGGTAGTGCTGTTCCCTGTGCCAGCGATGCGGGAAACGTGTTTCACGTGAAACGATTGCGAGATCGACCGTGGCCGAGGCGCCGCTGTCCACCCGCCGCCACAGGATGCGGTTCACCCGCACGCCGCCCGGCAGCAGCGGCGCGAGCACGCCGAGCGCGTCCAGCGCATCGAGAGTCGGCGGGTGAAAGGTCGATGCGCGCGATGCGGAGGACAGCCCTTCGCGCTTCTCGAGCACGCGAACCCCGATGCCGCGGCGGTGCAGGGCAAGGGCCAGCGTCAGGCCCACCGGCCCGGCCCCGGCGATCAGGATGTCGGTCATCCGAACAGCCCCTCCGCGGGCGCGTCCGCCAGAAGCGCGGCGATGGCACGCGCGGCGCCGGCCGCGCCGAGCGCCGGCGCGGCGAGGCGGGTGAACTTCGCGACCGCCTCGGCCTCGGTCATCGGCTGGCCGGGATCGCCGGCGATCCCGGTGATGGTCGCGCTCTCGCCGTCGAGGGTCAGGGTCGCGCCCCGCCGGCCGGCCTGCGTCAGCGCCGCATCCTCGGCCAGCTCGACCCGCGCTTCCAGCGCGCGCAGCCGTGGATCGGCCAGCGCAGCGTCCGTATAGGCCGCGGGGCCCAGGTCGCCCTGCACCAGCGCCGCGGCGACCGCCCAGCTGAGGCTGAACTGCGCAGCGATGGCGGCGCGCGGCGCGCGGTTGCCGGCATAGCGCAGCGCCTCGGCATAGGTGGACAGCGTGATGCGCCGTGGGTCGGCGCCGGCGCGCCCGCGCAACGCCAGCGCGGCGGCGGCGGCGTAATGCGCGTGGCGCACCCCGGCGAAGGGCTTGAGATAGGCTTCCTCCAGCAGCCAGGCCCCGGGCGGCGCGACGGCGGCCGGCACCTCATGGCCGAGCGCGAGGCGCCGCGCCTCCTCGAAGCCCGTGGCGGGGGCGTCCATGCCGGCCGCCGCGGCCGCGGCGGCCAGGTGGCCGAGCAGCACGGCATGGCCAGGGTAGCTGTTGCGCCCGTCCATCCCCGCCGCGATCGGGGCATAGAGCGCGAAGGGGATCTGGCATGCCGCCAGGCGCACGGCGCGCGCCGGGTCGGCGCCGGCCAGCCGCGCCGCGCAGGCCGCGGCGCCGAGGCTGTGCCACGACCCGTCGACATGCATCCCGGGCCGGATCCGCCAGGCCTCCCCCGCCCGCGCCGCGACCTCGTAGCCCAGCGCGAAAGCGGCGAGCGCGTCGCGCGGCGCGGTGCCGTTCGCGCGCGCGACGAGCGCGAGGGGGGCGACCGGCAGCGCCGGCCTTCCATGCGCGCGGGCCAGGCCCTCATTCGCCTCGTCCCAGCAGGTCGCGGCGGCCAGCACCGCCGCCGCCGCGCCGGGCGCAAGGCGCGCGCCGGCCAGCGCCACCGTGCCGGGAAAGGCGCCCTGCATGGCGCCCGCGAATGCGGCGACGCGGGGATGGCCGAGCCCGGCCAGCGCGCAGCCGAGGCTGTCGAGCAGCAGCAGCCGCGCCTTGGCCGCCGCCGCGCTGCCTTCCGGCGGGCCGGGCAGCGCCCAGGCGATGGCCGCGTCGAGGATCACTCTGCCCGCGCGCCGGAACGCTGCACCGCCTCCCGCCAGGTCTGGCGTTCGCGCGCCATCAGGGGCGCGAGCGCGGCGCGGCCCTGCGGCATCGCGTCGGCCTCGCGCTGCGCCAGCACTGCCGCCCAGGCGGGGCTTTCCAGCACGGCGCGGAAGGCGGCCTCGAGCCCGGCCAGTACCGGCTCCGGCAGGGCGGATGGCGCGAAGATGCCGTACCAGGGGCTGGCATCGAAGCCGGGCAGGGTCTCGGCGACGGCGGGCAGGTCCGGCATGGCGCGGAAGCGCCGCCCGCTGGTCACCGCGATGGCCCGCAGCGCCCCGCCCGGGCGCACCTGCGGGGCGGAGGTGGCGAGCCCGTCGAGCGCGACGGGGATGGTGCCCGCAACCATGTCCGTCAGCAGCGGCGCGCTGCCGCGATAGGGCACATGCGTCATCTCCAGCCCCGCCGCCGCGCGGAACAGCTCCATCGACAGATGCGTGAAGGAGCCGACGCCGTTCGAGCCATAGGGCATCCCCCCCGGCGTCGCGCGGATGCGGGCGACGAGCCCCGCCACATCCGTCACCTCCGGCAGGGCGCGCGGCGAGACGACCAGCAGGTTCGGCTGCTGCGCCAGCATGGCGATGGCCGTGAACTCCGCATCCGGGTCGTAGGGCAGCCGCGCGTAGAGCGCCTTGTTGATGGCGATGATGCCCTGCGTCGCGACCAGCAGCGTGTGGCCGTCCGGCGCGGCGCGCGCCACCGCTTCCGCCGCCAGGTTGCCGCCGGCGCCCGCGCGGTTCTCCACCACCACCGGCTGGCCGATGCGCGCCTGGAGCTGTTCCGCCGCGGCGCGGGCGAGGATGTCGGTCAGCCCCCCCGGCGCGAAGGGCAGCACCAGCCGGACCGTGCGCGTCGGCGCCCAGGGGGCCTGTGCCCGCGCGACGGGCGGCAGGGCCAGCGCCATCGCCGCGCCGAGCGTGGCGCGGCGGGTCGGGGTGGTCATCGGGGAATCCCTTCCGGTTGGCACCGCCCCGTGCCGCACGGGCGGCGCGAGGCGTGCATCACCGGGCGAGCCTACAGACCCTGCGCCATCCCCGCCACCGGGGCGGAAGGGGAAGGCACTACTTCCCCTTGAACTGCGGCGGGCGCTTTTCCATAAAGGCGCGGCGGCCCTCGATGTAGTCCTCGCTGGCGAAGCAGGCCTTCACCATCTGGTCGCACAGCGCCTCGTCCGACGCGCCGCGGTCCTTCAGCGCCTCGGCGACGATGACCTTCACGCTGCCGACCGTCAGCGGCGCGTTGCCGGCGATGGTCTTCGCATAGTCCAGCACGAAGGCTTCCAGCGCGTCGTTCGGCACCACGCGGTTCACCAGCCCCATGATGCGCGCATCCTCGGCCGGCCAGCGCTTCGCGGTGAAGAAGATCTCCTTCGCGAAGGACGGCCCGACCAGGTCCACCAGCCGCCGGATGCCCGACAGCGGATAGCCGAGGCCGAGCTTCGCGGCGGGCACGCCGAAGCTCGCCGTCTCGCCGCAGATGCGCATGTCGCAGCAGACGGCCAGCGCCGTGCCGCCGCCGATGCAGTGGCCCTGGATCATGGCGATGGTGGGCTTCGGGCAGCCGGCGAGGAGGTCGTACACCTTCGCTGTCTGCGCCTGGTAGGCGGCGACCGCCTCCTCGCTCGCGCGCTCGCTCTCGAACTTCGAGATGTCGGCGCCGGAGACGAAGGCCTTGCCGCCGGCACCGTTCACCACGACGACGCGCACCGCCGGGTCGGCGGCGAAGTCGGTCAGGATGCGTTCGGCCGCCTGCCACATCTCCATGGAGACGGCGTTGTGGCGTTCAGGGTTGTTGAAGGTCATCCAGCCGATGCCGTCCGCCTTGCGGGCAAGCATCTTCTCCGTGCCGGTGACGAGCATGCCGTCCATTGTCTTCTCCCTCAAGCGCCGGGCGGGCCACGTCGGCGGCCCCCGGCTTCGCGCCTGCGCGGCTCCGCGCGGGTCGCAGGACCTTCCTGCGCGCGGGGCCGCATCCGCGGCCCCGCGGCCGGCCTCAGATCACCTGCCGCGCGCGCAGGTCGTCGATCGTCGCCCTGTCGAGGCCGATCTCCGCCAGGATCTCGTCCGTGTGCTGGCCGAGCTCGGGCGGGTGCGCGACGATCCCGGACGGCGTGCGGGACAGCGTGATGGGCTGGCCGACATAGGCGACCTCGCCGCGGTTGCCGCCGTTCAGCTTCTGCGCGATGCCGAGGTGCTGCACCTGCGGGTCGGCGAACATCTCGTCCACCTTGTAGATCGGGCCGCAGGGCACGCCGGCACCGTTCAGCGCATCCACCCAGTGCGCGGTGGTGTTGCTGCGCGTCGTCCTCTCCAGCTCCGCATTCAGCTCGTCCCGGTGCTGGCTGCGGCCGGCGGCGGTCTTGTAGCGTTCGTCGGCCAGCAGGTCGTCGCGGCCCATGGCGCGGGCGCAGCGTTCCCAGATCTTGTTCCCCGACGCGGCGATGTTCATGTAGCCGTCGCTGGTCTGGAAGACGCCGGTGGGGATCGAGGTCGGGTGGTTGTTGCCCGCCTGCTTCGGCACCTGCCCTTCCATCAGCCAGCGGCTGGCCTGGAAATCCAGCATGAAGATCTGCGCCTGCAGCAGCGACGACTGCACCCACTGCCCCTTGCCGGACACCTCGCGCTCCAGCAGCGCGATCATGATGCCCTGCGCGGCGAACAGCCCGGCGCAGAGATCGGCGATCGGGATGCCGACCCTCACCGGCCCCTGGCCCGGCAGGCCGGTGATGGACATCAGCCCGCCCATCCCCTGCGCGATCTGGTCGAAGCCGGGGCGGCCGGCATAGGGGCCGTCCTGCCCGAAGCCGGAGATCGAGGCGTAGACGATGCGCGGGTTCACCTTCGCCATCGCCTCGTAGTCGATGCCGAGCCGCGTCTTCACGTCGGGGCGGAAATTCTCGACGATGACGTCCGCCTTCTCCGCCAGCTTCTTCAGCAGCGCGACGCCGTCCGGCGACTTCAGGTTCAGCGTCATCGCCCGCTTGTTGCGATGCAGGTTCTGGAAGTCGGACCCGTGGCGCGGGCCGCCCATCGGGTCGCCCTCGTCGAGCGCGGGCGGCAGCTCGATCTTGATGACGTTGGCGCCCCAGTCGGCCAGCTGGCGCACGCAGGTCGGGCCGGAGCGCACGCGCGTGAGGTCGAGCACGGTGAAGCGGGACAGCGCGGTCGATGCCTGGGGCATGGACGTCTCCTTGCGTGACGGCCCCTGCTTAGCACCGGCGGGGCCGGGCGCAAACTGTTGACAGATGACAGTCTCCGGCGGCAGCCTGCCGGGATGGAGGGAACCGCCGACCGCATGCCGCCGGGGCCGAGCGCGCTCGACATCGTGCGCACCCGCTCGCTCGCCTCCCTCGTCGGGCAGGAGATCGAGCGGCTGATCCTCTCGGGCGCCCTCCCGGCCGGCGAGAGGCTGAACGAACAGCAGCTCGCCGCCCGCCTCGGCGTCTCCCGCGGGCCGGTCCGCGAAGCCGTCCGCGGGCTGGAGAAGGCGGGCCTGGTCGTCGCGGTGCGCAACCAGGGCAGCTATGTCCGCCAGGTCAGCGCGGAGGAGGCGCTCGAGATCTACGACCTGCGCGCGGCGCTGACCGGACTTGCCTGCGCGAGGCTGGCGGAGGCGGCCGCGCCCGCGCAGCTCGCCGCGCTGCGCACTCTGGTGAAGCGCATGGACGAGGCGTGGCGGGCCGACGACGCGCCCGCCTACTACGCCGCCAATCTCGACTTCCACGCCGCCCTGCTCGCGCATGGCGCAGGCCCCCGCGCGCGGCGGCTCTACGAGGAGCTCGGCAACGAGCTGCACCTGTTCCGCCGCCGCGCCCTGGTCGAGCCCGAGAACATGCGCGAGAGCAACGCGGAGCACGCCGCCATCCTGCGCGCCATCGCCGCCCGCGACGCCGCGGCCGCGCGCGCGGCGGGGGAAGCGCACATCGCCGGCGGCAAGCGCCGCTTCAGGGCCACCGACACGGCGTCGGCGGAGACGCCGGCTACTGCATCGTCCAAGGGAGACAACGAAGATGAACAGCCCCATCCTGCGCCGCCGCGGCCTGCTCGCGGCCGGCGGCGCGATCCTCGCGGCGCCTAGCCTCCGCGCGCAGGAACGCTTCCCCTCCCGCACGGTGGAGGTGGTGACGCATGCCGGCGTCGGCGGCGGCACCGACATCACCGTGCGGATGATGATGGTGCAGGCGCCGGCCGAGTTCGGGCAGGAATTCACGGTGGTGAACCGCACCGCGGGCAGCGGCGCGCAGGCGCTGCAATACGTGGCCGGCAAGCCGGCGGACGGCCACACGCTGCTGCTGGTGACGCAGACGCACCTGCTGTCGCAGCTGCGCAACCGCAGCCTCCCGCAGCTCTCGGACCTCATCCCCGTGGCGCGCGCGACGGAGGACCCGATGTTCGTCCTGGTCCGCCGCGACAGCCCCCTGCGCGGGCCGGACGAGCTGCTCTCGGCCGGGCGGGCCCGCTCGCTCCGCTTCGGCGGCACGCATGTCGGCGGGGTGGACCATGTCGCGATCTTCGCCTTCGGCCGCGCTGCCGGGCTGCAGCAGCCGACCCTGGTCCCCTTCCGCGGCGGCGGCGAGATCGTCATCAACCTCGTCGGCGGCAACATCGACACCGCGCTGGTCAACCCGGGCGAGGCCGAATCGCAGCTCCGCTCGGGCGAGGTGCGGCCGCTGATGGTCCTGTCGGAGAACCGCCTGCCCGGCTACCCGAACGTGCCCACGGGCAAGGAACTCGGCATCAACACCACCGCGGCCACCGTGCGCGGCTACTGCGTGCTGAAGGGCACGCCGGAGGACCGGGTGGCGCGGCTGGAACAGGGGCTGATCCGCGCCATGTCGGGGCCGGTCTACAAGGGCTACCTGGAGAATACCGGCCAGTCCCCCGAAAGCGTCACCGGCCGGCAGGCCTGGGCCGCGCAGCTCGAGGGCTTCTTCAACGAGGGGCGGGAGGCGCTGACCGCGCTCGGGCTGCTCCGGTGAAGGCCTCCACCGCGCCGCTGCGGGGGGGCCATGGCAACCGCATCGCGGCGGGGCTGGTCGCCGCCGCCGCCTGCCTCGCCTTCGCCGGCACCTACTGGTTCGACCCGGTGCCGCCCGGCCTTCCCGGCCTCGGCGCGGTGGAGTTTCCCCGCCTGATCTGCGCCGTGCTGCTCGGCCTCTCCGTGCTGCTGTTCCTGCAGGAGCCGGGGCCGGCGGCGGAGGAAGCGCCGCGCCTCGCGCCCGGCCTGCCGATCTACGCGGCTTGCCTGCTGTTCCTGCCGGCGATGGGCCTGGTCGGGCTGCTCGGCGCCATCGCGGCCTTCATGGTGGCCGCGGGCTGGCTGTGGGGCGAGCGGCGGCTGCCGCTGCTGCTCGCGGTCTCGGGCGGCTTCACCCTGTCGCTCTGGATCGTGTTCGTGAAGGTCTTCCGGCTGACCCTGCCCGGCGGGCTGCTGTTCGGGAACTGAGGCACATGGAAGGCTTCCTCGGCGGTCTGACGATCCTCGCCGACCCCTACATCATGACGATGGTGCTGCTCGGCACCGTGCTCGGCATCTTCGTGGGCGCGCTGCCGGGCATCAGCGGGTCCACCACCATCGCGCTGCTGCTGCCGATGACGATCAGCATGGGGCCGATCGCCTCGATCTGCTTCCTCGGCGCCATCTACTGCGCGGCCAATTTCGGCGGCTCCATCACCGCGATCCTGGTCAACGCGCCGGGCGACCCCTCGGCCAGCGCCACCGCGCTCGAGGGCTACAAGATGGCCGAGAAGGGGCAGGCGGGGCTCGCGCTCGGCATGTCCGCGATCAGCAGCGCCATCGGCGGCATCGTCAGCGTCGTCGTGCTGATCTTCGCCGCCCCCATGCTGGCGCGCGCCGCCTATTCCTTCGGCCCGCCGGAGTATTTCGCGCTCGCCCTGTTCGGGCTGTCCATGTGCGCGGCGATCGGCGGCGACAGCGCGGTGAAGAACCTGATCGCCGCCGCGCTCGGCCTGCTCGTCGCCACCGTGGGGATGGACCTGACCACGGGCGTCGAACGCTTCGCCTTCGGCATCACCGAACTGTCGGACGGCATCGGCTTCGTCCCCGTGCTGATCGGCCTCTTCGCGGTCGGCGAGATGCTGGACCAGGCGGCGCAGCGCCACGGGAAGGCGAAGATCGTCAGCATGGACGCCGCCCGCGTGCCGGGCTGGGCGGAGATGCGGAAGTGCAACCGCTCCATCTGGATCGGCAGCGGCATCGGCACCTTCATCGGCGCGCTGCCCGCGCTCGGCGCCACCACCGCCGCGCTGATCGGCTACAACGAGACGCGCCGCTGGTCCCGCCACAAGGAGGAGTTCGGCAAAGGCAGCATCGAGGGCGTGGCCGGGCCGGAAGCCGCGAACAACGCCGCCGTCGGCGGGTCCATGGTGCCCACCCTTGCGCTCGGCATCCCAGGCAGCGCGACCACCGCCATCATCCTCGCCGGGCTGATCGTGCAGGGCGTGCGGCCGGGGCCGCACCTGTTCACCGAACAGCCGACCCTGCTCTACGCCGTCTTCGCCTCCATGCTCGCCGCCAACGTCTTCTACCTGGTGATGGGGCTGTCGATGGCGCGGCTCTTCGCCCGCATCAGCCTGATCCCGCCCGCCTTCCTCTGGCCCGCGGTCTTCGCGCTGTCGGTCATCGGCGCCTACGGGCCGAACCAGTCGATGGGCGACGTGTATGTCATGCTGGTGGCGGGGGTGGTGGGCTTCCTGTTCCGCCGCGCCGGCTTCTCCCCCGCGCCGCTGATCATGGGCCTCGTGCTCGGCGCGATGGTGGAGGAGACGCTGAAGCAGAGCCTCATCATCTTCGGCGACGACCTCGGCGGCTTCCTCGGCCGGCCGATCGCGCTGGTGCTGTTCGCGGTGACGGCGGCGGGGCTGCTCTGGCCGGTGGCGGCGCGGCTGTTCCGCGCTATGCCCCGGCCAGCCCCACGGTGAGCCCGCCGCAGACATAGAGCGTCTGGCCGGTGACGAAGCCGGCCCGCTCGTCGAGGTAGAAGGCGGCGGCATGCGCCACGTCCTCGGGCGTGCCGAGCCGCTTCACCGGCACGCCTTCGATGATGGCGCGCGTCCTCGGGCTGTTGTCGGGGTTGGCGCGGCGGAACAGCTCCGTCGCGATCGGGCCGGGGCCGATGGCGTTCACCGTGATGCCGTCGGCCGCCAGTTCCAGCGCCCAGGTCCGCGTCAGCCCGAGCAGCCCCGCCTTGCTGGCCGCGTAGGAGGTCCGCAACTCCTTCCCCAGCGCGGCGCGGGACGCGATGTTGACGATCCGCCCGAAGCGCGCCGCCCGCATCGCCGGCAGCAGGGCCTGCGCGGCGAGCACGGCGCTCCGCAGGTTCACCTCCACCACCGCCGCCAGGTCCTCGGCCCGCGTCTCCTCGAGGCTGGCGGGGCGGACGATGCCGACATTGTTCACCAGCCGCGTCGGCGCGTGACGCTCCGCGATGGCGGCAAGCGCCGCGCGCGTCGCGCCGAGGTCGGAGACGTCGCAGGCGACGAAATCCTCGACCGGCAGCGGCGCCGCGGGCGGGTGCAGGTCGAGGTTGACCACCCGCCAGCCGGCTTCCGCCGCGCGCCGCGCGATGGCGCGGCCGATGCCGCCCGACCCGCCGGTGACGAGAACGGCTTCGGTCATCGGAATGCCTCCTCCAGCCAGGCCAGCAGGCGATCGGCCAGCGCGTCCCAGCCCTGGTCCAGCATCATCAGGTGGCCGGTGCCGTCGGTCAGCGCGAAGGGCGCCGCGTGCCAGGCGGCGGTGCGGACCACCGCATCGGCCGGCACCAGCGGGTCGCGCCGCGCGCCATGGACGACGCAGGGCCTGCCGAGCCCCCAGGCCGGCGCCACCGCCTGCGGCGCCTGCGCTTCCAGCAGCGCCACCCGGCTCTCGCCGCCCATGCGCCGCAGGTGGCGCAGCGCCGCCGCCTCCGGCACCGCGGCCGAGAACAGGGCGCGGCGCAGCGCCGCGGCGTCGGACGGGCCCGGCCGCGGTTCCGACAGGCGCGCCACCGCCCGCCACAGCGGCGGGTCCGCCATGGCGAGCCGCCAGTTGCACCAGGCCATCCCCTCCGGCGGCACCGGGGCGAGGAGGATCGTCCCCGCGACCCCGGCCTCCGGCAGCAGCCGCTGGGCGACGAGGCCGCCGAGCGAATGGCCGACCAGCACCGCGGGCCGGCGGATGGCGCCGAGGGCCGAGCGGACATCCTCGGCGAAGTCGGCCAGCCCCGCCGGCGCGCCGGCCCGGCCCCGGCCGAATTCCACCGCGAAGACCGCATGGCCGCCGGCCGCGAGCCGCGCGCCGAAGCCCTCGTCCCACACCCAGGCGCCGCAGGCCGCGCCGTGCAGCAGCAGCAGGGCCGGCGCGCCCGGCCGCGCGGCGGGCGGGTCCCAGGCGAGCAGCGTGCCGCGGTGGTGGACCAGGCGGTGGGCCTCGGGGGGTCGCATGCGGCCATGGTGGCGGCGACGGCCGCGCCCCGCAACCGCCCGCGCGCGGTGGCCGAAGCGGCGCCCCGCGGGTATCCTGGCGGCATGCATCACGGCCCGAACCTCATGCTCGCGACGCTCGTCGCGTGCATCCTGCTCGCCTTCCTGCTGGGGGCGGGGGCCAGGATGCTGCGCCTGCCGGCGCTGATCGGCTACATCGCGGCGGGCATCATCATCAGCCCCTACACGCCGGGCTTCGTCGCGGAACGCGGCATGGTGTCCGCCATGGCGGAGGTGGGGGTGGCGCTGCTGCTGTTCGGCGTCGGGCTGCATTTCCGCCCCGCCGACCTGCTGGCGGTCTGGCGCGTGGCGGTGCCGGGCGCGCTGGCGCAGATCGCGCTGGCGGTCGCCCTCGGCGCCGCGCTCGGCACCGGGGTGTTGGGGCTGGCGCCCGGGGCGGCGATGGCCTTCGGCCTCGCGCTCGCCATCTCCTCCACCGCGGTCGCGACGCGGACGCTGGAGGATCGCGGGCGGCTCGGCGGGCGCGCGGGCCGGATCGCGCTGGGCTGGCTGGTGATGCAGGACCTCGTCGTCGTGTTCGGCCTGGTGCTGCTGCCGGCGGTGGCGGGGGGCGGGGCGCAGGGGCAGGGGCAGGGGTCGCTCGGCTGGGAACTCGGCAAGGCGGGCGTCTCGCTCGCGGCCTTCTGCGTGCTGATGTGGGTGGTGGGGCGGCGGGCGCTGCCCTGGGCGCTGGTGCGCGTCGCGCGCGGCGGCTCGCGCGAGTTGTTCACGCTTGCGGTGCTGGCCGCCGCGCTCGGCATCGCCTTCCTCGCCTCCGCGCTGTTCGGCGTGTCCTTCGCGCTCGGCGCCTTCTTCGCGGGCGTCGTGCTGGGGGAGAGCGATGTCGGCCACCAGGCGGCGGCCGAGGCGACGCCGCTGCAGCGCATCTTCGCCGCGATCTTCTTCGTCTCGGTGGGCATGCTGCTCGACCCCGCCGCGCTGGCGGCGCAGCCGCTGGCCGCCGTGCTCGCCTTCCTGTCGGTGATGCTGGCGGTCGGCGGGGGGACGCTGCTGCTGCTGCTGGCGCTGCGCGTGCCGCCCGCGGTCGCCGTCACCGTCGCCGGCGCGCTCGGCCAGATCGGGGAGTTCTCGTTCCTGCTGGTGGAGGTGGCGGTGCAGCAGGGCATCCTGCCCGAGACGGTGCGCGGCCCCGTGCTGGCCGCCGCCATCGGCAGCATCCTGATGACCCCCCTGGTGCTGCGGGGGATGGAGGCGCTGGCGCCGCGGCTGGATGCGATGCCGCGGCTGTCCGCCTGGTGCGGCGCCGCCCACGCGCCGCTGTCCGCCGCGCCGCTGCCCTGGCCGGTGCTGGAAGGCCATGCCGTGGTGGTGGGCGCGGGGCGCGTCGGGTCCGTCGTCATGCGCGCGCTGGCGCGGCACCACCTGCCGATGATCTGCATCGAGGCGGACCGCGCGATGGCCGAGCGCCTGGTGGCGGACGGCATCCCGGCGGTGTGGGGCGACGCGACGCGGCCCGAGGTCTTCGCCGCCGCCGCGCCGGGGCGCGCGCGGCTGCTGGTGGTGGCGCTGCCCGGCGCGGTGGAGGCGCGCGCGGTGCTGGACCTCGCCCGCGCCGCCAACCCGGCCATCCATGCCGTGGTCCGCACCCACAGCGAGGAGGAGGCGACGCTGCTGGAGGCGGAGGAAGGCGTCGGCCTGGTGATGATGGGAGAGCGGGAGGTGGCGCTCGGCATGGCCGACTACGCGATGCAGCGGCTCGGCGTGCCGGCCAGCACGGCGCAGGCGACGGTGGATGTGTTCCGGAAGCGGCGATACGAGGAGATCGCGGCGGGGTAGCGGGGCGCGCGGTGCCCCGCCCGCCTTCCGGCGGACGGGGTGCGGGACGGCGTCAGCCCCGCGGCATCTCCTGCTCGACCAGGGTGGCGAAGAAGCTCGCGCCCACCGGCAGCAGGTCGTCGTTGAAGTCATACTGCACGGTGTGGACATTGGCCGCGCCCTTCGCGCCCTGCGCCTGGCCGAGCTTGAGGTAGGCGCCCGGCCGTTCCAGCAGCATGAAGGCGAAGTCCTCGCCGCCCATCACCGGCGGCTTGTCGCGGTGGATGCGGCCGGCGCCCAGCACCGTCTCCGCCGCGCGGGCGGCGCGGCGGGCCTGGTCGGCGTGGTTGATGGTGGGCGGGTAGCCGCGGCGATAGGTGAATTCCGCCACCGCGTCATGGGCGGCGGCCGTCGTTTCCACCACGCGGCGCATCGTGGCCTCCACCAGGTCCTGCACGGCGGGCGCCAGGGTGCGCACGGTGCCGAGCAGCATCGCCTCGTCGGGGATCACGTTCTCCGCCGTGCCGGAATGGAACTGCGTCACGCTGATCACCGCGCTCTCCAGCGGGTCGACGCGGCGGGCGACGATGGTCTGCAGGGCGGTGACGATCTGCGCCCCCACCACGATCGGGTCGATGCCGCCATGCGGCCGCGCCGCATGGCCGCCCGCGCCGCGCACGGTGACGTGGAAGCGGTCGGCCGCGGCCATCATCACGTCGTCGCGGATGTCGCATTCGCCGAGCGGCAGGGTCGGGTCGTTGTGCAGGCCGTAGACGGCGTCGCAGGGGAAGCGGCCGAACAGCCCCTCGTCCATCATCACCTTCGCGCCCGCGCCGCCTTCCTCGCCGGGCTGGAAGATGAAGTGGACGGTGCCGTCGAAGTTCCGCGTCTCCGCCAGGTAGCGCGCGGCGCCGAGCAGCATGGCGGTGTGCCCGTCATGGCCGCAGGCATGCATCCGCCCCGGATTGCGCGAGGCATAGGGCAGACCCGTCGCCTCCTCCATCGGCAGCGCGTCCATGTCGGCGCGCAGGCCGATGGACCGGCCGGAATCGCCGTTGCGCAGCACGCCGACCACGCCGGTCTTCGCGATGCCGGCATGCACCTCGATCCCCCAGGAGGCGAGGAGCTTCGCCACCTGCGCCGCCGTCCGCGCCTCCTCGAAGCGGAGCTCGGGGTGCTGGTGGAAGTCCCGGCGCCAGCCCTGCATCTCGGGCTGGAGGTCGGCGAGGCGGTTGATCACCGGCATGGTCGATGTCCCTTGCGTGTGGGCGGGCTACAGCACCCGCGCGTTGTCGGGGTCAAGCACCCGCACGACATAGGCTTCGACCAGCGGCGCGTATTCGTCCCACAGCGCGCGCAGCGCGGGGATCGGCGCCGCGTGGCCGTCCGCGCGCAGGTCCACCAGCGCGAAGTCGTGCGCGCCGAAGACCAGCAGGCTGGCGGAGCGGACATCGCCATGCTCGCCGCCCGCGGCCTCCCCCGCCTCCAGCCCGCGCAGCAGGCGTTCGGCGAGCGGCAGGCCGGGCGCGGCCGCGAAGGCATCCGCCATCGCGTCCGGCACCGCCGCGCTGGACAGGATGTTGCCGATGGCGACCACGTCCGCCCGGTGCGCCGCGCCGGATTCGGGCTTCACATTGGCGCCGTGAAAATGCGCCGTGCGCCCCGCCGCGTCGATCGCGGCCAGCTGCCGCCACTTGTGGTCGGGGGTGGAGGCGACCAGCGCCGCCACCGTCTGCTGCGCCGTGCAGCCGGACCGCAGCAGGCCGATGCCGCGGGGGCCGAGGCGGGGGTCCGTGCGGTGCTGCGTCAGCACCGCGCCGATGCCCGGCGCGACCGCATGCACCCGCGCCCCCACCGCGAGGGACGAGGTGGCGGCGGCGGCGCCGAACTGCCCCGTGCGCGCGCAGCGGCCGACCAGGCTGAAGGTCACCGCCGCGCCTCCGCATGGTCCCAATAGGTGAAGGTGTAGTCCTGCCCCGCGCGGGCGCCGAGATGGCAGCCGAAGCAGTTGGCCAGCGGCACGTTGCGCCGCGCGCCGGTGCCGTCGAAGGCGGCGTATTCCCATTCGCCGTTGCGCTGGTCGGCCCCGTAGCCCTCGCCCCAGCCCGCTTCCTTCTGCTGCGCGCCGATCGCGATCCAGCCGGGTTCGGGGATGAAGCGGCCGGATGTGTCGAGCAGCGGCACGCCCTGCGCATCGAGCCGCGCGCGGGTGTCGGCCATGATCAGCAGCGTGCCGCGCGGCGCGGGCTGGCCGGCCCGCGTCGCGGCATAGGCGTCCGGGTTCACGTACATGTGCCGGATGATCCTGCGGTCGGGCTTGTCCACCGTGGCGTAGCGGATGAAGCGCGCTTCCCAGTCGGGCGGCAGCACGATGTTGTGCGGGCCCGGGGCATAGGGCGCGGGCGTCTGCGCGGCGGCCAGCGCGGCCATCCCGATCAGCGCCGCGCCCGCGGCGATGGCGATGCGTCGCATGGAGGTTCCTCTCCCTCGTCCTTGGCCCGGCCCGCGCATGAACGCACGGGCCGGGGATGCTGCCAATGGCGAAGGCGGGGCGGGCCGCCCGCGCGCGCC
>NZ_JBNXUO010000054.1:0-22243 GCF_050563535.1 Falsiroseomonas sp. CW058
GGCGGCGCGCCGGCTGCGGGCCCGGCGGCCGCCGGGCCGCCGAAGATGCGGGACATGATGTTGCGGAAGATGCTCATGGGTGGACTCCCTGGTGTGCCGGGCGGAACGGCGCCGCCCGCGCTCCGTTCCGCGGGCCGTCTTGCCCTTCGGCCCCGCTCTCCGCATCTATGCGCGCCAGACCCTGGGGAATGCCCGCGATGGACGTGATCTTCGACCCGACCCGCCAGACCGCCCCGGGCGGGGGTGCCGCCCCGGCCGGCGCCGCCGACCCGATCAAGGACGGCGACCAGCGGAGCTTCATGCAGGACGTTGTGGAGGCCAGCCGCCAGACCCCCGTCCTGGTCGATTTCTGGGCGACCTGGTGCGGCCCCTGCAAGACGCTGACGCCGACGCTGGAGAAGGTGGTCCGCGCCGCCCAGGGCCGCGTCCGCCTGGTCAAGATCGACATCGACAAGAACCGCCAGCTGGTCCAGCAGCTGGCGCAGATGGGGCTGCCGCTGCAGTCCGTGCCGACCGTCGTCGGCTTCGTGCAGGGCCAGATCGCCGACCTGTTCCAGGGCGCCCTGCCCGAGGGCGAGGTGAAGAAGTTCATCGAGAACCTGCTGAAGATGGCCGGCGGCCAGCTGCCCGGCGCCGACCTGCTGGCCGAGGCGAAGGCGGCGGTCGAGGCGGGGGACCATCGCGCCGCGCTCGAGCTCTTCGCCGCACTCGTCCAGTCCGAGCCCGAGAACCCGGAAGCCTTCGCCGGCCTGGCCCGCGCGCTGATCGCGCTGGGCGAGGAGGAGCAGGCGCAGGAGGTGGTGGACCAGGTCCCCGACAAGATCCGCGACCATGCCGAGATCGCCTCCGTCCGCTCCCAGCTCCAGCTCGCGGTGGAGGGGCGGAAGGCGCGCGAGAAGCTCGGCGAGTTCGAGCGGCGGCTGGCCGCCGACCCGGACGACCATGCCGCCCGGATCGAGCTGGCGGTGGCGCTGAACGCGATGGAGGAGCGGGGCAAGGCGGTCGATGCGCTGATGGAGGCGATCCGCCGCGACCGGGCCTGGGGCGAGGAGGCGGCGCGCAAGCAGCTGCTGAAGTTCTTCGAGGCCTGGGGCTTCGACGACCCCGCCACCCTTGCAGGACGGCGGAAGCTCTCCACCCTGTTGTTCCGCTAGTCCGCGGTCGGCCGGGGGGTCTTCCCCAAGGCGCGCATCGCGGGCGCCAACAAGGCCGGGCCCCGGGGCCCGGCTGAACGGGAGCCGATGCCCCCCTTCCATCCGGCCTTCGACGACCTGCCCGCGGAGATCGCGATCTTCCCGCTGTCCGGGGCGCTGCTGCTGCCCGAGGGCCGGCTGCCGCTGAACATCTTCGAGCCGCGCTACCTGGCGATGACGCAGGACGCGCTGGCGACGGGGCGGATGTTCGGCATGGTGCAGCCGGACCCCGCGCTGCCGCGGGGCGATGCGGGGGCGCAGACCTACCGCGTCGGCTGCCTCGGCCGCATCTCCTCCTTCGCGGAGACGGAGGATGGGCGGCTGCTCATCACGCTGACGGGCGTGACCCGCTTCCGCATCGCCGAGGAGATCGAGGGGCGGCGCGGCTACCGTCGCGCGCGCGTGGACTATGCGCCCTTCCGCGCGGACCTCGCCACGGGCGGGCCGGCGCCGAAGCTGGACCGCGCGGCGCTGGTCGCGGCGCTGCGCCCCTATTTCCGCGCCCGTGGGATCGAGGCGAACTGGGACGGGATCGACCAGACCGGCGACGCCATGCTGGTGACCACGCTCTGCATGGTCTGTCCCTTCGACGTGCGGGAGAAGCAGGCGCTGCTGGAAGCCGCGGGGCCGGAGGAGCGCGCGGCGATGCTGGTGGCGCTGCTGCAGATGGACAGCCACGGCGCGGCGCCGGAAGGGCGGCCGAGCTGAGGCTGCCCGCCACGCCAGGTGCCCCCGGCGCCGTCCCCCGCTTGCGGGGAAGGGCAGGGTGGGGGCATCAATCCGCCCAGCCATGCCCATGGAAGCGACGATGAGCGAGAAGAGCGAAGCCGGCGCGGTCGATCCGCGGCTGCTGGAGATCCTGGTCTGCCCGGTCACCAAGGGCCCGTTGCGCTACGACCGCGAGGCGGGGGAGTTGGTGAGCGAGAAGGCGGGCCTGGCCTATCCCATCCGCGACGGCATCCCCATCATGCTGCCGGACGAGGCACGGAAGCTGTAGGGTCCCCTCACCCACACGGTCCCTTCCCGCCTGCGGGAAGGGGGAGCAGCGCATGCCCACCCCGACCGAGATCCGCCTGAACCGCGCCGAGAAGGTGCTGCATGTCGTCTTCGACACCGGCGAGGCCTTCGCCCTGCCGGCCGAGTATCTGCGCGTCGAGAGCCCGTCCGCCGAGGTGCAGGGCCATGGCCCCGGCCAGCGCGTCATCGTGCCCGGGCGGCGGCATGTCGGCATCATGAAGGTGGAGCCGGTGGGCAATTATGCCGTGCGCCTGGTCTTCGACGACCTGCACGACACCGGCATCTATTCCTGGGACATCCTTTTGCGGCTGGGGCGGGAACGGGCGGAACGCTGGGCCGAGTATGAACGCGCGCTGGCCGCCAAGGGGCTGAGCCGCGACCCGCCGGCGCGGCGCCCCGCCGGCGCCTGACCCCCGCCGCGCCTTGACGGCCGCGGCCCCGCCGCCACCTGCCCCGGCGTGACCGCCGCCCCCGCCCTGCTCGCCCTACTGGTGACCCTCGTCCTCGGCGTGGTGGTCGGGGTCGGGCATCTCGGCCGCAGGCGGTCGCGGGGGCTGGTGCGCGCGCATCTGGTGGCGGCGCTGGCGGCCACGGGGCTGGTGGCGCTGCTGCTGCTTGCCGGTCCCCCGCCGCGGCCGGGTGCGCCGCCCGGTTGGGTCGTGCTGGCGCTGCCCGCGGCGGCGCTGGCGGCGGGCTGGGGCGCGCTGCGGCATGTCCGGTCCCCCCGTGGTGCGGAGGCGGTGCTGGCCGCGCATGCGCTGGCCGGTGTCGCCGGGTTCCTGGTCTTCCTGGCCTGGATCCGCACGGGCTGACCGGCCTCGCGCGGTTTCCACAACCGGCGCGGGCGTTGCCTATTCCGCTGGCGCCCGCGCTCCGCTAGCTTCCCACGCGGCCAGGGTCCCGAGAGGCCCGCCCGGAAACGACAACCGCCAGGAAAGACCCATGCCGATCAACGTGACGGTCAACGGGCGCCCGCACGCGCTCGACATCGACCCCGAGATGCCGCTGCTCTGGGCCATCCGGGATGTCCTCGCCCTCACCGGCACCAAGTATGGCTGCGGCATCGCGCAATGCGGCGCCTGCACCGTGCTGATGGACGGCACCGCCATCCGGTCCTGCGCGACGCCGGCTTCGGCCGCCGACGGGCGGGAGGTGACGACCATCGAGGGCCTCCACCCCGAGAACCGCCACGCGCTCCAGCAGGCCTGGATCGACGAGCAGGTGCCGCAATGCGGCTACTGCCAGTCGGGCCAGATCCTGGCCGCCGCCGCGCTGCTGACGGTGACGCCGCGCCCGACCGATGCCGACATCGATGCGGCGATGGTGGGCAACATCTGCCGCTGCGGGACCTACCCACGCATCCGCGCCGCGATCAAGCGCGCGGCCGGCACCGGCGCGTGAAGGGGGAGGGACAGGCCATGACCATCGCTCTCGAACGTCGTTCCCTGCTGCGCGCCGCCGGCGCGCTGGTGATCGGCTTCAGCGTGCCGCTGCCGGCGCGCGACGCCGCCGCCCAGGCCCGCCCGCCCGTGCAGCCGCCCGCGACCGGCGGGCAGGGCACGCTGACCGCCTATCTCTCCATCGCGCCGGACGGGGCCATCACGCTGTGGTCGCCGACCACCGAGATGGGCCAGGGCACCTGGACCGCCCATGCGGCCATCGTCGCCGACGAGCTCGGCGCCGACCCCGCGCGCATCACGGTGGAGAACCCGCACCCCGATGCGCCCTATCGCCGCGATGTCGGTGCCGGGCCGGCCATGGGCTCCGGCGGGTCCTGGGGCGTGCGCTACTGGTTCGAGCCGCTGCGCCAGGCCACCGCGCGGGCGCGGGTCGCGCTGATCCAGGCCGGCGCCGCGCGGCTCGGCGTGCCGGCGGCGGAGCTGGTGGCGGAGGACCACCACGTCCTCCACCGCGCCTCGGGCCGGAAGCTCGGCTTCGGGGACCTGGCCGCCGCGGCGGCCGCGGCGCCGCTGCCCGAGACGGCGCCGCTGCGCCCGGCGGGCGAGCTGAAGCTGATCGGGCGCGGGATGCCGCGCATCGACATCCCGGCCAAGACGCATGGCGGCGCGATCTACTCGATCGACTTCCGCCTGCCGGGGATGGTCTACGCCTATGCGAAGCTGAACCCGGTCTTCCGGGGCGAGGCGGAGGGCTTCGACAAGGCGTCCGCCATGGCGGTGCCGGGCGTGATCGACGTGGTCGCGATCCCCGGCGGCGCGGCGGTCGTCGCCAGCTCCATGTGGGCGGCGATGCGCGGCGGCGCGGCGCTGAAGGTCACCTGGAAGGCGACGCCGCATGACGGCCTGACCAGCGAGGCGATCAGCGCGACCATGCGCGACGGCCTGGCGCAGCCGCAGGGCGCGGTGGCGCGCAACGACGGCGACGTGGAGGCGGCGCTGCGCGGCGCGGCGAAGGTCGTCGAGGCCGAGTACGAGGTCCCCTTCCTCAGCCACACGCCGCTCGAGCCCTACAACATCAACGTCCGCATCGACGGCGACCGGCTGGAGATCTGGGGGCCGTCGCAGAACCAGGACCGGCTGGTGAACCGCGTCGTGCGCGACACCGGCTGGGACCGCGACAAGGTCCGCTTCCACACGATGATGCAGGGCGGCGGCTTCGGGCGGCGGCTGTACGAGGACATCCCCGGCTCCGCCGTCATCGTCGCGCGCGCGGTCGGCCGGCCCGTGAAGCTGTTCTGGTCGCGGGAGGACGAGATCGGCCAGGGCTGGTACCGCCCGGCGCAGGCGGCGCGCTTCCGCGCGGCGCTGGACGCGCAGGGCAAGGTCACGGGGCTCTGGGTGCGGACGGCCGGTACCTCGATGAACCGGGACTTCAACAACTTCCAGGGCGACCTCGACGCCAGCTCGGTGCAGACTCTGAACGACACACGCTACCGCACCGGCGCCTATCGCGTGGACTATGTGCGCCGGCAGGTGCCGGTGCCGACCATGCCCTGGCGGTCGGTCGGCGCGACGCAGAACGGCTTCTTCATGGAGTGCTTCCTGGACGAGCTGGCGCAGGCGGCCGGCAAGGACCCGGTGGCGCTGCGGCGGGAACTGCTGGCCCATGACCCGCGGGCGCTGAACGTCGTCAACACGGCGGCGGAGAAGGCGGGCTGGGGCACCCCGCTGCCGGCCGGCCGCGCGCGCGGCTTCGCCTTCGTCGAGAGCTACGGGTCGCTCTGCGCGCAGGTGGCCGAGGTCTCGATCGAGAACGGGCGCCCGCGGGTCCACCGCGTGGTCGTCGCGCTCGACTGCGGGCGGCAGGTATTGCCCGACGGCGTCCGCAGCCAGATCGAGGGCGGCGTGATCCAGGGGCTGTCCACCGCGATGGGCGAGAAGATCGTGATCGAGGGTGGGCGCGTTCGGAACGCGAATTTCGACGGCTACGAGGTGCTCCGCACCGACGAGGCGCCGACGCGGATCGAGGCGCATGTGATCGAGAGCGGAGAGCGCATGGGCGGCGTCGGCGAGCCGCCGGTGCCGCCGATCACCCCGGCGGTGGCGAATGCCGTCTCGGCGCTGATCGGGCGGCGGGTGCGCAGGCTGCCGCTGGTGGACGGCATGCGGGCCTGACACGAAGGGCCGGGAAGGGCGGTGCCCTTCCCGGCCCTCACGCCCCGCCCGCCCGCTTCGCGCCCCGCAGCGCGAGGAAGGTGCCCACCCCCACCGCCGCCATGGTCAGCGCGGTGCCGATCCCCGCGCCGTGCTCGACCAGGCTCACCAGGAAGGTCATCGCCGCGCCGAACCCCATCTGCGAGGCGCCGACGAGAGCCGAGGCGGTGCCCGCCAGTTGCGGCCGCACGCTGAGCGCGGCGGCGATGGCGTTGGGCTGCGTCATGCCGTTGCCGATGGCGACGATCCCCATCGGCAGGAAGAACATCAGGATGTGCGGCGGCGCCAGGATCATCGTCCCCAGCGCCAGCACCGCCCCGCCGGTTGTGATGGCGGTGCCGAGGGTGAGCATCCGAACCACGCCGAGCCGGCGCGACAGCACCCCCGCCAGCCAGTTCCCCAGCGCGAACAGCACCGACATGGCCGCGAAGGCCAGCGCGAAGGAGACCGGCGAGTAGCCCATGCCCTGCACCACCACATACGGCGCGCCGCCCAGGAAGGCGAAGAAGACGCCGGTGGAACAGGCCGTCACCGCCGCATAGGCGCGGAAGGCCGGCACCGCCCAGAGGCTGCGATAGGCGGCCCAGATCGCGAAGGGGCCGGGCAGCGGTTGCGGCGCCGGCAACGTCTCCGGCAGGCGCCGCCAGGCCATCAGCGCCAGCGGCAGGGCGAAGGCCATGCAGGCCACCATGCCCGCCCGCCAGCCCAGCCACTGTTCCATGACGCTGCCCAGCACCGGCGCGACCATCGGCGCGATGGTCATGCCCATGGTGACGTAGCCCAGCACGCTGGCCGCCTGGTCGCGCGGCCAGGCGTCGCGGATCACCGCGCGGGCCAGCACCACCCCCGCACAGGCGCCCAGCGCCTGCGCCACCCGCGCGACGACCAGGAAGCCGATGCCCGGTGCCAGCGCGCAGGCCAGGCTGGCCAGCACATGCAGCGCCAGCCCGCCCATCAGCAGCGGGCGCCGCCCGAAGCGGTCCGACAGCGGCCCGTAGAACAGCTGCCCCACCGCGACGCCGATGAGGTACAGCGTCACCGTCAACTGCACGGTGGAGGTCGGCGCGCCGAAGTCCCGCCCGATGCCCGGCAGCGACGGCACCAGCACCTGCATGGTGAAGGGGCCGAGCCCGATCATGCCGACCAGCAGCCAGATCGCCGGCCGCGGGCGCGCTCCGGGCGTCAGCGCGGGTGGCTCGCGCTGCGGCGCGGCGGAGGATTGCTGGTTCACGGCGCATGATTGTAGGGACGGATCGCGGATCCCACAGGCCGCGATGATCGCAGGTCCCCTCCGCGCGGGGCGGGATGCGGATCACGGAGTCGCGAATGGGCAGCGCGGCCGTTGCAATCCGCGACCATTCGTCATCCCCAGTGGAGTTCCGGCATGGCATTTTGTGCGCCGCAGCATGTCGGACCGCATCATGTCGAAAGCCCTTATTTTCCGCCTGCATCGCTGGGTCGCGCTGGCCTTCGCGGCGCCGCTGCTCGCGGTGATCGGCTCCGGCCTGGTGCTGAGCCTGGAGCCCGCCCTGAAGGCGGCGGCGCCGGCGGGGACGGTGACGCTGGCGCGGCTGGAGGCGGTGCTGGACGCGGCGGGCCCGGCGGCGCGCAACGCGGCGCTTTCGGTGCAGGCGCATGCGGGGACCGTGACGCTCGGCGGGCGCGGCGCCGCGCAGGTCTTCGACCTGGCCACGGCCACCCCCGCGGCCCCCGGGCCCTGGCCCGGCATCTTCGCCACGGCGCGGCGCCTGCACGAGACGCTGCTGCTCGACCTCGGCTGGCTCGTCACTGTCTCCACCGCGGCGCTGATCCTGCTGGCGCCGCTCGGCTTGCTGCTGGGCTGGCCGAGGTTCCGCAACACGGTGGGCGGCTGGCACCGCGCGACCGGCTGGCTACTGCTGCCGCTGCTGGTGGGCAGCCCGCTGACCGGGCTCGCCCTCGCGCTCGGCCTGTCCTTCGCGGCCCCGGCGGTGCCGGCGGCGGGCCCGGCGCCCGAGCTGCGCACCACGCTGCGCTGGGTGGCGGAACGGCACGGGCTGGACGGGCTGGACTGGGTGCGCCCGCGCGGCGGGGCGACCACCCTGCGGGTGCTGGACGCCAGCGGCACCTCGATGGTCTACCGCGTCGGCGCGGAAGGGGTGGTGGCGCAGCCGCGCCCCTGGATGCGCGTGCTGCATGAGGGGACGTGGCTCGGCATCGCCGGGTCGGTCGCGAACCTCGTCGCCTCCGCCGCCCTGCTCGGCCTGCTCGGCACCGGGGTCTGGATCTGGCTGCGGCGGATCCGTCTCAAGCGCCGGGCGCGGGCGGCGGCGCTCGCGGCGTAGGGGCCCGCGTCGCTACCAGCGCAGCCCGGACAGGGCCGCGACGGGGCGCACCCCTTCGGCCGCCGCGACCTCGGCCAGTCGCTTGCCTTCCGGCGTCTCGCCATGGGCATGGGCCGCGAGCCCGGTCAGCGCCCAGACGGCGTCGATCCCCGCCGCCTGCGCGCCGGCCAGGTCGGTGTGCGGGCTGTCGCCGATGGCGACGACGCGCGCCGTCTCCGCGATGCCAAGGAGGTCCAGCACCGGCGGATAGACCGCCGGGTCGGGCTTGCCGATCTCGGTTGCGCGTGGCCCGCCGAGTTCGGCGTAGAGATCGGCCAGCGCGCCGGCGCAGATCACCCGGTGCTCGCCCACCATCACATGGCGGTCCGGGTTGACGCAGAGCATCGGCA
Source organism: Falsiroseomonas sp. CW058 (assembly GCF_050563535.1). NCBI lineage: Bacteria > Pseudomonadati > Pseudomonadota > Alphaproteobacteria > Acetobacterales > Roseomonadaceae > Falsiroseomonas > Falsiroseomonas sp. CW058. The sequence goes on from NZ_JBNXUO010000054.1 coordinate 8,538, forward strand.
GGCGTCGCGCCGCGCAGGCTTCCAGCGCCGGGCGATAGGGCCCGACCTCGCCATTGCCGCGTTCCGGGTCGGGGCCGGTGTTCAACACGAAATCCGCTGCGTCCGGCGCGCCCACCAGCTCGACGTCGAGCCCCTCGACGGTGGAGAGGTCGCGCTCCGGCCCGATATGCAGCGCGCGGCGGCCGAAGCCGTGCCCCCCGCGCAGCATCCGCCATGCCAGTTCGCCGCTGGTGATGGCGCCGTCCCACAGGGCGGGGTCAAGCCCCATGCCGGCCAGCAACGCCTCCACCACATGCGCGCGGCGGGGCGCGTTGGAAAGGAAGCACACGCGCTTGCCGCGCGCCTTCAGCCGGCCCAGCGCATCGGCCACGCCGGGATAGGGGCGACGGCCGTCATGCACCACGCCCCAGAGGTCGAGGATGAAGCCGTCGTAGCGGTCGGCCAGCGGGGCGATTCCGCCGAGGATGTTCACCGGATGTCGACCCCCACGCAATCCGCCACTTCCCGGAAGCCGTCGCGCCGCAGCAGCGCGGCCAGTTCGCGCCTGATGCGCGGGACCAGCGCCGGGCCCTCATAGGCGAAGGCGGCGTAGAGCTGCACGAGCGAGGCGCCCGCGCGCAGCTTCTCGTAGGCATCCGCGCCGCTGCCGACGCCGCCGCAGCCGATGAGCGTCAGGTTGCGCCCGCGCGACAGCCGCGCGACGCGCTTCAGCATCTCGGTCGACAACGCGCGCAACGGCGGGCCGGACAGGCCGCCGGTCTGGGATTTCAGCGGGGAACGCAGCGGCGCCGGCCGCGCGATGGTGGTGTTGGAGACGATCAGCCCTTCCACCCCATGCGCGATCGCGGCTTCCACCACCGGCTCCACCGCGCCGGGCGCGAGGTCGGGGGCGATCTTCACAACGATCGGCGGGCGCGGGCCCGCCAGGCCGGCGCGGGTGGCGGCGAGGGCGGCCAGCACCTGGCGCAGCTGCTCCTCGCCCTGCAGGTCGCGCAGGCCGGGCGTGTTGGGGGAGGAGACGTTGACCGCGACATAGTCCGCCACCGGCGCGACCGCCGCATACAGCGCAGGGTAGTCGCGGAAGGGGTCCGCCTTCTCCTTGTTGATGGCGATGTTGGCGCCGAGCACCGCCGGGCGGGGCCGCGGCAGGGCGTTCAGCCGCGCGACGAAGGCGGCCAGCCCCGCATTGTTCATCCCCATCCGGTTGATGACGGCGCGGTCCTCGCTCAGCCGGAACAGCCGCGGCTTCGGGTTGCCGATCTGCGGCCGCGGCGTGACCGACCCCGCCTCGACGAAGCCGAAGCCGAGCCGCATCAGCGGCCCGATCGCGACCGCGGACTTGTCGAATCCCGCCGCCAGCCCGACCGGGTTGCGGAAGGGGATGCCGAAGGCGGTGGTCGCCAGGATCGGGTCGTCGGCGCCGCGGTCGGCCCCGGCCAGGCCGAAGCGCAGCGCGCGCAGCGCCAGGTCATGCGCGCGTTCGGGATCGATGCCGCGGACCAGCGGCATGAGGATGGAGGCGATGCGGGGGGTCATGCGGGCCGGGCTTGTGCCCGGAACCCGCGGCGGCGACAAGACGAGGCGACGACGGAGGATGGATTGCTCGGGCCGGCCTTGATGCTTGCGGGAATCGGCCTGTTCGGGCTGCTCGATGCCAACAGCAAGCTGCTCTCGGCCGAGTACGGCGTGTGGCAGGTGCAGCTGGTGCGCTTCGCCACGATCCTTTCCGGCGTCGCGCTGCTGCGCGCCGTCCGGCCGGGCTGGGGCGGGCCGCTGTCCACCCGCTTCCCACGCCTGCAGGCGGCGCGGGCGGTGGTGATGCTGGGCAGCGCCACCTTCTTCTTCCTGGCCTTCAGCCGCCTGCCGCTGGCGGAGGGCTACCTGGTGTTCTTCACCTCGCCCTTCATCGTGCTGGTCTTCTCCGCCCTGTTCCTGCGGGAGCCGCCGCCGGCGGCGGCCTGGGTCTGGTGCGGAGTCGGCTTCGCGGGGGTGGCGGTCGGGCTCGCGCCTTCCCTGCTCTCGGGCGGCACCGGCGCGCCGCTGATGGGCTACGTCTTCGCGTTGTGCGGGACGCTCTGCTACTCGGCCGTCTTCGTGCTCAACCGGTCGCTGCGGCACGAAGGGGGCATCGCGCGGGTGCTGGTCTGGCCGGCGCTGCTGGGGCTCGCCGTCATGCTGCCGCTCGGCCTGGCCGACTGGCGCGCGCCGTCGGCCTTCGCGCTGGGGCAGATGGTGGTGAACGGCTTCATCGTGGCGGCCGCGACGGTCTGCCTGGCGGAGGCGTTCCGCCACGCGGCCGCCTCGCGCCTTGCGCCCTTCGGCTATTCCGGCCTGGTGTGGAGCCTGGCCTTCGACCTCGGCATCTGGGGCCATGCGCCGGGGGGCGCGATGCTGGCGGGCGCGGCGGTGGTGATCTTCGCCTGCGTCATGAGCGAACGCGCGGCGCGGCGCTAGCCGGCCCGGTCAGGGGATCCCCTCGGGGAAGTCGTGGGTCCCGTCCTCCCGCATCGGCAGGCGCGTGAAGGACAGCACGGCCGACAGCGGCAGCGGGCCGTGGAGATGCGGGAACAGCCCCGGGCGCGACCCGCCCGAGGCCGGCTCCCACCGCAGCGCGGCGCCGAGCCGGCCGGCATCGGCCTCCACCAGCACCAGGTCGGGCTCGCCCCGGCGGTGCTTCGCCGCGCTCGCGCGCAGCTGCGCGGCGGTCGAGAAGTGCAGGAAGCCGTCGCGCCGGTCGTCGGCGCTGCCGCGGTATTCCCCCGCGCGTTCCGCCGCGCGCCAGTCCTCGCCCCGGACCAGGGTGTAGATGCTGCGTTCCATGCGGGACGCTATCCATCGAGCAGGCGGTAGAAGACAAGCCCGCCGAGTTCCGCCGTCGGCACCTGGCCGACCGCCCAGCGCGGCAGCTCGTCGGCCGCGTGGTAATGGGTGGCGCCCTCGGTTGGGTCGGGCAGCAGCCCGGCCATGGCGCGCGCGGCGATGCGCCGGCAGGCCGGGAAGGCCGCGTCCGCCTGGGTGTCGCATTCGGCCAGCGCGGCGTGGCGGGGGTGGCGTGGCTGCCAGCAGGCGAACTGGAAGGGCGCGCGGCACACGCCGGCGACGCCCTGGCCCAGATGCGCCAACCCGCCGGCCCGCGCCGCCAGGCGGACGCGCGTCATCACCACCGCGGCCACCGCCTCCATCGCCCGCACGGGGCGACCCGCGGCCTCGCCCCACAGCGTCAGCGCCAGGATCTCGGCGCCCGTGGCGGCGCGGCGCATCGGCAGGATCGCGGCGCTCATGCCCGCGTCTCCGCATCGCCGCGGGCGGCGAAGCCCATCTTGCGCGTCCCCAGCGCATGGCCCGAGACGGCCTGCGCCGCGGTCGCGGCGCGGCTCACCTCGTCCAGCTTCTCCTCGATGCGGATCAGCTGCAGCGACAGGCGCGAATCGAGGTCGCGGATCAGCGACAGCGGCACATAGGTGCGCGCGACCTCGAGCTTGAACTCCGCCAGCTCGTCGCGTGGCGGGGCGCCGGGGGCGGAGGGCGGGGGGTCCTGCCGCGCCGCGAGGTCGCGGCGGAGCTGGACCACCATCCAGAGCAGCGCCAGCGCCAGCGGCGCATCGGTCAGCGCCGAGACGATGGGGGCGGGGATCTCGGGAAGCATCCGTGTCACTCCTTGAAGCTGTTGCGGCGCGGCGCCACCCTTGCGGGCGACGCAAGCACTGCCGGAACCGATGTGGAACGAGCCCTACCTGGAAACCTGCTGCCGTTCGGCGCTGCACCGGCTGACGCTGGTGGAGGCGGCCGGCCGCCCCGACGGGCTGAAGGACGGCCCCTGCCTGGAACGCCTGTCCGGCATGGGCCTGGCGCGCCGCCGCGGTGACGGGCGCTTCGAGATCACGGCGGCCGGCCAGGACCGGCACGCGGCCGAGATCCTGAAGCGCGCGGGCTGAGCCGGCCTCAGCCCCCGCGCCAGGGCAGCGTGGTCGCGCGCGGGGGCGGGTGGATGGGGAAGCGCACCGGCTCCGCCAGCAGGCAGCCGGCCAGCGCATCCAGCGCGTCGTCGTGCAGCCCCGGCGCATCGGGCCGCCAGGCCGCCATCTCCTGCGGGAAGCGCGTGCGGAACACGCTTTCATGCGCCGACAGGCGCCGCGCGGCCAGCACCGGGTCGAGCGCGCCGAGGATGCGGTCCGACTTGGCCGCCCGGCTCGTCGCCTCGTGCACCGCGCAGGGGAAGCCGATGCGGGAGAGCTGGTTGCGCAGCAGCCCCGGCAGGAAGCGGCCGAGCCCGTTGGTCTCGACCCGCAGCGCCGGAAGCAGCAGGTCGCGCGCGATGGCCGCGACCTGCCGGCACTGCTGCGTCGCCGCGTCGTCCTCGGCGCCCGGATCATGCGTGATGTAGGCGACGCGGTGCAGGTAGTGGCGGCCCAGCCCATCCGCATAGGTGGCCGCCAGCACGCTGGCATCGCCGGTGCCGGGGCGCCCGAAGGCCGGGTCCCACCAGCCGCCGCCCGAGACCAGCCGCGTGCCCATCAGCGTCAGCACGCCGCGCCCGTTCGCCTCGCGGTAGTCGGGCTCGGCCAGGTAGCGGGAGATCAGCGCGGGGTCGAGGCGCATCGCCTCCTCCGCCACCGGCTCCAGCAGCATCTGCCGCCGGAAGGCGAGCGGGCCCACGCGTTCGCGTAGTCGCGCCACCCCCTCGGGCGGGAAGCGTTCCGGCCAGGCGCTGGCGCCGGCTGCGTCGAGCAGCGGCACGACCAGCCGCCGGTAGCCGGGCAGCGCGCCCTCCGGCCCCTCGGCGTAGAGGCTCTCGGCGCAATGCGGCGTGCCGACGAACAGCATCGCGCCCCCGGGAACGAGGACGAATTCCGTCTCCGTCAGCCTCTCCCGCAGCTCCGCGCGCTTGCCCGGCGTGTCGCAGTTGCCGGCCACCTCGACATCGTCGCAGATGATGAGGTCGGCGCGCGCGCCGGTGATGTTGCCGCCGATCCCGGCGGCCATCATGGAGGCGTCGCGCAGCACGGAAGGCCGCGCCACCGTGAAGCGGTCCGACGCCCAGTCGCCCTCCCCGTGCTCCGGCAGCAGCGCGCCGCAGAGCGGGTGGCGCGCCAGGATGCGCCGCACCTGCGCCACCATGCGCGTGGCCAGCGCGTGGTCCGCCGCCAGCACCAGGATGCGCGCATCCGGCGTGCGGTACAGCGTCCAGGCGCAGAACAGGCCGACGAGGGTGGACTTGCCGCTGCCGCGGAAGGCCATCAGCAGCCGCCGCCGGTCGCCCTCCCGCCCGGAGGCCTCGAGCCAGCGCAGCACGCGCCGGTGCAGGGCGGGCGTGCCGAGGCCGGCGGCGCGGTTCCAAATCCAGGCGAATTCCAGCAGGTCAGCCGGTCGTTGCGTCACCATCCTCCTCCTTCGCCATGCGGGCGCGCGTGTCGGCCAGCACCTTGTCCACGCCGGACTGCACCGCCTCCGCCGTCGCGTCGCCGGCGAGGAGGGAGGTCAGCTCCGTCAGGTGGTGCAGCGCCACCAGCCCGGCGTCGTGGCGCGCGCGGAAGGCCTTGCTGTCGCCCGGCTGCTCGCCCTCGGGGTGGCTGTTGACGAAGGCCACGTAGTCCTCCGCGATCGGGCCGATCGCCTCGGCCAGCTTGTCCTTCGGCACGCGGCCGGCCGGGGACGCCGGCTTGCGGCCGCGCCTCATGCCTTCACCACGCGCACGCGCACCGTGCCGCCGCCGAGGTCCACCGCCGCGCCGCTGCGGTTCCAGGCCGTCACCGTCACCACGTCCTGCGCGCCGATCTGCGCGAGGAAGACGACGCCGGAGGTCGAGAGCGAGAAGGCAGCCTGCGCGAAGTCCCCCGGCCGCGCGCCGGGCAGGGAGACGTTGAGCTGCGCGCTGCCCCCCGCCGCGATGGAGGGCGGGTCCCAGGCGGCCTCCGCCACCATCTCCCGCACGCCGTGCCGCAGGTCGGGCAGGCCGTAGAGCAGGGCGGGCGCGTGCCGTGGGTCGCAGTGCAGACGCATGGCGCGCAGCTCGTAGTCGGCCGACAGCCGCGCGAGCCCGATCACCGCATAGCCGACGGCGGGCGAGAGCCGCACCGCCTGCAGCCGCGTCAGCCCGGCATCGTCCATGTCCGCATTGCCCTGCCACCAGCGCGCCGTCGGGTTCCAGGACACCGACTGGCCGGAGGCCAGCACCGCCTGGCCGGCGGCATCCGTCAGCAGGTTCATGTTCGCGTCGAAGGCCATCACCATCAGCCGAGGCGCATCGGCATCGACCGACAGCGCGAAGTCCTTGCACCGCCGCGCATCCACCACGAAGCCCAGCGCGCGGCCGCCGGTCAGCGTCACGCCGCGCGCGGTCAGCGGCAGCTGGTCGAGCGCGGGGAAGGCGAAGTCCGCCAGCACGGACGGTGTGCCCGCGACGTTGGAGGACAGCACGGCCAGCTTCTCGAATCCCGTTTCCGTCGCGTTCCAGCGTATGGCGGCGGCACGCAGGTTCGGCACGGAGGCGACCTCCCGCGTCGCCTCGCGGTGCGGGCCGGCCTGGTGGGTGGCCCGGACGACGCCGCCGAGCCGCGTCGCCCCCGCCGCGTGGTCGATCTCCACCGCATAGCCCTGCGACGCCCATGCGACCTCGTACAGGTGGTCCTGCGCGCCGGCGGTGTGGCGCGCGACGAAGGGCGAACAGCCCTCCATCCGCAGCGCGCGGGCGATCACCGCGCGGCTGTTGACCTCGCACAGGAAGGGGATGCCGGAGATCGGGCGGCCTTCGGCATTCAGCTCGAAATTCGGCGCGTCGAAGACATGGCGGTTGTGCGCGACATAGGCGCCCGGCGCGGCGGAGAGGCGGATGCCGAAGCGGTCCCTGCCGGTGTGGACCGTGCTGCCCACCGCGAAATGCCCGCCATAGTAGCGGATGGAGGTGTTCCACGCCCCCGCCGTCGCCGCCCGCACGTCGAGCCCGATGCGGTTGTTGACGAAGCGGCCGAGCAGCAGGGTCGTGTCCTCGAATCCGCGCCCGTCGCCCAGCGTGCGGACCCCGATGGTGAAGCCCGTCACCTCCCGCAGCTCCACCAGGCTGGCGTCGAGGTTGCGCAGCAGCACGCCGATGTCGCCCTCGCTGTCCCAGTCGGACTGCGCGGCGCGCAGCACGGCGAGGCCGGTGAGGATCTTGTTGGCGTTGCGCGCCGTGCCGCCATCCCCCACCGTCAGCGCCGCCTGGCCACCCGGGCCGGCGTAGAGCAGCGTCCCGCGCATGACGAGCCCGGCCGCCGCGCCGGGCAGCACCAGCGGCTGCGTCGTGCGGAACACCCCCTCGCCCAGCAGCAGCACCTTGCCCGCTGCGGCGGCGGCGTTCATCGCGGCCTGCAGCGCCGGCCCGTCATCGGCCACGCCGTTGCCGCCCGCGCCGAAGTCGCGGGCCGACAGGCGTTCGGCCATCTTGTCCTCGACCGTGCGCGGGATGGCGCCGGGGAAGGGCGCCGTCAGCTCGCCCGACTGGCGCGGGAAGACGGTCACCTCGCCCGAGGCATCGAAGCCCAGCAGCCGGTTGGCGCGCGCCGGTCGCAGCGGCAGCGTCAGCCGCCCGCCGACCTCGGCCGGGTCCTGGCGCAGCGCGGTCGCGATCTCCTCGCGGTGCTCCTGCAGCACGGCCACCAGGCGGTCCAGCTCGTCGTTCAGCGTGCGGGCGCGCAGCACGCCGTTGTCCTGGAAGTCGGTGTTGCGCTCCACCCGCACGCGGCGGCGGAGCGTGACGCCCACGCCCGCCGCCGGCGCGGCGGCGAGGATGGCGCTGCCCCCCTCGCTCAGCCCTGCGCCGGCGACGGCGTAGCCACCCGACAGCGTCACGCCGTCGACGCGGATCTCGAGGTCCTCGGGGTTGAAGATCGGGAAGGGGAAGGGAAAGGCGGTGCGGGCGCCGTCACCCAGGTACTGCACGCGCGGCGCGACGTCGCCGATGCGGATGTGCTCGGCCATCTGGGGCTCCGGGTTCGGGGTTCGGTCAGTCGAGCAGGCTGCGCAGGCTGTTCCCGAAGGAACCGCCCGCCCGCAGCCAGGTCGTGAGGGAGCCGTCGGGGTTGAGCAGGCTGCGCCGCCCCGCGGAAAGCCGCGCCGCGGCGACCGCGTCGTTGTCCGCCTGCGCCGCCGCCGCATCGCGCGCGAGGCCCGAGACCAGCGCGACGCCCGATCCCTCGTCCGGCGCGACGCCGCCGGCGGCCAGCCGCGCGCGGGCGGATGCGATGGTGCCGGCAAGGCGCGCATCCCGCGCGCGCGTGTCCGCCGCCTGCTGCACCGCGGCCTGCGCGGCGCGCGCCGCTTCCTGCGCGCGCGCGCCATCCGCCTGCTGCTGCGCCACGGCCTTCTGCGACTGCGCCTGCCGCGCCGCGCCGTAGAGCGTGGCGCCGGCGCCGAGCACGGCGGCGATCGGGGCTAGCTGGGCCATCAGTCGGTCGTCCTCGTGTCGGTGGTGACGGAAAGCAGCGTCAGCGGCAGCGGCGTGCTGCCCTCGACCCGCCAGAGCGGAGCCAGCGCGTCCCGCCGCCAGCCGAGGCCGCGCAGCGCGACATCGCCGGTGAAGGGCTGCGGCGGCGCGTCCAGCACCGCCGTGCCGAAGCGGCGGAACGGCACCGCCTGCGCCCCGCGCCCGAGATCGACCTCCAGCGCCGGCGTCGCCAGCAGCCGGAAGGTCGCCGAGACCAGGCGGACCGGCGCCGCCGCGGCGCCGGATGGCGTCGCAAGGGACAGGGGCAGCGGCTCGATCACATGGCGGAAGGGCAGGCCGGCCTGCACCGAAGCGGCGGGCGGGTCGAGCGTGACGGCGCCGCCCGCCACCGCCCGCGCCGCCACCGGCGCGCCATCGGCCAGCACGCCGACCTCCCGCCCCTCGAGGTGCGACAGGCCGACCCAGCGGTCCTGCGGCGCGGCGGCGCTGCCTGCCAGCGCGGCGTCGAAGCCGGCACCGGCGTCGAAGCGTTCCAGCCGCATGCGGCCGCCGCGCTCCACCGCCACGAAGACCCGGCCATCCGTCTCCGCCACCGCGCGGAAGGCGCCGTCCGTCTCCTGCCGCGTCCAGGCGATCACCTGTTCGGCGCGGTAGAGCGTCAGCGTGGCCATGCTGCCATCCGCCATCACCACATGCAGCAGGCGCAGCAGCTGGTCATAGGCCATCGACACGGGCGCCTGCACCAGGTGCCGCGCGACCAGCGCCAGGTCGTTCGCCTGGTAGGTGTCGGCGACGTCGGTATAGGCCAGCTCGGTGATCCCGCGGCCGGAGCGCGCGGCGAAGATGGTCGCGCCGTCCACGTCGACGGGCGGCACCATCCGGTCCACCGGGCTGCCGACCCGCGTCTGCCGGTGCAGCTGGATGGAGGAAGGCGTCAGCGGGTCGCCCGTCACCATCCATTCCGCGCCGGAGGTGAAGACCTGCAGGTGCCGGCCGGAGAAGAGGCCCCGGATCGCGTTCACCTGGTCCGACATCAGCGAGAACTCGATCCCCTCGTCGTCGAGCCCGGTGCCGGGGTCGAAGCTGTGGAAATCCCCGGTGCGCGACAGCCAGAGCCGGTTCGGCAGGTCGCGCGACCCGCCGAGCACCAGCCGGTCCTGGTGGAAGCAGGCGCAGACCGGCCAGCCGCGCGCCCAGCTGAAGGCGTGCTCCTCCCAGTCCGTGGTCACGCCCGCATCGGGCAGCGGCGTGCCGAGCGTGGCGGTGACGCTGCGCGGCCCCGCCACCGCGGTCACCACCGCGTAGCATCCGCGCACCTTCAGCGTGACGTTCAGGTGCTGCGCCGTGAACACGTCGGCATCGGCCCACAGCGTGATGCTGCCCGCGGTGCCCGACGGCGTCAGCGCCACGCCCGGGGCGAAGCCGTGAAAGGGCATGCTGGGGATCGCGAAGTCGGCCAGGCTCCAGGCCGCGTGGCTGCTGCGGGTGATGCTGCGCGGCGGCATGTCCGGGTGGAACAGCAGCAGAGTGTCCGCGCTCTGCGTCCAGGCCAGCTGCGGCAGCATCTGAGCGGTCCAGGGGCCGGGAATCCAGGCGACATGCGCGTCGCCCATGAAGACATCCATCCAGCCGGGCGAGAAGACGAGAAGGTAGGTCTGCTCGGTGTTGAACTCGAAGGGCACGAGCCGGACCGGCGCGCCGATCTCGGCGATGTGCAGCAGGCCCGGGCGGCGCGCGACGCCGCCGGTCGGCTGGATGACCACGTTGCGCAGCCGGCGCGCGCCGTTGTCGTAGGCGCGCAGGTCGCCGCGGCCGAGCAGCTCGGGCGCGAGCTCGCCGGAGGCGAAGCTCGACTTCACGCGTCGCGTGGCGGCCATCGCTCAGCCCCTCGCATCGACCAGGGGGAAGCCCTCGATCGCGCGGGGCGTGTCCTGCTGGCTGTCCACCAGGCGCGCGGACCGCAACTCCTGCTCCGCCATGCGGAACAGCATCTCGGCACGCGACGCGCTCTCTGTCAGCGGCAGGCAGAACTCGGCGGCGAGCCGCGCGACGAGGCAGGCGGCGAAGAAGGGCGGGAAGGCGCTCTCGTCGGGACGGAAGACGTAGGTCAGGGTGACGGCCTGTGCATCGGCGTGCAGCCGGTCCTCGTGGATGCGGTAGGGCAGGCCGCGCCCGCGCCCCCCGCCGCCGGCCGACAGCGCGCGCAGGAAGCCGGGAGGAAGCTGGAAGGCCTGGCCGAAGTCCGCATGCGGCACCGCGGCGAGCCGCGCGAGCGCTGCCTGCCCGGTGGCGAAGGACCAGGGATGCGCCGACAGCAGCGCATCGCGCGTCGCGGGATAGAGGTTGGCGGCGACCTCGGCTTCGGCCGTGCCTTCGTCGAGCGAGGCCACGGGCTGCGCGCCGATCCGCAGCAGGGCGCGCGAGCAGAGCGCGAGGGCGGTGAGGGCCATCGGGGGATTCCGCATCGGCGCCCTCCCCCGCATGCGGGGGAGGGCTGGTTGTGGGAAGTGGAAGGCGCGCGGCCATTCCGCCGCGCGCAGGCGCCGGGCTATTCCGCCGCGCGCATGCGCACGACCCCGAAGTCGTCCACCAGCACCGCGCCCTGGCTCATCATGTTGGAGACGAAATGCGCCGCGCGGTCGCCATGCCAGGTGATGTCGGTGGAGATCTCGGCCGCCGCCGCATGGCCGATCGCGGTGCGGTGGTAGAAGTAGCAGTAGCGCAGCGCGCCGGACCTGGTCAGGCCGGAATGCGGCAGCCACAGCGCGCCGAGCCAGCGCTTCGCCTGCGTCCCCTTCCAGGGCAGCGCGTCGTCGCCGACATACTCCGAGGAGGCGAACTCCTCGATCTCCAGCAGCTGGCTCCACTGCTTCCAGCCGACCACGGCATAGCGCTGCCCGTCATCCGGCACGTCGGCCGCGCCCATCATCTCGAAGGCCAGCAGCACCTTCTCCTTCGTCAGGCCGGAGCTGTCGGTGGTGCCCGGCGCGGTGCCGATCGCCTCGCGCGTCGCGGTGTCGAGGGCGGCGATGATCAGTTCGTCGGACTTCCGCCCCAGCGCATGCGCGCCGGCATTCGCCACCACGTCACGCTCGTCCACATTGGTCTTCAGCTCGTCCAGCCGGTCGATCCAGTCGCCGGCGTAGTAGTCCTGCAGCACGCACTCCACCTGCGCGTGCTCCAGGTTCATCACCGGCACGGTGCCGTGGCGCGTCTTCGCCGCGGCGGTGCCCTTGCCGACCTTCGGGAAGAAGGTGCTGGTGCCGGTCACGCCGGTCTTGCTGCGCACCGTCGGGCGCAGCTTGGAGCCCTGGCGCTGGTAGGCCTCGTGGACCTCGGCCTGGAACTGCTTGGTGAAGACGGCATCGACCTGGGTGCTGGTGGGCATCGCGCCCTCCTTCATGGCTGTGCGGTTGCGATGGGCGGCGCGCGGCCGGTTGTCCGCGAAGGGACCGGCCGCGCGCGGCGGTGCCCGCAGGCCCGGCGCGCGGGTTGGGTGCGGGGGGAAGGGGTGCGGGGCGGATGGGAGGCGGGGCTCGACCATCCGCCCCGCGGCCGCCGCGTGGCGGGGGCGTCACGCGGCGGCGCCGGCCGGCGGCGCGGGGCGCTGCACCGGCCGGGAACGGGGGCCTATCCGCCGACCAGGCGGCGGAAGCCCTCGGTGACGCGCTGCACGAAATCGGGCTCGCGCGTGCGCCAGTAGCGGGGGTCGCGCATCATCCTGCGCAGCTCCGCCTCGTCCGGCGCCGCATCCGCCGCGCCGTCGCGCGACAGGGGCGGGTCCTTCGACTCCATCATCCGGTGCAGCGCGACCACGCCATCGGCGGTGGAGGACAGCGCCGTGAACACCGCCTCCGGCAGACTCGCCCGTCCCCAGGCGGACAGCTGGGCCGCGACGCGGCGGAAGCGTTCCTCTCCGCCGAAGCGCGCATGCAGCTTCTCCCGCTGGCGGTCGGCCTCGAACTCGGCGGCGGCCTCGGCGATCAGCGGCAGCAGGCGCTCCCCGGCCAGGTCGTAGACAAGCTGCGCCTGGCGCGGTGTGAAGCCGGCCTCGTGCAGGCGCCGGTTCACGTCCGGATCGGGCCCGCACATCTCGTGGCAGGGCGTGATCTCGTAGCCCTCCGGCGTCTCCGGCACGCCCATGGCGCGGCGCCAGCGCCGCCGGTCCTCGTCCGGCGCGTCGTCGCCGGGCGGCGCGATCCGCTGCGACAGGCGGCGCTCCAGCTCCAGGTAGGACTTCAGCAGCGCATCGACGCGCACCGCCTTGCCCTCCGCGTCCCAGAACTTCTCCGGCACGGCGGCCGGACGCGCGTCGCTCGGGCCGGCATCGCCGGTGGTGTCGAGAAGATCCTCGGGCATGCCGTGGTCACTCCTGGCTTCGGGGTTGGGGGTCTGCGGGACGCAGGATCTCGGCAGGGGCGCCGAGGGTGCGGGCCAGCCAGCGCGCGGCGGCGCCGGCATCGACCGCGGCCTTCGCCTCCCCGCCGAGCGAGGCCGCGGCCTGCAGGAACAGCAGCGTGTCCGCCGCATCCGCGCGCGCCTGCACGCGCGCCAGGGGCGAGGCGTAGACCAGCTTCACCTCCTGCCCGCCGGCCAGCAGGCGCGGGATCTCGCCGCGCCGGCGCAGCAGGGCCATGCAGCGGGCGATCAGCGGCGTCAGCAGCTCGGCCTGCAGCCGGCCATAGGTCGCGCCCAGCAGGCGCGACGTGCCGGCGGCGCGTTCCAGCACCTCGGTCGCGGTCATGCCCGCCTTGCCCGCCGCCTCGATCCGGTCCGCCAGCAGCGCGGTGCGGATGCGCGCGCGAAGGTCACCGAGCACGAGCTGCGAGACGTCGAAGTTGCCCGGCGCCGCCAGCGGCGTGAGCCCGGACGAGCCCGGCGCCTTCGGGATGATCGCCCCCGGCACCAGGCGGATGGTGGCCGGGTTCAGCACGCCGTCATCCTCGGCCTGCCAGATGCCGGTGGCGGCGATGGAGGCGTTCTTCAGCACCAGCTCCACCACCTTGTTGGCGGTGCGGATGTCCGGCAGCGCCTTGGCGACGGGGCCGCGGCCATAGGTCTCGCCCGGCAGCTTCAGCCAGCGGAAGGCAATGAACGGGTTCTCCGCGAAGCGGCCCTCGGCCAGCAGCACCGGTGCGCCGTCCTCGGCGTCGAGCACGGCGGCGAAGGCGTGGCCGGCGCGCGGGTCGGGCCAGGCGGCCTCCACCACCCGCAGCCGGGCCGGCGCCTCGTCGCGCTTCGGCGCTGGCAGCGGCGCCTGCGGCCAGCGCGCGCGGATCTCGGC
>NZ_JBNXUO010000055.1:0-20775 GCF_050563535.1 Falsiroseomonas sp. CW058
AAGGCCTCACGTTCGTGCATCTGCGTCTCGAGCACAGGCACGTCGTTCCGCGCCATCTCCTCGCGGATGTGCTGGAGGGTGCGCGGGCGGATCGCCGCCGAGGTCCGCGTCAGGAGGACCGCGTAGGGGATCGCCCGGCCGAAGGCGCGCTCCTGCTGGCGGATGAGCCGGATGGCCTTGGCGGCTTCGGCTGCGTCGAGCTGGCTCCCCTGCGTGGGCACGATGACCAGGTCTGCGCGGCTGATGGCGTAAGCCACCGTCATGCTCGCCGTGCCCTCGAGGTCCACGATGACGAAGGGGACGCGGGCAGCCGCGGCCTCAATGTCGTCGATGATTGATGCCTCGGTCGCCTCGGCGAGGACGCTGAGCGTCTCCGGGCGGCCCGGACGGCTGGCCCACTGGCTGACAGGGCGGTTGGGGTCTGCGTCAATGACGACAACCTCGGCGCCACGTCGCGCCAACTCGGTCGCCAGCACCACGGCGGAGGTGCTCTTCCCGGCGCCGCCCTTCGGTGACGCGAACACGATTGTGGGCATCGGCTAGCCCCCCACTACCCCATTGCAGACCGATAGTAGCTAGGAAGCTATGCGAAAGTCAACTGATAGCTACTTAGTATCCATTGAGCCGCGCCGGGTTTGCCAGAGGCTCTCAACTGTTGAGAGGATGGCGCGATGACGGCGAAGAAGACAGCAGCGAATTGCTCGCCTTGGCTCGCCAGCCAAGGCCGCCGCCGCGCGGGTAAATGGCGCGCAGGGTAGGCGGCCTAGCAAGACGGCCCGCGTTTGAGGAAGCAAAGGCACATCCCCGCGCGGACGGGCTATGCCCACTCTCCACCGCACCGCTGGGCACTAATCAGCGCCGGGCGCGGCTCACCCCTGCTCATGCGGCAACAAATTCTTAACCTCCACACGCTGCCTCCAGACGAAAAAGGGGGCGAGCCGTGGCTCACCCCCTCATTCGGTGGATCCGTAGACCCTTGTTAACGGAAGGCCCGCGTTTCCCCATCGGCTAACGGAGTGCTGGTTCCGCTGCGGCAACGTGCAATAATTCGGACTAGGGATCAATAGGGGTTGCTGCAGTGCCTTATCGCTTGGCTCTTGATCTGGGAGCCAACTCCATCGGCTGGTGCTGCCTCGAGTTGGACGAAAGATCCGCCCCCGCCGGGATACTCGGCATGGCAGTCAGGATCTTCCCAGACGGCCGGAACCCGAAGGATGGCTCGTCCAATGCGGCGGCCCGACGGCTTCCGCGAGCTATGCGACGGAACCGGGACCGGTATCTCCAGCGCCGCAGTGCTCTTCTGAACGCGCTCACACGCCTTGGGCTGATGCCCAACTCGGAAACTGAGCGCCGCCGTATTGCCAGCCTCGACCCCTGGCCGCTCCGCGCCGAAGCGCTAACACGTCGATTGCTGCCGGCGGAACTCGGCCGCGTTATCTTCCACCTTGCTCAGCGGCGCGGCTTCGCGTCGAACCGGAAGACAGATCGCGGAAACGAGGAGAGCGGGAAGATCGCGACCGCTGCTGGGTTGCTGAAGGCCGAACTAGCTCGCGCCCGCTCACCGACACTCGGCGCCTGGCTCGCCGAGCGGCACGTAGCCCGGCAGCCGGTCCGAACCAGGCTGGTCGGCGCCGGCGCAAAAGCCGCCTACGGCTTCTACCCGACACGCGATCTCGTCCGGGCAGAGTTCGACACGATCTGGCGAGCCCAGGCGGCCTGGAACCCGGCGCTCACCGAAGGGATGGGTCAGGCACTCCGGCAGATCGTCTTTCACCAGCGCCCCCTGAGAGCTGTGCCACGCGGCAGATGCTGGCTGGAGCCGGAGGAGGATCGCGCGTACCGGGCCCTTCCGACCGCACAGCGCTTCCGGATCGCGCAGGAGTTGGCGAACCTGAGAATCAGCGCGCCTGGACAACCCACCCGCGCGCTGTCGGTTGCGGAGCGCGCCGTTCTATTTGCCACTTTGCGACGCGGCCGCGACCTGTCGTTCGACAAAATCCGCTCCGGGCTGAAACTCCCGGCCGATACAGATTTCAACCTTCAGAGCGCCAAGCGGGACGGCCTGAAGGGCGACGAGACAGCCCACCGCCTTGGGGCGAAGCGCGTAATTGGCGACGCATGGCACGAGCTTCCGGTCGAGGTGCAGGACGCTGCGGTCGAGCTCCTGCTGGATGCGGATGACGAGACGTCGCTGGCCTCCGGCCTTGCGGCACTCGGGCTCAACGCGGCGCAGGCAGCCGCCGTTGCGAAGTCGTCCCTGCCCGACGGCACGGCAGCACTCTCCGTGAAGGCGATGCGGGCGATCCTGCCGCACCTCGAGCAAGGCTGTCGCTACGACGAGGCCGTCAAGACCGCAGGCTACGCCCATCACTCCAACAGGCGCACCGGCGAGATCAGGAATCGCCTACCATACTACGGCGAGATCCTCGGCGACCGCATTGGCTCCGGCTCTAACGCTCCGGAGGACGCCGACGAAAAGCGCCTCGGCCGCGCGTCCAATCCGACCGTGCATGTCGGACTGAACGAACTGCGGCGCGTCGTGAATGCGATTATCGAGCGCTTCGGCCCCCCCCAGGAGGTGTCGATCGAAGTGCTGCGCGAGCTCGGCCGCAGCAAGGCGCAACGGGAGGCGGTAAACCGCGAGCAGGCGGAGAATCAGCGGGCCAACGAGCGACGCGCGCGGGAGATCGAGAGGTTCGGCTTTCCGGTGAACAGCCGAAATTTGATGCGCTTCCGCATCTGGGAAGAGCAAGCGCGCGACCCGAAGGACCGCGTTTGCCCCTACACGGGGGCGATCATCACGCCGCGAGCCGCCCTCTCGGACGAGGTCGAGGAGGATCACATCCTCCCATTCGCGCTGACCTTCGATGATAGCGCGGCGAATCGCGTGCTATGTACGCGCGAGGCGAACCGGCTGAAGCGGCGCCAATCGCCGTTCGATGCGTTCGGGCACACCGCCGAGTGGCCCGCGATACTCGAACGCGCCCGGCTTCTGCCGCCCAACAAGCGATGGCGCTTCCAGCCTGATGCCCTCGCCCGGCTGTCGCGGGATGGCGACTTCCTCGCCAGGCATCTGACTGAGAGCGCGTGGCTGGCGCGGCTGGCGAGGATGTACCTGGAGGTCATCGCCCCGGACCGCGTGGTCGCCGTGCCAGGCCGCATCACGGCGATGCTCCGCGATGCGCTTGGCCTGAACAGCGACGCCCTGCTGGGCAAGGGCGGAGCGAGGAAGGACCGCACCGACCATCGACACCACGCCATCGATGCGCTTGTCGTGGGGCTGATCGACAGGTCGTTCCTGCAGCGCGTCCAGACCGCCGCGAAACGCGGCGAGGAAGAGGGCCGGCGCCGTTTCGCTGAGGTCGGCGAGCCCTGGCCGGGTTTTATCCCCCAGGCGGCAGCGGCGACTAAGGCGATCTTCGTGAGCCACAAACCTGATCACGGATGGCAGGCGGCGCTCCACAACGACACAGCCTATGGCCCGATCCGGAACGCGCAGGACGGCGAACCGAATGTCGTGGTCAGGAGGCCGCTTGAGGCGCTGGGCGACAAGGGTCCCGATGCGGCGCAGGCAGTGCGCGACCCAACACTCGCAGCGAAGGTCCGGGAGGCGCTTCTTACGGCCGACAAGCAGGCACGAAAGGCTGCGCTTGCCGCCGTCGAGCATCCGTTGGGGGTCACCGTGCGACGCGTCCGAATGGTGGAACGCCTCGACAGCGCGGTGGTGCTTTCGGACAGGCGCACTGGCGTCTCCTACAAGGTGCTCAAGCGAGATGGAAACCACCGCGCAGAAGTCTGGCGCATGCCAGGCGGCCGCTTGCGCCTCTGGGTGGTCTCCACCTTCGACGCGGCGAGGGAGGCCGAAGCGCGGCGCCTCGGGCGTCCTGTCCCCGACTTGAGGCCGCATCCGGCCGCGCGGCTCATGATGCGGTTGCACAAGGGAGACATGGTCGCCATGGGAGTGGGCACCGTGCGGCGCATTCTCACCGTGGTGAATCTCGATCCGGGCCGGCTGGTCTTCGCGACCACTTCGAGGCGGGGAACATCCGCGAGCGACACCGCGATCAGCAGGACCCATTTCGCTATGTCATGCTGTCCGCCTCCGGTATGCAGCGCGAGGGCGTAAGGCCGATTTCCGTCGATCCTGCCAGCGCTATCCGCGATCCGGGCCCGATCCTGTGAGCCCGCTGGGACGCTTTGTGGAGATCGCGGAAGACGGACGGCACCTGTCGAAGGACCGCGGCTTCCTGACCGTCTCCTCCCAGGGCGAGGAGCTCGGCCGCTTGCCGATCGAGGACTTGGCCGGAGTGATCGCAACCGGACACGGGACCACCCTCTCCCTAAATCTAGCGTCCGCCCTTGCGGAGCAGGGCGTCCCACTCGTGCTATGCGGACCCAACTTCGTCCCGGCGTCGGTGCTATGGCCCATCGTGGGGCACCACGCCCAGCAGCGCCGGATGGAGGCGCAGATCGCACGCACCCGTGTGCTTGCGAAGCGCCTCTGGGCGGAGATCGTGGCCGCGAAGGTGTTGCACCAGGGCTGGGCGCTTCGCGAGGCCGTCATGCCTTCTGGAGCCTTTGTCCGGCTGGCGAGCCTCGTGAAGGCTGGTGACCCCGAGAACATCGAGGCGCAGGCCGCAAGGCGCTACTGGCCGCTGATGTTCGGCAAGGAGTTCCGCCGCGATGCTGACGGCGAATGGCCGAATCCGGCACTCAACTACGGTTATGCGGTGCTGCGTGCCGCCGTCGTGAGAGCAGTGTGCGCGGCCGGCCTGCATCCGTCGATCGGGATTTTCCACCGGCACCCTCAGAACGCGATGGCTCTGGCGGACGATCTGATGGAGCCCTTCAGGCCCATGGTGGATTTGGCCGTGCTCGGCCTTGTGCGCGACGGTACGACGACCGTAACGCCGGCCAGCAAGAGGCTGCTCGTCGGTGTCCTGTCCCGGAACCTGCCCACCAAAGCAGGCACGACGCCGCTCTCCACCTGCGTTCAGCGGCTCGCGCAGTCGCTAGCGGGCAGCTACGCAGACGGGGCGATCTCACTGGATCTTCCAGTCCTTGGCCTAGCGCCCGGCCGTGCGGATGAGGGCTGGCCTGCCGCAGATGTCGCTTCGATCTGATGCTGCCTCGGCCTACCGTTTCATGTGGCTGCTGGTGATGTTCGACCTTCCGGTCGGCACGAAGGCGCAACGCCGGCAGGCTACGGCGTTCCGCAACTGGCTGCTCGGCCAGGGGTACGAGATGAGCCAATTCAGCGTCTACATGCGGTTTTGCGCCGGTAAGGAACAGGTCGAGCGGCGGATCCGGGACATCGGCCGCAACCTGCCGGGCACTGGCAGCATCCATGTCCTGTCGGTGACGGACAGGCAGTTCGCGCAGATGGCGACCTTCAGGGGGCGGCAGCGGGGCCAGGGCCGGTCGGCACCGGAGCAACTGGCCCTTTTCTGATGGACGCAAGCCGGAGCAAAAATTCCCGTTTATCTCTTTTTAATCAAAGAGATAAACGGGTTCCGAAGTGTAGCCGATGGGGAAACGCGGGCCAGCCGCAACACGACCCAGTTGCCCTCCTCCGGCGCGTTAGTGTAGCCGATGGGGAAACGCGGGCCAGCCGCAACGCCGCCTGTTCGGGCCGCAGCCCGGCGGCAGTGTAGCCGATGGGGAAACGCGGGCCAGCCGCAACGAGAGTCGGGTCGCCGGCGGGCTCGTCACCAGTGTAGCCGATGGGGAAACGCGGGCCAGCCGCAACTGGGCGAGGCGCGGGTGGCCGTTCTCCCGGTAGTGTAGCCGATGGGGAAACGCGGGCCAGCCGCAACACGACCCCGCCCGTCAGCAGGTTCTGCGCCAGTGTAGCCGATGGGGAAACGCGGGCCAGCCGCAACGAGACCCCGAACCCCGTCCCCGCCGCGGCCAGTGTAGCCGATGGGGAAACGCGGGCCAGCCGCAACGGTAGCGTCGCGGCTCGGTCATTTGCGGACAGTGTAGCCGATGGGGAAACGCGGGCCAGCCGCAACGCCGGGGGCGGCGCCGGCGGCCGCCGCGATGAGTGTAGCCGATGGGGAAACGCGGGCCAGCCGCAACAGCGCGGCGGCGACGGCGGTGGACCGCACCAGTGTAGCCGATGGGGAAACGCGGGCCAGCCGCAACGCCGTGAAGCGCACGGTGTAGACGCCGACGAGTGTAGCCGATGGGGAAACGCGGGCCAGCCGCAACCATGTCGCATGCCAGCCCCACCCCACGCCGAGTGTAGCCGATGGGGAAACGCGGGCCAGCCGCAACTAAGGGGCTCCGTTGTCGGCGTCAGAGATAAGTGTAGCCGATGGGGAAACGCGGGCCAGCCGCAACGAGGTCGGGAGCCGGCTGCGCCTGACCGTCAGTGTAGCCGATGGGGAAACGCGGGCCAGCCGCAACTGGCACCCGACGTTGCGTTGCAGGCGGCAAAGTGTAGCCGATGGGGAAACGCGGGCCAGCCGCAACCCGGTGACCTCGTTGATGCGCGCCAGCGCGAGTGTAGCCGATGGGGAAACGCGGGCCAGCCGCAACGTCCGGGGCCGTCTCGGTCACGGCGGACGCAGTGTAGCCGATGGGGAAACGCGGGCCAGCCGCAACCAAGCAATGGTAATACTACTGCTAGCGCCAAGTGTAGCCGATGGGGAAACGCGGGCCAGCCGCAACACGCCGACGTTGAACGCGAACGTGTAGGCGAGTGTAGCCGATGGGGAAACGCGGGCCAGCCGCAACGGCGGCGGCACGATCGACACGCGCGTGGTGAGTGTAGCCGATGGGGAAACGCGGGCCAGCCGCAACTGCTCCGCCAGGAACTCGCGCTGCCAATGGAGTGTAGCCGATGGGGAAACGCGGGCCAGCCGCAACGGCGCGCCGGATGTATGCGCTGCACGCGCGCAGTGTAGCCGATGGGGAAACGCGGGCCAGCCGCAACGCCATCGCCGTCGTGTCGAAGGCCGCGACGAGTGTAGCCGATGGGGAAACGCGGGCCAGCCGCAACCCCGCCGAGGTGGTGCAGGCGGAGCCGGCGAGTGTAGCCGATGGGGAAACGCGGGCCAGCCGCAACGCCGAGGACGGCACCTGCGCCGTCGCCATCAGTGTAGCCGATGGGGAAACGCGGGCCAGCCGCAACCCACCGACGCGGACGGTCAGGCGCAGCCGAGTGTAGCCGATGGGGAAACGCGGGCCAGCCGCAACTACGGCGCGGCGCATCCGCTCTCTCGCACCAGTGTAGCCGATGGGGAAACGCGGGCCAGCCGCAACGCGGCGGTGGCGATTTCGATGCGGGCCATGAGTGTAGCCGATGGGGAAACGCGGGCCAGCCGCAACGACAGGAAGAATTCCGTGCTGTCGGGCCGCAGTGTAGCCGATGGGGAAACGCGGGCCAGCCGCAACATCACCGAGGCCAACCGGCGCAGCACCATAGTGTAGCCGATGGGGAAACGCGGGCCAGCCGCAACTCGGCGCGCTCCGTCGTGTCGGGGCGCAGAAGTGTAGCCGATGGGGAAACGCGGGCCAGCCGCAACCTTCGGGTGGCAGCCCTTCATCTATCCGCGAGTGTAGCCGATGGGGAAACGCGGGCCAGCCGCAACACGCGATCCGGGCGGGCACTGCGGCGTGCCAGTGTAGCCGATGGGGAAACGCGGGCCAGCCGCAACAGCAGCACGCGCAGGTAGCTCGCGGCGGCAAGTGTAGCCGATGGGGAAACGCGGGCCAGCCGCAACCGCAGGGTCAGCAGCTCGATGGCGCGCGTCAGTGTAGCCGATGGGGAAACGCGGGCCAGCCGCAACTGCCGGATGCGGTCGCCGTTGGAGACGAGGAGTGTAGCCGATGGGGAAACGCGGGCCAGCCGCAACAGGTCCGCCAGCGAGGAGATGACGGCGCCGAGTGTAGCCGATGGGGAAACGCGGGCCAGCCGCAACTGCGCCACCATCCGGTCGATCGTGTAGGGCAGTGTAGCCGATGGGGAAACGCGGGCCAGCCGCAACACGGTGCAGCGCCGGGCCGAACGGGTGAAGAGTGTAGCCGATGGGGAAACGCGGGCCAGCCGCAACCTGGCGGGCGAGAGCGCCGAAGACGCCGGGAGTGTAGCCGATGGGGAAACGCGGGCCATCCACCCGCACTCCGGCTTACGCATACGCTCGCCGCGTGAGTTCATCGCCCATCAGTCAGCCAACCAAGCCGCATGTCAGGTTTGATGGGGACTACTCCACACCGCGTCCACTTGGCGCGCCGCCATGTTCAGCCTGACCTTCCAAGGAGACGCCGGTGCTGCGTCGTATTCTCGCTGGCTTCGTCGGTACTGTTGTGGTCACGCCAGCATTTGGCATGGAAGTGTTCTTACGCTGCGAGTATGCGCTGCCTTGGAACGAGGGACGGAAATCATCAATCGATTTCCGACTGGATCCGGATCGCCGGACAGCGCAGCACCTCGAAGGCGGTAGATTGGTCAACGTTGAGGTGAGCAACACGCAAATCTCGTTCACCACACAGCCAGGGCAGGTGACAATTATCAAACAGCGGTGGTCTACGGATCAACGCTGCGAGCTGGCCATCAACACCGAAAATCCTTGGCTCGCTTCGCCGAACCACCCACGGCAATCTTTCTATCGTTGGTGCGACGGCGTCGGGTCTAGGCAGTCCGCACCAGGCCGCGTCAAGCATGAGATCAATCGTGTGACGGGCGAGTACCGTCAGATTACCGAGCGCGCTTACGTGGTGCAGCATCCAGACGGACGACAAGAGCCTGGAAGCTATATGAAATTTGACTCTGTCGAAATCGTCGGTGAGTGCCGGCTGCTTCAACCACGCTTCTGAGGTTCACCGAGCTGCTGAGCGAGCATTGATCCGGATCGAGGCTGACCTCACACGCTGATCCGCTCCACCTCGTCGAGGCTGATCTCGTCGCGCCGACGATCGTAGAGCTGCGTCGTGCGGGTGCTGGCGTGGTTCGCCATAGCGGCGGCGTTCTCCAGCGTGCCGCCGTTCTTCAGATAGGCGGTGATGCCGGTTGCGCGGAACGTATGGTTGCCGATCCGCGTGCCGATACCGGCGGCCTCGGCACGGCGGCGAACCATCGCGTAGGCGTTGGCCTGGGGTAGGGGCGCGCGCGTCAGCCGCCCCGTGCCGCGGCCGATCGTGCGGAACAGCGGCCCCTTGGGATCGTCCGCGATGCCGGCGCCGTCGAGGTAGGCGTGCAGGTACTCCTCCAGCGTATGGTGACAGGGTATCTCGTGGCGCTTGCCGCCCTTCTCGCGCAGCCGCACCCAGAGCCGGCGCCCCTGCGTGTAGACGTCCTCGACGCGCATCCCGAGCGCCGCGCCAACCCGCGCGAAGGAGAACACCATCAGCGCGATCAGCGCCCGGTCGCGCAGGCCGATCGACGTCGAGACGTCGATGCTGTCGAGCAACTGCCGCGCCTCCGCCGCGTCGAGCACCGGCGTCTTGCCCTTTGTCGCACTGTGCCGCGGCCCGCGCACCGATGCGGCGGGGTTCGTCGAGATCACCTGTCCGGTGACCAGCCAGTCGAAGAGATGCCGCAGCGCCGCGAGCCGCTGCTTCGCGGTCGGCGCTGAGCGTTCCCGGGTCTGCATCTCGATCCAGGTCGCGACGTGCAGCGGCTGGACGGCGGCGAGCGAGGCGACGCCAGCTTCCGCCTCGCACCAGGTGAGGAAGTCCGCCACGGCGCGGGCATAGGCGCGGCGGGTGTTCGGGTTTCGGATGTTGGCAGCGAAGAACTCGAGGAAGCGCAGGCCGGCGCGCTCCCCAGCAGCGGCGACGAGCGCGGGTAGCGCATCAGCCTGGGGGACTGGGGGTCGTATGAGTGCACCCGTCATAGGTTGCGAAA
Organism: Falsiroseomonas sp. CW058; assembly: GCF_050563535.1. Lineage (NCBI taxonomy): Bacteria > Pseudomonadati > Pseudomonadota > Alphaproteobacteria > Acetobacterales > Roseomonadaceae > Falsiroseomonas > Falsiroseomonas sp. CW058. The sequence continues at coordinate 9,854 of NZ_JBNXUO010000055.1, forward strand.
CACTGCCTCGACCTTCGAAACCGACGTCTGATCGTCAAAACTGTGGATTGCTTGGCCAGACTGGGTCCGGTCGCGTATCTCAATCTTCCCGGTCTGATGATTATAGGCGAAGGCGTAGCGCCGACCGCCGATGCTCACCCATAGGACGTTCGCCAAGCCGCCAGCATACTGCTTGATCTCGATCGAGCCTGGATCGCCGCGCCAGATGATGGCGCCAAGCAGCGTCAGCGCAATCCCCTTCACCTGATCGGCATGGTGGTCAGCCCGGTTCATCACGCCATCGGCGTAGCGGTGCAGCACGTCAACGTCGGTAGCTGTGATCGCCATGATTGCCGCCACTTTTCATATGATAAAGGACATTATCACACATAGCACGATTTGAGTTGTTTACAACGAAGGAAAAAAGGATGCCCTCGTTCTTTTCGCCCTTTTCAAAGTAGGTCGAGATCGATACAAGAGGCAAAGAAGATCGGAGACACACCAATGACCCAGATTGGCACCCCAGCCTTCGCCTTCCCCATCAACGAAGACGAGCTCATCGACTTCCACATGGACGTCGCACAAGCCCTCGCCCGCGCCGTGCCTGCGCTCGGCCAGGTATTCGCCCTGACCTTCGGTGAGGACGCCACGCAGGCGGCACTGCGCCCCTTCGTCCTTCGGAGCGGCTCGGCCATCTCCGCGGAGCTGTTCGATCGCCTTGGCTGGCGCGTGTTCTTCGACCAACACGAGGCCTCTCTCGACTGGGTCGAAGCGACCAAGGTCTGGCGTGACGGGGCAGCCTACGCTGCGCAGGGAACCGCGCCGGACGAACCCTACGATCAGCCTTTCTCGCGCGAGGACCGCGAACGCCGCGTCAAAGCCCTGCTCGACCAGGCCAGGACGATGCTCGAGCACGGCGCCATGCTGTTCGGCGACACCTATCCGCAGATCTGGCAGGGCGTTGCCGCCCGGGCCGCGATCGACTTCGGCGGCACCGTGACGCTGGAAGGCCTGCAGCTTCTCTCGGGCATCTCGCTCGGCGCCGTCCGCAACGCCGTCAGCCTCGGTGAACTTCGCCTCGACGACACCGGCAATGTCGCCGCCCAGGAGGCGAAGGCCTGGCTGCTGCGCCGCCGGGATTTCTGCCCCTCGCGCTGGGAGAACCCCAACGACGGACAGGAGCCGTTCGATATCGACAAGGTCGCCGAGCCCGACGGCAACGGCATGATCCTCGTGCCGCAGGATGTGGACGGCACGCCATTCATGCCGGACCACGTCGTGCGTACCGCGAAAAGTGGGCCAGGCCTGAGCATCACCGTTGGCGCCAAGGGTTCGGAGGAGCAGCACCGCGACTTCTACGAGGCCCTCACCGCCCTCGCGAAGATGGACGTCCCGCGCTGGCGACGCCGGAACGGCGCCGGCAACTGGGGCATCGTGCGTGCCCGCGGCGCCTGGGTCGCAGTGAGCAAGGCGGAGATCGACAGGCAACTCGCCGCCAGGAGCGCTGAGGTGGCGTGAGATGGAGTTCCGCGAAACCCGTCACGCGACGGCGCGCCGCCAGGGGCGTGGCATTCCGCCCTTCGTGGTGAACCTGCTGGTCGAGCAGGGCGCCTCCATGCGGCAGCACGGTGCCGACGTCTTCTACATCGACAAGGAGGCCCGCCGCCGCATCCGCCGCGCTCTCGGCGACCGCATCCACGCCGCGCTCGAAACCTACCTCGACGCCTACGTGGTCCTCGCCGACGACGGCTGCGTGATCACCACAGCCTGGCGCACCCGCCGCCTGCGCCGCGCCTGACACTCCCACCACACCACCAGGAAAGGCATATCCCGCCATGCACGGGCTGATCATCCGCGAGCCGTGGATCCGCTACATCCTCGACGGCACGAAGATCTGGGAGATGCGCACCTCGCCGACGCCGCGTCGGGGCCGCATCGCCCTCATCCGCAAGGGCACCGGCCTCGTCGTCGGCACCGCCGAGATCATCGACAGCCTTCCCCCGCTCAATGCGACCGACCTGGCCGCCACGCGCGATCGGCACCGCATTCCCACGGGGCTAGACGCGGAGGTCCTTGCGGCGGGCTGGGTGCATCCCTGGGTACTCCATGACGTCCGTCGTCTGCCTCGCCCGGTCCCGGCCGGGCAGAAGCCTGGCCAGGTGATCTGGGTGCCGCTGGATGCTGACGCGGTCGCCGCGATCAAGGCGCAGGTGGGAGAGGTCGCCGCATTGCCGCCGCCCGTGGTGGAGATGTCGCGCCCTGTCCGGGCCGCGGCCATCGCGCCGGTGAAGACGACCATCGCATCGCGGGCCGAACCTCGCCCGGCGGACGGCCCTGACGAGGTGACGGTCGTGCTCACCGACGGCGCCATCCGCAATGGCAACCTGTCGGTCCGGACCGCCCTGCACCTGCTGCCGGAGAGCGTGGTGGGCGGCTCCAACCGGAACAGCGCCGCCGCGCGCCGGGTTACCGTGATCTTCGATCCCGGCGAAACCGTCGAAACCGACATCGACGGCGACAAGATGCTCCTGCGCTGCCGTGGTGCGGTGTCGGACTTCTACGCCAAGTCAGGTGCGAAAAGCGGTGATCTCGTGCGCCTTCAACGCAACCGAGGCGGCGTCCTGCACGTGCAGACCTGCGGCCTGTAGACGGTTTCCCGGCTATGGTGGCACTGAAGGCAGGGCGAGCAGCATGACCAATTCATCCCGATGCGCGACCGCGCGACATGCCGTGCTGTTGCTGGCCGCCATGGCTGCAGCCCCGCCCACCGCGTCAGCACAACACCGAAGCGAAGATGTGCGGGTGAGCGAGATCGCGATCCGGGACAACAGCGCCTGGATGAACTTCACCGATGTCGGCTGGCTCAGCACGACCAGTGGGCGCGTGGGGCCGGTCACGCGGCCGAGGATTGCCGCAGGCGACCAAGTCACCGTCAGCGGGCAGACGGTCGTAGCGAACGTCATCGTCGCAACGCGCCATCTGGCCGATCTTCGCCTACCGGATGGATCGATCCTGCGCGCGGGGAGTATCACCTGCGTTGCCGCGCAGTCCGAACGAGACTTGCCGGGCAACGGCGAACGGAGCCGGCGGTGGATCTACGTTCGCAACTGCCAGCCCCTTCAGTAAGGGGCTGGCCGGTGAGTGCAGACCACGGAGCACAGTAGTGCTCCTCCATGGCTGGCCGGCGATGTAGGACAGTCAGCCGAAGTTTTGGGTGCGAAGTGCCTCCCTTGCAGCATGCATTGGCGTCACGCGATCATTTACCGTGTGGACGTCGGTGCCGGGGAGATGACGAAGGACACTGAAATACTTGCCAGACGGCGGGTGCTGGTCGTCGCCAGCCCGAAGGGCGGTGTGGGCAAGAGCAGCCTGAGTCGCAACATCCTCGTCTCTGCCGTGATGGCAGGGTTTCGCGTAATCGGCGCTGACCTCAATCCGCAGCAGACGCTCTGGAAGTGGCATGAGCGCCGCGAGAAGATGCGGGCTTCCTTCCCGGAGGTGATGACGGCGCCCGTTACTCTCGGCACGCTTGGCGATTGGCGGAAGACCGTCGCGCTGGTCGAGGACTATGACCTGGTGGTGATCGACACGCCGCCGAGCATCGAGACGCACTACGGCGTCATGATCAATCTCTGCGCCGCCGCCCACCATGTGCTGGTGCCGTGCGGGGCCACCCTGGACGATGTGGACAGCGTGACGCCGTGGATGCGGACGCTCACCGCGGCCAAGGTGCCGGCCTCGTTCGTCATGAACCGCGTCAACAACCGGGTGAACAGCTTCAAGACCTACCAGACGAAGCTCCTGGCGGTGGGCCAGCTCTGCCCGGTGGCGGTGCCACAAATCGAAGATGTTCACCTCTCGGCCGCGAAGGGACTGGCGGTACCGGACCTGATAAGCCGGCGGCACCAGGAGACCTTTGACGCGCTCTGGAGCTACGTGGCGCGCGAGGTCGGCTTGCCGGTATCAGAGGCTAGCTTGTCTGCCGATCCGCGCGCCACTGCGCCGCCGCCAAACCGCAAGACGTCTGAAGCCATCGCCGCAGTCGAGCAAAGCGAGAATGCAAAGGGCCTCGCCATAGCTGCGGCGCTGGTCCAGCTTGTCGAGGGAATCAGTCACGACTTGGGCAAGCGCGTCGCAGCAGTGCACGCGCAGATGGACGCGATCATCAACAAAGAATAGCCGCTTCCATGTCGAGACGACCGCTCATGCGGTGGGACACTCACCCGCTGACCAGGCACTCGAAGTTCGTGACCGACCTCACCCGTCATGATCGCGGCGCGTCTCCCCTACCACGTCCATGCTGGCCGCGCCGCAGCGCCCGGATGCGATCTTGGTGCTTGCCAATGGAAGCGCGATTGTCGGCGATCACGTAGTATCGCGCTGTGGTTTGCAGCGAGCGGTGGCCGAGCAGCTGTGCCGCGATCCGCACGTGGTCGGGATCCTGCGCGGCGATCGACGTCGCGGCGCAGTCCCGGAAGAGATGCGCCGTCACCGGTACCCCGAAGCGCGCCAGGGTGCGTCCGCACAGAATTACCCGCAGCCCTGGCGTGCTGAGGGCACCCCCCTCCATGGTGACCCACAGGTAGCTCCCGGCGGGCCGGCCCTGGGGTCCCAGCTTCGCACGTCTGCGATCGTTGACTGCGAGGATCCGTGGTCGCCAGTGCTCCAGGTAGCGGAGGAGCGCGCCCTCCAGAGCGCGGGGAAAGGGGAGCTCAAGCCGCTGGTGGTTCTTCATCTCGGCTGCCGTAAAGCGGAGCTGCCAGCCGCCCCGTTCGCGCACCAGCTGCCGGCCGATCTCGATGCCGAGAAAGTTCAGCCGCCGCAGCGGCCGGCTGGCGAGGAGGGAGATCATCAGCCCGTCCCGGAAGGCCAGCGCCGCCGCCATCGGCGCCGGCGTGCCGTCGGCGGGAATGGCAGCCTCGGCGTCGCTCATCAGCTCGACGCCGAAGTCGAACAGGTCGGTCGCGGCCAGGATCCGCGGCCGCTTGTCCCGCATCGGAATGGCGCGGATCTGCAAAAGTCCATGGACCTCCTTGAGCCAGGCCCAGTCGTGATCGGGCGTCAGCGCCATCATGACCATGATCAGCATGGCGATGCTGCTCATCAGCGTGACTGGCGTGACCTTCCCCTCCCGTGCCGCGAGGTAGCCGGCGACCGCCTCCGGGGTAACCCGCGCGGCCGGTTCGGCGGCGGGGTCGAGCGCGCCCGTGGCATGGAGGTGCGCCAGCCAGCGCCCATAGGCCCAGACTGCGCTGCGGCGCGTCGCCGGCCTCCAGTCCGCGCCGGCGCCACCGTCCTCCGACAGGTCGTCAGAGGCCCCTACGGCCCGCTCCCAGGCCCGGCGGTCGGGCTCCGGCCACATGGCAAGGGGCCAGGATTCGCGCCGGTGCCCGCGCCAGCGAGCAACATCCCGGGGGCCGTCCGGCGATGCCCCGGTCATGCGCGCCGCTCCGGCCGGCGGCGCGACCGCGATCGTTGCGGGGCATCCGCCCTGTCGTCATCGTCATGGCGCAGCCGCAGCACGTGCTCGTCGTAGTGCCGGAGGGCAGCCTTGCCCTCCATGCCGGCGTAGTAGGTCGCAGTGGTATCGACCGACCGGTGGCCGAGGATCTGCCGCACCTGCCCGTAAGCGCCCGGCTGCGCGTCGAGCGTCAGCTTGCCGGCGATGTGCCGGAACAGGTGCGGGTGCACCTCGAGGCCGCAGCGCTTGCGGATGGTGTCCTGGATCAGGTCGCGCAGCGCGTCGTCGCTCTTGCGCCCCTCCCCGTCCCGCCGCGGAAAGAGCCAGGCCGAGCCGCCGCCGGCACAGAGCAGCGGCTGGTAGGTCGCGAGGTAGATCTCGACCAGGCGCACCGTCTCCGGCGGTAGGGAGGCCTCCAGCGGCACGCGGTTCTTGGTGTCCTCCTCGCGCAGCACCACGGTCAGGCCGCCGCCGTCCCGCCCGCGCAGCAGATCCGTGCCGACCCGCAGCGACACCAAGTTTCGCATCCGCATCGGCACCATCAGCAGGAGCTCGACCGCCACGGCCGCCTGCACCCGCAGCGCGAGCGGCCGCGTCGGCGTGCCGGCCCGGCGCACCTCGGCCAGGAGCTGCGCCGGGAGCGCCAGCAAGTCCCGCACCCGGCGTGGGTCGTCGAAAGGCATCAGGCGCCGCTGGTTGCGCGCCGTCATGCCGTAGGGCGCCTCCGGCCTGACGTGGCTCCGGAAGCTGCGCAGGCGTTCGAGGGTCTTCGGGTCGGTGCAGACATGGTGCCGGGCGATCGCGACGACCATGCAGGCGACGTGATGGATGTGCCGCGACCACTGCCCGCCGTTGCGCGCTCTCATGTAGAGCAGCGCCACCTTGGCACGCTCCGGCACGACCGCGTCGGCCAGGGTCTGCAGATCCGATGCGGGCACGCCCCCCAGCACGAGGACGGACAGGTAGAGGTGGATCTGGCGCCGTCGTGTCTTCAGCGAGGCCGGCCGCAGCGGGCGGAAGGCGGCGCCCCCTTCGCCAAAGATGCCGTCAGAGAGATTCTTGCCGGCCAGCCGGTCGAGCCAGGCCGTCACGTCGGCATGCAGCGACGCCGGGAAGGTGACCCACGGCAGCGAGAAGTCGCGGCGGCGGTCGGGAACCGTAAGCTGCCGGTCGGGCCAGCCGGGCAGTCGGCCGGCATTCCGGTTCCATTCGACCGTAGCCTCGCGGTGCGTGCGGTGCACGTCGCCCTTGATGGAGCGCTCGAGGAGATCCTCCAGGAAGGCGTCCAGGATCGCGTCGGTGACGCCGCCCGGCGCGATCCCCGCGTCGGTGCAGTAGCTGGAGAGGCGGGCAAGGCGGTAGCGCGCATGGAAGTCGTCGAGCTGGCCGATGAGGGCCTGCCAGGCCGGCGAGCGGGGCTCGCGGCATTGAGCCGGGGCGGCATCGAGGCCGGCCACGCGCAGCGCCGCCCGCAGCAGGCTCAGCACGTTGCGCCATCGGCCTCCCGAGACGCTCGCCATGGCCGGCGTGATCCCCGTGAGCAGGGGCCGCAGGGCTCCGGGCGCTGCGGGGACCTCCCGCGGCAGCCGGCAGAGGCCCTTGGCCACTGTGCGGACAGCCGAGATCAGTTCCCCGCGCCGGCGCTCTGTGAGCGTCCGGCTGTCATGGCAGCACTTGAGCACGTCGGCGAGCGTCACCTGGGTGTCGGAAGCGTCTGAAGACGCTGTATTCTGGTTGGACATGATCGTACTTTCGTGGAGATCAGAGCAATTCCGGCTCGATTCGTGAGAAGCATACCACGAACATGTATCTCGTTATTGGATAGGGCTTCTCACGAGTTCCCGACTTGCTGGGGAATTACATGGACATACGTGGACGCGGGGACGTCACTTCCGGCGGGCACTGAGGAAGCTCGCGAGGTCGTCCTCGGCGACACGGATGCACCCACCGAGGCGGTGCGACCGCAGTTCGCCGGCCGCGATCAGGCGGCGGACGGTCTTCTGCGACATCTGCAGGTGCTCGGCCGTGTGCGACACGGTGAGCATGCGCGGCGGCGGCGCGGCCCGGACGGAGGGCTGGCGCTTGGGCAGGAACGAAGGCGGGGACATGGGATGGCAATCCTCGGATGCGGTGCGCATGCACGACCGCCCCTCCCTCACCTTGCCGACATGATCCATTGGGACTTCGGCGGGTGGAGAGGCGGCCTGCATGACTGCACTCCGCGCATCACGACCTGACGCACCGGAGCCTGCGGCGCGGCACTTGGCGGGGCGCAGCAGTACACCCGGATAGGCTATTCACGAATCGTCGGAGAAATCGTATACGAATCTGGCGCGCGGCCCTCTCGATGTGGGTCGCTCGCTGCTCGGCAGCGGTCGGTGAAAGGACAGCAGCGCGCCAAGTAGATCTCGTACTGTGGGGCTAGCGGCATATACGGGAAGGGCACCGCTGACGCTTGATGCCCATGGCCGCTCGGAGGCGCAGGTAGCCTTCGTGAAGAAGCAAGCGTGCCGCGTCGCCACCTCTCCGAGCGATGCGGGCCCTTGGCTCCGGGCCGGCTCCGCCGGAACAGGAAGTTGGGGGCAGGCGGGCCACCCTGCGCTTGTTCGTGGGGCTGGTCCCGCTTTGCCCTTTCACCAAGCCTCACCACCAGAACAGCGGAACGTTCTCCGAAAGGCTTAATTTGCTGGGTTGACCTGATGCTGAGCTTGTTAGACCGACTCTGTTGGCTGTCGGTCGAAAGTCGCCGACAGCGTCAGCTCCCGCCGCCCGTTGCCGCCTTGCGGGGCCTGCCACCGTGCCGGCCGTTCCGCCGTGCGGCCTCTGCCTTGGCACCCCCGCTGACCCGGCCTCCAGAGGCCCCGAGCCGTGCGGCCATCCACGCCTTCGAGCCGAGCACGCCCTCCAGCAGCGCTGGCACGTAGAGATCGGCGTCGAGGCGGGGAAAGTGGATGCCGAGCCCGAGGGCCTCTACCTCGATTTCTGCTAGATTTTCGCGCGTGGCGCCGGCCAAGCCCTCGGCGTCGCGCGGGGCGAAGCCGATCTCGACGCCCGTGGTCAGCCGCACGATCACCCGGTCGCGGCCGGCGTCGTAGTGCGCGCTCTCGGCGCGCGGACCGCGGAGCCGCGTTTCGCCGCGCGCGCGCGCGGCCTCGAACGCCTCCGTCGTCAGTTCAGGGTCCACCATGCCACCGCCTCCACGCTTCCAGCAGCGCCGCCCGGTGCCCGACGGCCAGACGCAGGACGCGGCGGGCCTCTGCCTCGTTGCAGCCGACCGCCTCGCGCACCTCGGGCCCGAGCAGGTCCACCACCACGACCCAGCCTGGGCCAATGACGTGGACGTGGGCCGGCGGGTGATCGTTTGGATAGATCACGAACCGCAGGCCCTCGATGCGTAGTATCGTGGGCACTTCAACAGTTTAGCGAAAACCCAAGCGGTTTGGAAATAGCCGGCTTCTCTTTGATGCAGGCGTTCTGGATGTTCCGACGATTTCCATGATCGAGGGTAAAGTAGCGAGGTGTCTAAGTGCTCGGGCGCGTCAAGTACGCTCGGTCCGCATCGCGCTGCTACGCGGTCGCCTGCGGCAATCCCTGGCCCGCCCTGCGCGCCCTGGCCAGACGGTGTCCGTCAGGATGGGAAGCCGTCCTGGCCATCCGGCCCCGGCTTCTGGCCTGGGTCGAACAGGAGGTCGTCAGTAGAGTCCACCCATTCTCGAGGTGTCAGTAGAGTCCCCTCCGGACTAGACTCGACAGCCTCTCAGGCAATCCCAAGGCGTCGGGCGTCGGGCTTCGGGATGGCCGGTGGCGATGGGTACAGGATGATACCCTCCTTCTCAACGTCCACCTGCGCGTCGGGGTAGACCGCCAGTGCCAGCTGGAGCGCCTCGCAGAACGTCGGCTTGATCTGGCGGACGAGCCTAAAGCCGGCGCCAAACTGGCCATGGATAGCGGTCCAGCTCACGGAGGTCGGCTTCGTCAGCGCGTGTAGCCGGTAGGCCAGCCAGATGTACACGTCGATCGCGAGGCTGCGCGTCCCGATAGCCCTGATCGCCTCTTCGCGTACCGGCACGGGGTGTTCCCTCAGCGAGTGCCAGAAGTGCTCGTCCAGCCGCACGCGGTCTTGCCAGAGCGACGGCTGGTCCTCGTCGCCGACTACGCCGGACAGGGTGATCGCGTCCTGGACGAAAGCGCCGTTGTGGCGGGCTTCCGCGCCGTGGCTGCGGTCGGTGAAGAAGGTCAGCCGGCATGCCGAGATGCGGCGGGCCTGCTCTGCCACGAGCTGGTAGGTCTTGCCGCCTGTAGTGAGGCTCATGCGGCCCATCCACGTTTTCATCGAGCGCCCCAACTCTACTTCGGGCGAGTTCGTCCTGATCGCCTCTGTCTGAAGGTAAAGGAGGATCAGCCGCGCGATGGAGCCGTAAGGCACGCCGATCAGCGCCCCTCTCCGGTCACGGCCTGCCTCGACCAGCAGGGTCGTGCGGTGCCCTTCACGGCGCCAGAAGCCCTCCTCGATCCGCTTGTGCGGCAGGGATGTCATGGCGAATCCGGCATGGGTGATCCCGAGGCGGCTCTCCTCGTCGCCCATCACCTGTGCCGCGGCATCAACCGCCTGGCGCTCGCCTTTCGTGGCAGCCATTGACCGCGCCGTCTCGACGCCGTGCCGCAGGATGAGTTGGTGAACATCCCCCATGAGCCTCATTTGCCTGCAAGAGAGCACACAAGCGCAAGGTGGACTCTACTGACGCGAGCTAATCGGAAGCTATTAGAACTGAACTATTAGATTCGTCAGTGGAGTCCCCTGGACGACTCGCTTTTCGTCAGCAGAGTCCACTCCTTGCGTCAGTAGAGTCCCGTGGATAACCCGCCACCTGTGGATAACTTTCGGCCGTCAGTAGAGTCCACCGTCCCTGCGAATCGGTTTTCATAATGCGTGCACAGCGCCTGATTGCGCGGTCCACTTATCGGCTACCAATTAGCTTTCCGAAAGCTATCGGTCGCCTTTCCGAAGCTCTCGATCTAGAGCGCTAACAGCACGCTCGAAGGCTTCGCCGAGCACCCAGCCCTGTTCGTCCGCAAGCCGGTAAAAAGCGTCTACGGCCTCGCGCCTGACCTTGAGATTAAGCTGCACGTTCCGACCGGTCCGGTATCGCCGCGGCTCCCGGCGCGGCGCCTCACCTTCAGCTGACGGCGGTGCCGCTTCCCTGCTGCGGAAGCCCGCGTGCTCGGCGACGTCCCGCACCTGCTCGGGTTTGGCGGGCGCCTTCGGCTTGAAACTTGAGAGGTCCAGGTCGGTGTCCTGCCCGAACAAGGATGCCCGTCCGCCGCTCATGCTGTGGCCTCCGCCCTCTCGCGCGCAGCACCCTTAAGGAGGTCCACGACCTCCGCAGCCAGGGCCTGGGCATTCTTCACGGCGGCATCCAAGCCGCTCACCTGATTGGCGCTGAGGCCCTGCAGCGTTCCCCCGAAGCTGAAGATCGCGCGG
>NZ_JBNXUO010000056.1:0-17591 GCF_050563535.1 Falsiroseomonas sp. CW058
AGGCGCCGGCGCTGCGCGTGCCGGGCGCCGCGCCGTCCGGCAGGAAGGTCTGCTGCGCCGCATCGAAGCGCAGCGGCGTGCCCGCCATGGAGGCGAGGTGGACGGCAGGGTTCCAGCCGCCCGAGACCAGCAGGAGGTCCGCCGCATGGCCGCCGCCCCGCCCCGCCGCGCCCACCCGGCGCGTCGCCACCCCAGTCAGCCGCCGGCTGCCGGAGGTGCCGCAGACCTCGCTCCGCGGCTCGACATGCAGCCCGGCATCGCGCGCGCGGGCCATGGCGGGGCTGTCGGCGCGCGGGTCGAGGATGGCGACGATCCGCGCCCCGGCCTCGGCCAGCCCGAAGGCGGCGTCATAGGCGGCGTCGTTGGTGGCGAAGACCGCCACGCTCTCCCCCGCCCGCACTGCCCAGCGGCGGGCATAGGCAAGGCCCGCGCCCGCCAGCATGACGCCAGGGCGGTCGTTGCCCGGGAAGGCGATCAGCCGTTCCTGCGCCCCTGTGGCGAAGACCACCTGCGCCGCCGCGATGCGCCAGAAGCGCTGGCGCGGCGCATGGGTCGGCGGCTCCGGCATGTGGTCGGCCACGCGTTCCACCGCGGCGAGGATGTTGTCCTTGTACTGCGCGAGCACGGTGGTGCGCGGCATCACGCGCACTTCCGGCATCCGCGCCAGCGCGGCCAGCGCATCCTCCCGCCAGCGATTCGCCTCCGGCTCGGCCAGCAGCCAGCCGCCCGGCAGGAAGTCCTGTTCGGCCAGGATCACGCGCGCCCCCGTGGCGCCCGCTGCCAGCGCAGCGGCCAGGCCCGCGGCGCCGCTGCCCACCACCAGCACGTCGCAATGCGCGCTCGCCGCCTCGTAGCGGTCCGGATCGGGTTCGCGCGCGGCGCGGCCAAGGCCGGCGGCGCGGCGTACCATCGGCTCGTACACCTTCTCCCAGAAGGCGGGCGGCCACATGAAGGTCTTGTAGTAGAAGCCCGCGCCGATGAAGGGCGCGACCAGCCCGTTCACGCTCATCGCATCGAAGGCGAGGGAGCCGACGCGGTTCTGGCTCGCCGCCGCGAGCCCGTCGTACAGCTCCGCCGCCGTCGCGCGCGTGTTCGGCTCCCGCCGGGCGCCGCTGCGCAGCTCGACCAGCGCGTTCGGCTCCTCCACCCCCGCCGAGAAGATGCCGCGCGGGCGGTGGTACTTGAAGGACCGGCCGACCAGGTGGATGCCGTTCGCCAGCAGCGCGCTGGCCAGCGTGTCGCCCGCCAGCCCGGCCAGGCTGCGGCCGTCGAAGGTGAAGCGCAGCGGCGTGGCGCGGTCCACATGCCCGCCGGAGGAAAGCCTCGTCATGCCCCCGGCACCTCCACCGCCTCGCCGGGCAGGGCGGCCTGCCGGATCTCATGCGTCACGGTGTGGCGCACCACGCGCAGCCATTGCCGGCAGGCGCCGTGCTGCCACCATTCCACATGCCAGCCGCGCGGGTTGGCCCGCAGGTAGACATAGTCGTGGAAGGCGTCCGTCCCGGCATCCGGCGCCGGGCGCGCCACGGTCGCGTCGCCGCGATAGGTGAACTCGCTCTCGTCGCGCGCGCCGCAATGGGGGCAGGGAATCAGCATCCTATTGCAGCCATCCGAAGGGGCCGTTGCCGCGTTCGTCCAGCATCCGGCCCTCGCGGAAGCGGTCGAGCGTGAAATGCGCGTTGAGCGGATGCGGCTCGCCCTTCGCGATGGTCCAGGCATGGCACCAGCCGGAGCCGGGCGTGGCCTTGAAGCCGCCGTAGCACCAGCCCGCCGTCATCGTCAGGCCGCGCACCGGCGTGGTGCAGATGAAGGGGCTGCCGTCGGGCGTCATGTCCATCACCCCCGCCCAGCTGCGCAGCATGCGGGTGCGGCCCAGGGCGGGGATCATGCTCATCCCCGCTGCCAGCACATGCTCCACCGTCGGCAGCGTGCCGCGCTGCGAGTAGGAGTTGTAGCCGTCCAGCCCGCCGCCGAAGACCAGCCCGCCCTTGTCCGACTGGCTGATGTAGAAATGCCCGGCGCCGAAGGTCACGACGCCGTCGATCATCGGCTTCACGCTCTCGCTCACGAAGGCCTGCAGCAGGTGGCTCTCGATCGGCACGTCGAAGCCGGCCATGCGCGTCAGCACGCTGGTGTGGCCCGCCACGGCGAGCCCGACCTTCGCCGCCCGGATGTCGCCGCGGGTCGTGCGGACGCCGCGGATGGCGCCGCCTTCCACGATCATCCCCGTAACCTCGCAATGCTCGATCACGTCGACGCCGCGCGCATCCGCGGCATGGGCGAAACCCCAGGCCACCGCATCGTGCCGCGCCGTGCCGCCGCGCCGCTGCAGCAGCCCGCCCAGGACGGGGAAGCGGCCATTGTCGCAGTCCACCAGCGGGCAGAAGGCCTTCACGCCGTCGCGGTCCAGCAGCTCCGCATCGATGCCGGACAGCCGCATCGAATTGCCGCGGCGGATCGCCGCATTCCGCCCCGCGTCGTTATGGAACAGGTTGAGCACGCCGCGCTGGCTCATCATCACGTTGTAGCCGAGCGACGCCTCCAGCCCCTCCCACAGCTTCAGCGAGTGTTCGTAGAAATGGTGGTTCTGCGGCAGCAGGTAGTTGCTGCGCACGATGGTGGTGTTGCGCCCGGTGTTGCCGAGGCCGATCGGCCCCTTCTCCAGCACCGCGACATTGGTGATGCCGTGTTCGCTGGCCAGGTAGAAGGCGGTGGCGAGCCCGTGGCCGCCGCCCCCCACCACGATGACGTCATAGGCCGGCTTCGGCGCCGGCTTCCGCCAGGCCGGCTTCCAGCCGCGATTGCCGCGCAGCCCTTCGGAGAGGATGCGGAGCCCCGAATACCCGGCCATCAGGCCCTGTCCTGCGCTGGATGCTGCATGGGGCCCATGGAACCGCCCCGCGAGCCCATCCGGCAAGCCCCCGCCGCGACAAATGTCGCAGCCGGTCGCGGCAAGGCACTGCCCCCTGCCCGGCCGGCGCGCATCCTGCGGCGCCGCCGCGCGGTCACGCTCCTGCCGCCGCGTCCGGCCGGGGCGCCGGGACCCATCCCTGGATCTCGCGCCAGTCGGGCTCCAGCTCCGCGAAGCGCGCAAGCGAAAGGGTGGACAGGTCGGCGAAGCCGCAGGCGCCGTCCAGCACCAAGTCCCGCACCGCATGGCCGGTCGCCGGCGACAGGCCGAAGCCCACGCTCGACAGGGTGACGATCACCGCATTGCCGGGATGCGCCGGTCGGTCGATCACCGGCCGGCCATCCGGCGTGTTCTCCACCGTGCCCGCCCAGCTGCGCAGCACCCGCGCATGCGCCGCCGCCGGGAACAGCTCCGCCAGGCGCCGGGCGATGTTGCGCGCCAGCGGGGTGGAGCTGTTGGCCGGCGCGGCGGACGGCGTGTCGATCCATTCATGCGGCCCGCCGCCATAGGCGAGGTTGCCGCGCAGCGTCTGCCGCCCGTAGAGCCCGTTGCCGTCCACGCCGCCGAGCGGCATCGGCGGCAGCGGCTCCGTCACCAGGATCTCGGCCCGTGCCGCGACGGTCGGCACCTCCAGCCCGATGCCGCGGGCCAGCCGCGTGGTCTGCAGCCCGGCCGCCAGCACCACCACGTCGCAGCCCAGCTCCCCGCGATCGGTCGAGACGCCGCTGACCCGCCCGCCGGCCATGGTCAGCCCGCGCACCGTGGTGTGCTGCATCAGCCGCCCGCCATGGTCCTGCAGGGCCCAGGCATAGGCCTGCGCGGTGCGGTGCGGGTTCGCGTGCCCGCCGAAGCGGTAGTGGTAGCCGCCCACCGCCGCGGGCGAGACGAGGGGCACGGCGTCGCGCAGCTGCGCCGTGTCCAGCACCTCCACCACGAAGCCCTGGCCGCGCGCATTCTCCACCGCCTGGGCGTAGAGCTCCATCTGCGCGGCATCCATGGCGACGCGGATGCGCTCGGCCTGCCATTCCGTCGGGTAGCCCAGCAGCTCGTCCATCATCGGCCAGAGCCGCTGCTCCTCGTGGAACAGCGGGCTGAAGTGGTGCGAACAGCCGCCGCCGTTGCGGCCCGACGCCTCCCACCCGACGATGCCCTTCTCCACCACCAGCACGTCCACGCCTTCGCGCGCCAGCCACCAGGCGGCGCTCAGGCCGGACACGCCGCCGCCCACGACGATGACCGCCGCGCCCTTCGCCCCATCCATGGCGCTCACTCGCTCGCCGGACGCGCGGGGCCGGACGCGGCCGCGACATAGCGCGCGGGCTGCTTCCAGACCGGGGCGAATTGCAGCGGCATGCCGAACCAGGTGTCCCAGTGGCGCGCCATCGCCGGGTCCTCCTGCCGGTCCGCGAGGGTGGAGAGCGGCAGCGGGCGGACCGGCGCGCGGTAGGTCGCGAGCGGCACCTCCCCCGGGTCGCAGCCGGATTGCAGCGCCATCAGCGCCGCCACCTGCTCGCGGCAGCGGCGGCCCTGGCAGACGCCCATGCCGGCGCGCGTCAGGCGCTTCACCTGGTCCGGATGCGGCGGCCCCTCGCCAAGCAGGCTCGCCAGGTCGCGCGCATTCTGCCGGCGCGACCCTGGGGCGAGGTAGCGGGGCGGCCGCACTTCCAGGATCTCCCGCGCGGTCACCTCCTCGCAGCGGCACACATGCGGCTCGCCTTCCGCCGCGAGCAGCGCCGCGCGCACCCAGCCCAGGCGATACGCGCCCTCGTCGCGCAATCCGCCGCCAGGGTCCGCATCGCGCAGCCCGGCGGCAGGGTCGCCCGCAGCGGCGGCCGAGGCGGCGCGGCGGCCCTCCTCCTCCGCGATGGCGGGAGAGAGGCTCTTCGCCTCCCATGTGCCGGCGCAGTCGCCGGCCGCGGAAAGCCCCGGGACGCTGCTGCGCATCAGGGCATCGAGCACCGGGACATGCCCGCCCCGCGCGCCGTCGTGCCGCAGGCGGCACCCGGCGGCGCCGAGCAGTTCGATCACCGGCACGGCGCCGATGGCCAGCACCACCGTGTCGCAGGCGATGCGCGTCTCCGCGCGCGGCCCGGCCGGCGGCCCGGCGGGCACCAGCACCACCTCCTCCACCCGCCCCCGCCCTTCCGCGCGGCGCGGGACCATGCCGCGGAACAGCGGGATGCCGGCCGCCGCGACCTCGGCCAGCAGCGCGGCGGGCCCGACCGGCTCCGCCCCCGCCTCCACCAGCCCGGCGACCTCCACCCCTGCCTCCCGCAGCGCGAGCGCGCCGGACAGCGCCTCGGCCGAGGTGCCGAGCACCAGCGCCCGCCGGGCATCCAGCGCGCCGTAGGCGGTGGCGAGCCGAAGCGCCGCAGCCATGCCGGTGACGCCCGGCAGGTCCCAGCCCGCGAAAGCGAGCCCCATGTCCCGCCGCCCGGCCGCGACCACCACCTGCCGCGCCTGCACGATCCAGGACCGCCCGTCCTCCGCCAGCCCGGCCAGCAGCCCCGGCAGCCAGCCGACATCGGCGGCATTGCCGTGGATGCCCCAGCATACGGTGCCGAGGCGAAGGTCCACCCCGGCATCGACCGCCTCCACCAGACGCGGGTTGCCGGCCAGCACGGCTTCCAGCATGGCGTTGCGGTTGCGCACCGCACCCGCCATGCAGCCGCCGAACATCAGGGGGATGTCGTCGCCCATCGTCGCAGGCGGGATCGGGTTCTCATCCACCAGCATCACGCCGCGGCCCTGACGCCGCCCTTCCAGCGCGGCGGCCAGCCCGGCCGCGCCCGCGCCGACCACCAGCAGGTCGGCCCGTTCCTCGACATGCAGGCGGCGACCGAGCGTCGAGAACGGGTCGAAGGGCGGTTGCGTCATGGCGGGTCCTGCGCGGCGCGGTTCGGCCGGGGGCAGCATGCACGGCAGGCGGATGGTGGCGCAACCATGCCGGCCCGCCCCTGTCCCGCCGACGGACAGGTTGGGTGGAGCCCCCTTCCCAGGACGGTCATTACCCTTTCGCGCAGGCCATCCTCGGCCGGGCGTACGCTCCATGCGCTCCCGCCGCACCCCATCCGATCCGTTACGAAGGCCATGCGCTTGCCGATTTCGGAGGATGTCGATGTCGACCAGAGCACTCACGTCCGGCGGCCGGCCCTACGCCTTCGGAGGCCCCCCGAACCGTGCGGGGGAGCCAGGGCGCGGGCTGGAGCGGGAGGACCTGTCCCGCCACCCCGACCCGCCCTTCGCGCTGCTGAAGCCGGAACCCGGCGACGCGCCCATGTCGGTCCTCGCCACCGCCACCGGCACCGCGACCGGCGAGAACACGCTCGCCGCCGGCCATGTTTCCGCGACGGTCATCGACCGCGGCGCGGTGACGCTGGCCTTCGGCACCGCGACCGCCACCGCCACCGCCTCCGACCCGGCCTCAGCCTTCGCCACCGCCGCGACCGGCGTCGAGGTCGCGGGCGCCGACCTCGCCCTGTCGCGCACCACCCAGGCCTCGGGCAGCGGCACCTTCGCGGGCCAAGCCTGGTGGACGGAGCAGAGCACGACCGTCTTCCTCGCGGTCGACATCGATGGCTGGCAGCCCTCGGCCGGCCCGATCGCCATCCATCACCTGGAGAACGAGGCGCCGGTGCGCGTGGCGCCGCCAGGCGGCAATCTGGCCAGCTTCACCACCGACATCGCGGCCTTCGGCGAAAACACGCTGGTCGACGTGCAGGTCGAGGCCATCGCGGTCGAGGACCGCCTCTCCTCCGTCAGCATCCTCGCCGCCGCGCAGGCGAATGGCAGTCCCTCCGCGGTGCCCGACGAGGTGCGGATGGGCGGGGTGCGGTCGGACAGGATGCTGTTCGGCGCGGGGGATGACTGGGCCTTCGGCGGGTTCGGCAACGACACCATCCTGGCCGGCCAGGGCGACAACACCGCCTTCGGCAATGCCGGGAATGACAGCCTCCAGGGCCTGGCGGGGGATGACTGGCTGTTCGGCGGCGACGGCAACGACGTGCTGCTTCTCGGCGACGGACGCAACATCGGCGACGGCGGCGACGGCAACGACCGCATCACCGGCGGCGGCGGCGCCGACGCCATCCGCGCCGGCCGCGGCAACGACACGGTGGAAGGAGGCGGCGGCGACGACACCTTCCTGCTCGGCGACGGCAACCGCGCCGGCGACGGGAACGACCTGTTCACGGGCGGCGGCGGCGCGGACTGGTACGTGCTCGCCGGCGCCTTCGGTCGCGACACGGTGCGGGACTTCCGCCTGGCCGAGGGGGACCGCCTCGTGGTCGGCGACGGGGACTGGGAAGGCGCGGCCGCGCTTGCGGCCCGCAACGGCCAGGACGTGACGCTGCAGCGCGCGGGAAGGGACCTGGTCGTGACGATGCTCGACGGCCAGCCCGCCTCCCGTCTGACGCTCACGGATTTCTTCGTGCTCAACCCCGCCTTCGCCGCCACCCGCGCCGGCCTGCTGAACGACGCGGCGGCCCTGCCGCTGCTGCAGCAGGTGTTCCACGGTTCGGACGGGGATGCCGCCTACGCCGAACGCACGATGACCTTCGGCGTCGCCGACATGCTGTCGCTGATCGCGTGAGGCTGGCCAGGGCGCGGAAGGCGCGCGCGCCACCGCAGTATGGCCGAGGCATCCGCGCGGAAGGCGTAGCACCCGGCCCTCCGCCGCATGACCTTCCGGCTGCTCCCTTCGTCGCCGCCCGCCTTCCGCGCGCCCGGCGCTACACTCGCCTCGCATCATCGGGCGGGCGGGCATCATGGCCACCAGGGTCTCGTTCATGTCGGGCTTCCGCTGGGACGCCTCCATCGTCCAGGGCGCGGATGAGCCGGAGGGCATGTCGGTCTACGTCACCGAATCCGACCTCCTCGTCGGCATCGGGGAGATCGACGCCGGCGCGGGTC
The DNA here is from genome assembly GCF_050563535.1 of Falsiroseomonas sp. CW058. Classification (NCBI taxonomy): domain Bacteria; kingdom Pseudomonadati; phylum Pseudomonadota; class Alphaproteobacteria; order Acetobacterales; family Roseomonadaceae; genus Falsiroseomonas; species Falsiroseomonas sp. CW058. The sequence continues at coordinate 7,823 of NZ_JBNXUO010000056.1, forward strand.
CGGGCATCTCGGCGCAGGCGGGCGGCAGCGCGGTGGCCTTCGGCGGGGCGACCTCCGCCAGCGCGGCGGTCACGGTGCGCGTCGACGGCGACGGCGCGGTGGGCGGGGCGGTCGCCTCGGCCACGATGCAGGCCAGCGCCATGTCGACCGGCGGCGGCACGGCCTTCGCCTCGGCCAGCGCCTTCGTCGGCCTCGGCGAGGTCAGCGGCCACGGCTTCTTCCTGGACTACGACAGCACCACCTTCCGGCAGGAACCCGGCCTCAGCATCTGGGAGTCCGAATCGGCCGAGGCCGTGTACGTGATCGCCGGCCTCGACGACATCACCCCCGTCGTCGCTGGGATCGGCGACGACCCGGACGGGCCGGCCGCGATCTACGGCATCGACGACTTCGGCCCCGATCCCGGCGACTGGGCATGGACGCACGAGCACGACCCCGGTTGCGGCTGCGGCGACGATCCGGACGGCCCCTACCTCGACGGCAACTCCGCCTGGTTCGAGATCGACGCCGTGGCCTACGGGCACGACACGGTGGTGGTGGTCGACATATCCGCCCTGGTGGTCGAGGACGCGCTGTCGCAGGTCAGCGGCGCGGTCCATGCGGGCGTCGGCTGAGCCGGGCGGACCCATTCCTCCGGGCCATCCCGTCGAAGGCGCCGCGGCACCCTGCCGCGGCGCCTTTCGCATTCCCGCGCCGCGCCGCCTCCTCCCCCCGGCGCGGTCGCGCCGGAAGGCGTAGCGCACGGCGCCTCATCCCTCGGCGCAGATCGGCGGATGGCGGGGCGCGGCGCATCGCCCATCCGGCGCGCCTTCGCACTTCGTCGTCTAAGCCGATTGCCGCTTTGCCCGCCGCGCCGCGCGGCCCGTAGCGTCCGGCCTGTCGGCACGCCGCCGACGCACCCTCGGGAGAGAGGACAGGCACCATGAGCCGCAACAACAACCACGACTCCGACCTCGACCTGGACGACCTGGAAGTCATCTACGACACCGAAGCCTGGGTCGATGTCAGCATCGAGACGGACAACTCCTTCAGCGACCACGTGGACATCAGCGAGGACATCTGCTGGGAGCCGTCGGTGGACGGCAACAGCGTGGTGTTCAACGTGGACGCCCAGGCCTTCGGCGAGGACACGCTGGTGAACGTGAGCATCCTGGCCTTCGCGGTGGAGGACCAGTACTCGGCCTTCACCTCGTCGGGCGTGATCGTCGTCGGCTGACGCGGCCGGCCTCGCCGGACGGAGGGCCCGGGGCGCAAGCCCCGGGCCTTTTCAGTCGGGGGACCACGCACCGCCCTTCGGCGGAACCCCGCCGCGCCCTGCCCCGGAAGGCGGCACCCCCTAAGCCCAACGGTCCTACCCCGACCGCGCCACTGCCGCACCACGGGCCCGCTCCGTAACCTGCGCCACGGATCGGCTGCACGAGCCATCGCAGAAGGAGAGGGCAACGGCCATGGCGACACTGCCGCGCAGCTACAACCGCTCGACCATCCTCGGCGCCGGCGCCGACACCTTCACCGCCGCGACCAACGACCGGTGGGACGTCCTCGGGGGCGCAGGCAACGACATCCTCACCATCCAGTCCGGCACCACCGGCTCCGACCGGCTGCAGGGCGAGGACGGGAACGACCGCCTGTTCGCAGCCGGCAGCGACGACATCCTCGATGGCGGCACCGGCAACGACACGCTCTCGGCCGGCGGCGGCGCGGACATGCTGATCGGCGGCGCCGGCGCGGATTCGCTGAACGGCGGCGACGGCAGCGACACCGCCGACTACGCCGCCTCGAACGCCGCCGTCACCATCCTGCTCTCCACCCTCGCCAACGCCGTCACGCGCGGCCTCGGCGGCCACGCGCAGGGCGACAGCCTGTTCGGCATCGAGAACCTCGCGGGCTCCGCCTTCGGCGACAACCTCGCCGGCAACAACGCGGCCAACCGCCTGATCGGCCGCGGCGGCGCCGACATCCTGCGCGGCCTCGACGGCAACGACACCATCCTCGGCGACGACATGGCGGATGCGGACGGCAACGGCGTGCCGGACGACGACGACGCCGACGGCATCCCCGACGGCGCGGACGGTCCCGGCGGCGGCAACGACGTGCTGGACGGCGGCAACGGCAACGACCTGCTGCTCGGCGGCAGCGGCGACGACAGCCTGGTCGGCGGCTTCGGCGACGACACGCTGCTGGGCGGCGCGGGCAACGACCTTCTGACCGGCAATTTCGGCGCCGACAGCATCCTGGCCGGCGACGGCGACGACCTGGTGACGGCGGGGGACGGCAACAACCTCATCCATGGCGGCGCGGGCAACGACAGCCTGGTCGGCGGCTCCGACGCGGACACGATCCGCGGCGGCGCCGGCATCGACAGCATGCAGGGCAGCAACGGCTTCGACATGGTGGACTACGCCGATGCCGCCGCCGCCATCTCGCTCAACCTCTCGACCGAGCTGGGAGAGGCCGGCGGCTGGGCGGCGGGCGACACGGTGGGCGGCTTCGAGGGCGTGGTCGGCAGCGCCTTCGACGACACGCTGATCGGCAGCGCGGCGGCCAACCTGCTGCTCGGCGGCGCCGGTATCGACCAGCTGCTGGGTGGCACCGGCCGCGACACGCTGGATGGCGGCGATGGGTCGGACCTGCTGACCGGCGGCGCGGGGGGCGATTCGCTCGTCGGCGGCGCGGGGGTCGACACCGCGCTCTACGCCGGCGCGCCCGGCGCCGTCACCATCGCGCTCGACGGCTCGCTGCCCAACATCGACGGCGAGGCGGCCGACACGGTCGGCGGCGACACGCTGGTGGGGGTCGAAAACCTCGTCGGCTCCGCCTCCGGCGACACGCTGCTGGGCGATGCCGCGGCGAACCTGCTTCAGGGCGAAGGCGGCGACGACCTGCTGGACGGGCGTGACGGCAACGACAACCTGTTCGGCGGGCTCGGCGCGGACCTGCTGCGCGGCGGCGCGGGCAGCGACATCGCGCTCTACGCCACATCCGCCACCGGCGTCGTCGTGTCGCTGACCGATGCGGCGGCGAATGCCGGCGACCAGGCGGCGGGCGACACGCTGGAGAGCATCGAGAACCTCGGCGGCTCCGAACAGGCCGACACGCTGGAAGGCGATGCCGGCGGGAACCGGCTGGACGGCAACGGCGGCGCGGACAGCCTGGCGGGGCGGGACGGCAACGACACGCTGCTCGGCTTCGCGGGCGACGACATCCTGGTGGGAGGCCTCGGCGGCGACGTGATCGACGGCGGCCTCGGCACCGACACCGCGACCTATGCCGCCGCGGCCGGCGCGGTGTTCGTGGTGATCGGCGGCACCGTGTCCAGCACCGTCGCCGGCGAGGCGCAGAACGACACCGTCTTCTCCACCACCGAGAACCTGCGCGGCAGCGATTTCGGCGACACGCTCGTCGGCTCCAGCACCACGACCGTGCCCGGCGTCAACTTCGACAACCTGCTCGAAGGCGGCCTTGGCAACGACCGGCTGGAGGGCCGCGGCGGGGCGGACACGCTCGACGGCGGCGCCGGCAGCGACATCGCCACCTTCGAGAACTCGACCGCCGGCGTGACCGTCGCCCTCGACGGCTCGGTGGCGAATGCCGGGGATGCGGCGGGCGACGTCTACATCTCGATCGAGACCTTCCTCGGCTCGAACCTCAACGACCTGTTCATCGGGAACGCCGCCACGAACAGCCTTCAGGGGAATGGCGGCGCCGACACGCTGCGCGGGCTGGACGGGGCGGACCTGCTGGTCGGCGGCGGCGGCAACGACCGGTTGGAGGGCGGGAACGGCGGCGACATCCTGATCGGAGGCACCGGCATCGATTCGATGTTCGGCGGCGCCGATGCCGACACCTTCCGCTGGCTCGCTCCCTCCGAGGGCGCGGCCTCCGGTCCGATCAGCACCACCACGGTGGACCGGGTGGAGGACTTCGTGCGCGGCGCCGACCGGCTCGACCTCTCGCCGATCGCCGCGGGCCTCGGCGTCGCCAACCTCGGATGGGCCGGGACGGGTGCCTTCCTCGCGAACACCTTCTCGGTGCGCTACACGCCGCAGGCGGCGCTCGGCGCGACCCTGGTGCAGGTCAACACCGACACCGTGCCGGGCACCGCCGAGATGAACTTCCTCGTCTTCGGCACCACCGTCCTGGCGCAGAGCGACTTCATCGGCGTGGTCTGAAGGGCGGGGGCGATGGTCTCGATCGCGCCGCCCGCCGGGCGACGACGGAAGACGGAGCTGGACCGGGCATTGGCGGCCTGCCGCGCCAATGCCGGGTCGCTGCTGCTGTTCAGCCTCGGCGCGAACCTGCTGCTGCTCGCCTCGCCGCTCTACATGCTCCAGGTCTACGACCGCGTCATGGTCACCGGCCGGGTCGAGACGCTGGTGCTGCTGACGCTGCTGACCTGCGGCGCGCTGCTGGTCTTCGGCCTGATCGACGCGCTGCGCGGGGCGATCCTGGCGCGCACCGCCGCCTGGCTCGGCGAGAGGCTGGGGCCGCCGCTGCTCGGCGCCAGCGTGCGGGCCCGGCTGCATGGCGACACCGCCGGCGCGCAGCCGCTGCGGGACCTCCAGCAGGTGCAGGCCTTCGTCTCCTCCGCGGCCGTGCCGGCGCTGTTCGACGCGCCGTGGACGCCGGCCTTCCTCGTGCTCATCTGGATCCTGCATCCCTGGCTCGGCATGCTCGCCGTCGGCTCCGCCGTGCTGCTGCTGCTGCTCGGCCTCGCGCATGAATGGGTGACGCGCGGCGCGAGCCTCAGCGGCGCCATGGCGCAGATCGTTGCCACCCAGCAGGCCGAGGCGACGATCCGCAACGCCGAGGCGGTGCGCGCCATGGGCATGCTGCCGGCGCTGCTGGTGCGCTGGGAGCGCGTCAGCGCCGCCGGGATCGAGGCGCAGTGCCGCGGCGCGGAACGCGGCGCGATGCTGCTCGGCCTGGCGAAGTTCCTGCGCATCTTCGTCCAGTCCGCGGTGCTCGGCCTCGGTGCCTACCTGGTCCTCCTCGGCGAGGCGACGGGGGGCGTGATGATCGCCTCCTCCATCCTGCTCGGCCGCGCGCTCGCGCCGGTCGAGGGCGCGATCGGCGCGCTGCGCGGCCTCGGCCTCGCACGGGTCGCCTGGGGGCGGCTGCAGTCCAAGCTCCAGGCGATGCCGCCGCCGCCGGAACGCATGCGCCTCCCCTCCCCCGCCGGCGCGCTGACGCTCGACCGCGTCACCTACAACGCCGCGGGCGGGCGCGGGCCGATCCTCCAGGGCGTCACCTTCCGCGCCAGTCCCGGCGAGGCGGTGGCGGTGATCGGCCCCTCGGCGGGTGGCAAGAGCACGCTCTGCCGCCTCATCACCGGCATCCTCGACCCGTCCTCGGGCGAGGTGCGGCTTGACGGGTCCGAGATCCGCCACTGGGAGCCGGAGCAGCTCGGCCGCTATGTCGGCTACCTGCCGCAGGACGTGGAGCTGTTCGCCGGCACGGTGCGGGAGAACATCGCCCGCATGGGCACGGTCGACGACGCGGCGGTGGCGGAAGCCGCGCGGCTCGCGCATGCGCATGAGATGATCCAGCGCCTGCCGCAGGGCTACGACACGCAGATCGGCGAGGGCGGGGCGAGGCTCTCGGGCGGGCAGCGGCAGCGGATCGGGCTTGCGCGCGCGCTCTACGGCGTGCCGCGGCTGATCGTGCTGGACGAGCCGAACGCCAATCTGGACCAGGCGGGGGAGGCCGCGCTGTCCGCCGCGATCGAGGCGATGAAGGGCCGCGGCGCGACGCTGCTGATCGTCGGCCACCGCCCTTCCACCATCGCGCAGGCGGACCGCATCCTCGTCCTCAAGGATGGGCGGGTGGAACGCTTTGGCACGCGCGACGAGGTGCTGAAGGTCATGCGCGTCGCGGCGGTCGGCCGCGCGGCGGAAAGCGCGGCGGTCGGCCGCGCGGCGGATGCCCCGCCTGTGCGGGAGGAGGCCGGCGCCGCGGGCGCGGCGCAGGCGGGGGGCACGCCATGAACGGCCAGGCCGGCATGCCGCTGGAGATCCGCCCGGAACGGCCGGTCGCGCCGCTCGATCTCGGGCTCGACGCCGCGGCGCTGCGGCGGACGGTGCGGCGGCCTTTCCGCATCGGGATGGGGCTGATGACCGTCTTCCTCGGCGGCTTCACCGCCTGGGCGGTCACGGTGCCGATCGCCGGCGGGGCGGTGGCGCCGGGTGTGGTCAGCCCGGATGGCAGCCGGCGCACGGTGCAGCACCTGGAAGGCGGCATCATCGCGAGCCTCGCCGTGCGCGACGGCGACCGCGTGCTGGCCGGCCAGCCGCTGGTGGTGCTGGAAAGCGTGCAGGCGCGCGCCGCCTTCAACGCGCTGCAGAACCAGTACGTGACGCTGCGCGCCATGCAGGCACGGCTGCGGGCCGAACAGGCGGGACTCATGGCGATCGACCTGCCGGACGACGTGCTGACGGCGCTGTCCGACCGCGAGCTGGCGCTGATCGTCCAGGCCCAGCGTTCCCTGTTCGAGACGCGCCGCGCCGCGCATGAGAGCAAGCGCGCCGTGCTGCGCCAGCGCATCGAGCAGTCGCGCGAGCAGATCCGCGGCGCGGAGGCGCAGATCGCCAGCGCGACGGAGCAGCTCTCCCTCATCGCCGACGAGCTGCGCGGGAAGGAGACGCTGCTGCGCCGCGGCCTGGTGCCGCGGCCGGAGGTGCTGCGCCTGCGTCGCGTCCAGGCCGAGATCGAGGGGCGGCGCGGCGAGTACCAGGGCACCGTCGCGCGCACCCAGCAGCAGATCGGCGAGGCGGAGATGCAGATCCTCGGCCTCGACGCCGAGCGCGCCGACCAGGTGTCCCAGCAGCTCGACCAGGTGCGGGCGGAGCTGGCGGGGGTGACGGAACGGCTGAACGCCAGCCGCGACGTGCTGACGCGCACGGTGGTGACCGCGCCGGTCCCCGGCACGGTGGTCGGCATGCGCTTCCGCACGGTCGATGGCGTCGTGCGGCCGGGGGAGGCGATCCTCGACATCGTGCCGGCCGAGGAGAAGCTGCTGGTGGATGCGCGCGTCGCGCCGACCGATGTCGACGTGGTGCGCAACGGCATGCAGGCGCAGGTCCGCTTCACCGCCTTCGCCGGCCGCAACCTGCCGCGGATCGAGGGCACGGTCCGCTCCGTCTCGGCCGACCGCCTGACGGATGATTCGACGCGCCAGCCCTACTACCTCGCGCGGGTCGAGGTGACGCGCGAGGCGCTGGCCAGCCTCGGGCGGGAGGTGGAACTGGTGCCCGGCATGCCGGCCGAGGTGCTGATCGTCCGCCGGGAGCGGACGATGATGGACTACCTGATCGAGCCCCTGCGCGACGCCTTCCGCCGCAGCTTCCGCGAGGTGTAGCGCCCCGCATCGCCGCCCGCGCGGCCGGGCCGGAAGGACGGCGTCACACCCGGCCCACGAAGTCCCGACCTGCGGCCCGCGAAGCGGGCCGAGCGCCCGAACGGGCGCCGCCGCAAGTGCGGCGAAGCCGAGCGCGGAGGCGCGCTGGCGTCGGAAGCATGAAGTGCGTCAGCACTTCATGAGCCGAGTATCATATCACGCAGCGCAGCAGCTGCACCGGCGCGGGCGCGCGGTCATTCGCGGGCTCCACCTCCTGCCCGAGCCCGACGAGCACCGCCTGGGTGCGGTTGGCGGCGCCGAGCTTCTTCATGATCTGCCGGACCTGCGCCTTCACGGTGGATTCGCGCAGGCCGAGCAGCCGCGCGATCCCCTTGTTCGACCGCCCCGCGCGCAGATGCACCAGCACCGCCCTTTACTGCTCGCTCAGCACGTTGCGCGGCAGGCGGCGGTCCTGCGGCACGGCGCGGTCCGGCCCGGCGCGCATCGCGCGCGGCCGGAAGCGTTCCAGCAGCGCGCCGGGCGGGAAGAAGGACCCGCCGCCGATGATGAAGGAGAAGGCGCGCAACGCGATCTCCGGCGCGGTGCTGGTCGGGATGAAGCCGCGCGCGCCGGCGCGGACGGCGGCCAGGATCTCCTCCGGCTGCTCGGTGTCGGCGATGACCGCAACGGGGGCCGCGTCGGCGGCCTGCAGGACGCCCTGCAGCCAGCCTGCCGCCACCACATCGCCCAGCGACGCCGAGCCGATGTCGAGGATCGCCAGCGCACAGCCGCCGGCCTCGTCCAGCGCCTCCCGCGCGGCGGCAGGGCGCGCGGGGCTGAGGGTCATGCGCCCCGCATCGGCCCAGTCACGCAGCAGCGCGACCAGGCTGGCGGCGCGGAGCGGCTGGAAGCAGACGACGAGGACGCAAGGGCTCCTCGCCACGGCGGAGGTTGGTTGCACGGCCCCCCCATACGGGCTGCGGCTGCGTCCCGCGCCGGGCGGCCGCGGCGCGATGCCGCGCCATGCCGACCGAACGTCCCGGGACTTCATGCGCGGAATCTATCACAACCCTGGCGGGTGCCGCCGGCGCTGAGGGTGAATGCACCTCAGGAGGACGTTGCACCGCATCATGCACATTCGCGCAGGCAGCGCCGAGGCGGATCGTTGGGTGTATCCCCCCGCGCGCGATCGGCTGATCCCGATGTCGCGGGTGCGCAAAGAAGGAACCGGCTTCGCGCGGGCACGCCGCGACCTGCAGCGGCGTGCGCAGACCTCGTGGAGCGCGCAGGAATCCTCCGGCCGGGCGGCTGGTCCGCCGCGCCCGCGATTCACGCCCTGCGTATGCCCGCCTGCGGCGTGCGCACTGGGGACGATCGCGGGCTAGATCGCGACGGCCAGGCGGTCCAGGCTGCGCGCGGGCGGCTTGTCCGGCAGTTCGGCCGGCGCCGGCACGGATGCGATCTCGGCCGTCTCGCGCGTCAGCTCCAGCGCATGCAGGGCGGCCTGGGTGCGGTTCGACGCCTTCAGCTTGCGCATGATCTGCCGGACATGGACCTTCACCGTCGATTCGCACATGCGCAGGTCGATCGCGATGCGCTTGTTGGAATAGCCGTGGCCGAGCAGCCGCAGCACGTCGCGCTGCCGGCCCGTCAGCGCATCCAGGCCCGTCCTTGGCGCACCGACCGCTCCGTGGCGGTCGGGATGCTCGCCGCGGTCCGCCAGCAGGGCGGCCGGCGGGAAGACGGTGCCGCCCCCCGCGATGAAGCGCAGCGCGCCGCACATGACGCGCGGCTCGATCCGCGTCGTGATGAAGCCGCGCACCCCGATGGAGAAGGCGGCGACCACATCCTCCGGCGGGTCCTGGTCCGCCAGCACCACCACCGGGATGTCGCCCGCGCGCCGCAGCGTGTCCTGCACCGCATCCGCGCTGGCCGCGGCCGAGGCGCCCCCGATGCTCAGCAGCAGCAGCGAGGCCGGCGGCTGGTCGAGGGGCAGGGGCGATGTCGGCGCCATGCTCAGGATGTCGAAGCCGCCGCCCCAGTCCTTCGGCAGGTCCTGCAGGAAACGTTGAAGGCTGGCCCGGCGCAACGGATGATCGTCGATCAGGAGAACGCGCAGCGGTGTGGTTTCGCTGTCCGGGGAATACATTCTTCGACACTCCGCATGACGCCAGGTGGGGTGGACGAAGGCGAGCAGTTCCGCGAATGCGGGGACGGCCGAAGGAAGTGCCCGGGACGGGACGACGCCGCTGGGCAGCCACGCTGGTCCGGCCGCCCTGCGCCCCGCTGCCGGTGGCGCGCACCGGGCGAGGCTGTCACGCGGGGTACGGCACGGTTCCCAAGGCACTGGCCGGCCGGGTTTCCTCGATGCGATCCTCTCAGGTCAGGCGAGCAATAATCGTATTTTGTATATGTTATCCCTGCGTCGCAGGT
>NZ_JBNXUO010000057.1:0-15906 GCF_050563535.1 Falsiroseomonas sp. CW058
CTCGCGCGCCAGCGCCAGGTCGGGCCGCGGGGGCGGCGTGGCGAGCGCGGCGCCCACCGGGTCCGGCCCCGGCCCGTGGACGAGCGCGACCGCCACCTCCCGCCCGCCGAGGCGGGGCGGGCGGAAGGGCCCCGGGGTGGTGGCGGAGGAAGCGGGCGGCTGCGGCACGCCCGCATCCTACCAGCCCCGCGGCCGGCGTCGCAGCCATGCGGCCCCGTTCCGCAATGGCTTTGCGTTTTGCCTGCCGCCGCCGCATCGGCTAGTGTCGGGGCATGATCGAGCCCACCGGACCGCATCGCGGCGGCGCGTCGCCCTTTCCGCATGCCCGGCTTCTCCGCCCCGCCACCGCCCTGTTCGCCCTTGCCCTCCTCGGCGCCTGCGCGCGGGGGCAGCAGGCCTCGTTCTGGCCCTTCGGCGGGCGCGGCGCGGCGGACCCCGCGGCGGCCGCGGCGGTGCCGGCAGTGCCGGGCGACCCGGTGGTGGCCTTCGCCGCGCGCGCGCAGCCCGGCACCTCGGACCGGGTGACGCTGCCGGGCGGGCAGGCGGCGACGGTGCGGCTGGTGCGCGCCTACCACTCCGCCAACGGGCGCGAATGCCGCGAGGTGCGGGTGGCCGCCGGCCTGGCGGAACGCGCGCGCATCGTCTGCGCCGCCGAGGGCGGCTGGGCGGAGGCGCGCCCGCTGCTGCGCGGCGGCGGCGCGACCAGGCCGTGAGCACCACCGCCGGGCCCGGGGCCGCCGAGGACCCCGCCGGCACGCCCGGTCTGCTGCACGGCTTCGTGGTGCAGGGCCGCGTGATCCACGCGCTGGTCCTGCGCGAGCTGCAGACGCGCTTCGGGCGCAGCCAGATCGGCTTCCTCTGGCTGTTCGTCGAGCCGCTGATGCTTGCCTCCGCGATCGGCCTGCTGCACTGGCTGGCCGACCACCGGAAGGGCGCGGGCATCCCGGTCTTCCTGTTCTACCTCATCGGCTACACGCCCTTCTTCGCCTTCCGCGCCATCATCAGCCGCGCGCCGAGCGCCTTCCACAGCAACATGACGCTGATGTACCACCGCCAGGTCCGGCTGTTCGACATCGTGCTGGCGCGGCACCTGCTGGAAGCGGGCGCGGTGCTGACGGTGACGGTGGCGATCGTCGTCGGCACGGCGCTGGTGATGGAGACGCTGCCGCCGTCCCTGCCGGCGCTGGCGGGGGGGATCGTGCTGCTGGTGTTCTACGCGCACGGGCTCGGCATGCTCGCCGCGGCCGCCGCCTCGGTCTCCGACGTGGCGGAGCGGATGATCCACCCGCTGGTCTACCTGTCCCTGCCGTTGTCCGGCGCCTTCTTCGCCCTGCACCACATGCCGCCGTCCTTCCGCGCCCTGGTGCTGTGGAACCCGCAGGCGAACCTGCACGAGATGGTGCGGGACGGCATGTTCGGCGACGTGCTGCCGGCCTATTACGACGTGCCCTACGTGCTGGGCGCCGTCGCGCTGGTGAACCTGCTGGGCATGGCGGCGCTGCGCGCCGTGCGCCCGCGGCTCGAATTCTGAGGGCGCGATGATCCTGCTGGACCGCGTCAGCAAGCACTACCCCCTGCGCGGCGGGCGGCAGAAGCTCGTGCTGAACGAGGTGTCGGGCGTCATCAACCGCGGCGACGCCATCGGCATCCTCGGGCGGAACGGCGCGGGCAAGTCCACGCTGATGCGGATGCTCGGCGGGGTCGAGTACCCGAATTCCGGCAGGATCGAGCGGCGGATGTCGGTGTCCTGGCCGCTGGCGAACGGCATCGGCGTGCAGGCCTCGATGTCGGGCGCGGACAATGCGCGCTTCGTGGCGCGCATCTACGCGCAGCCCGTGCGCCAGGTGCTGGACTTCGTCGAGACCTTCGCCGAGCTGGGCCCCTACCTCAACATGCCGGTCAAGACCTACTCCTCGGGCATGATGGGGCGGCTGCTCTTCGCCATGTCGCTGGCGGTCGACTTCGACTGCTACCTGATCGACGAGGCGACCAGCGCCGGCGACCAGCGCTTCGTCGCCCGCGCGCGGCAGGCGCTGTCCGACCGGCTGCGCAGCCGGACCGTGGTGATGGTGAGCCACAGCGCCGCGCATATCCGCAGCTTCTGCCGCACGGCCGCGGTGCTGAACGACGGCGCCCTGACCTTCTTCGAGGACCTTGATGAAGCTATCGCCACCTACGAGGCCCTCTGAGGCCCTCGCGGCGAGCCCCGTCACGCTGACGGGGCCCGCCCCGGGCCCGCCCGCCATGCCGGCCGCGCCCGCCGCGGTGCCGCTGGCGGCGCCGCGGCCGCGCCGGCGGCGGCTCGGCACGCTCGGCTGGTTCGCGCTGCTGGTGCTGCTGCCCACGCTGCTGGTCGGCGCCTACTACGCCACCGTCGCGGCCGACCTCTTCGAATCCGAGGCCCGCTTCCAGGTGCGCGGCCGCGGCCCCTCCTCATCCTCGTCGGGCGCGGGGGCGCTGGCGGGCATGATGGGCGGCGGCATTCCCGGCGCGCTGCGCCCGGGCGGCGAGGAGGCGCAGGCGGTCGCGCAGTTCGTCGACAGCTTCGACGCGGTGGCCGGCTTGCGCCGCACGCTGGACCTGGTGGGCGTCTGGCGCCGGCCGGAAGCCGACCCGCTGTCCATGCTGTGGTGGGAGGAGCCGGAGGCGGAACGCCTGCTGCGCTACTACCGCCGCCGCGTGAAGCTCGACTACGACATCGAGACGGGGGTCAGCACGCTGCGCGTGCAGGCCTTCCGCCCCGCCGATGCGCAGCAGGTGGCGCAGGAGCTGCTGCGGATGGCGGAGGAGCTGGTGAACCGCTTCTCCCAGCGGTCCATCCAGGACCAGCTGCGCGTCGCCCGCCAGGATGTCGCGACGGCCGAGGCCCGCGTGCTGGCCGCGCGGGACGCGCTGGCCGCCTTCCGCGAGCGGGAGCAGGCGCTCGACCCGACCCGCAGCGCGGGCGCCGCGCTCGAGACCATCAGCCGCCTGGAAGCCGCGCTGGCCCAGGCTCGGGCGGAGCTGCAGGAACGCCGCGCCTTCATGCGGCCCGACAACCCGCAGATCCAGGTGCTGACCAACCGCATCTCCGCGCTCCAGGCGCAGATCGCGGTGGAGCGCGGCCGCACCACCCGCGGGGACGAGGCGCTGACCCAGCAGGTCGCGGGCTATGAGCGGCTCCAGCTCGAACGCGAATTCGCGGACCGCCAGCTCGCCTCCGCCACCGCGTCGCTCGAACAGGCGCGGTCCGACGCGCTGCGCCAGCAGGTCTTCCTGATGCGCGTCGCCGAACCCCACCTGCCCGAACGCGCGCTCTACCCCAAGGGCCTGTTCAACACGCTCACCGTCCTGGTCGGCCTCTCGGTGCTGTTCGGCATCTGCTGGCTGCTGGTCGCCGGTGCCCGCGAGCATGCGAGCTGAGATGCTGCACATCCCCTTCCGGCCCATCGCCCTCCTCCTCGTCCTCGTCCTCGCCGCCCCCGCGGCGGCGCAGGTCGCGCCCCCCGCCCTGCCGCGCGGCGTGCCCGGCAGCCTCGGCGCGGGGGCGATCTCGCAGCTGCTGAACCGTGGCGACCCGACGACGGAGGTGCGGCCGGGCACCGCCACCCAGGCCGAGGGCGGGCCCGTGGCCTTCGGCCCGATCGGCGACCCGACGCGGCCGGGCGGGCCCGCCACCGCGGTCTTCGGCGCCAGCCTGTTCACCCGCGGCGCGCCGCAGCCGACCGACACGCCGAACCCGAACTACCGCCTCGCGCCCGGGGACCGCGTGTCCATCACCACCTGGGGCTTCGTCGAGGGATCGACCGTCTCGGCCGTGGACAACGACGGCAACGTCTTCCTGCCCCAGGTCGGCCCGATCCGCCTGGCCGGCACCCGCGCGGGCGACATCCAGCGCGTGGTGGAAGGGGAGGTCCGGCGCGTCTATTCCCAGCAGGTGCAGGTCTACGCCACCGTGCTGAACACCGGGCAGCTCGGCGTCTTCGTCACCGGCTTCGTCCGCCAGCCCGGCCGCCACATCGGCGTCGCCGCCGACAGCGTGCTGGACTTCCTGTCGCGCGCGGGGGGCATCGACCCCGGGCGCGGGTCCTTCCGCGACATCACGCTGAACCGCGGCGGGCGGGCGGTGGCGCGGATCGACCTCTACCGCTTCCTGCTGACCGGCGAACTGCCGCAGGTCCAGCTGCAGCAGGGCGACACGCTGGTGGTCGCGGCGCAGGGCGCGATGGTCGGCGTGGACGGCGCGGTGCGGAACAACTTCCTGTTCGAGGTGTCCGGCCGCGCCATGCCGGGGGCGGAGCTGCTGCGCCTCGCCTCGCCCCTGCCGGCGGCCACCAACGCGGTGATCCGCGGCACGCGGAACGGCCAGCCCTTCTCCCGCTACGCCACGGTGCGCGAACTCGGCGCCATCCAGCTGCTCGACCAGGACGTGGTGAGCTTCATCACCGACGCGCCGGCGCAGACCGTCCGCGTCTCGATCGAGGGCAGCCGCATCGGGCCGTCGGTGCTGATCGCCGACCGCGACACCTCGCTCTGCACGCTGCTCGACCATGTGGCGGTGGACCCGGCGCTGGCGAACACGCGCGGCGTCTTCCTGCTGCGCCCGACCCTGGCCGCGCAGCAGCAGCGCACCATCAACGAGGCGCTGGACCGGCTGGAGCGGCAGTTGTTCCTCGCCATCTCGCCGACCACGGGGGTGGCGGAGATCCGCGCCTCGGAGGCGAACCTGGTCGCGAGCTACATCCAGCGCGCCCGCCGCACCCAGCCCGAGGGCCGGCTGGTGGTGACCGACCGCACCGGGCGCTGCGCCGATGTGCGGATGCAGGACGGCGACGTCGTCGTCATCCCCGAACGCGTCCAGACCGTGCTGGTCAGCGGCGAGGTCCGCGCGCCGCAGGCGGTGGTGTGGCGCCCGAACCTGCGCATCCCCGACTACGTCGCCGCCGCGGGCGGCTTCGCCGAACGGGGCGAGAGCGCGCAGATCATGATCCGCCGCGCGAGCGGCGAGCTGGTGCTGGACCCGGAGGAAGGCCCCGCGCCGGGCGACGAGCTGATCGCGCTGCCGCGGCTGGACCCGAAGAACTTCCAGATCGCCCGCGACCTGCTGAGCCTGATCTTCCAGAGCGCGCTGTCGGCGCGCGTCTTCATGAATTGACAGGGCCCCGGGCCGCCCCTCCCTTCCCGTAGGAGGGGCGGCGCCCGCTACGCCGGCTCGGGCCAGACGAAGCGCAACCGCTCCAGGAAGTCGAGCCGCGCGGCCACATCCCCCGCCCGGCAGGCCATCAGCGCCACCACGCCCACGCCGGCCTGCCGCCCATCTCCCAGCTCTGCCGCCGGGGCCTCGACCGCGATCTCCAGCGCCGGGCCGGCCGAGGTCACCTCCACCGCCGCGACAGGCCGGGCGCCGGCCGGCACATCCAGCGCCAGCGGGTCGTCGCCATCCACGCGGATCGTCACGCGCTGCGCCGCCTCCGCCCCGCGCAGCGCCAGATGCAGGCGCAGCGCCGTGCCCTCCGCCACGTCGAGCGGCAGGCGCAGCAGGGCGCGGCCGGGCCGTGTCCAGCAGCCCCACTCCTCCGGCGCGTGCCAGGAGGGGCCTTCCCGCAGCAGGTCGGCCCAGGCCATCGCCGGTTCCGGCCGCGCCCGCCCGACCAGGCCGAGCCGGTGCACCAGCGCCAGCGGCGGCGCGGCCGGTGCGGCGCGGGCCGGCGCGGCGGAGGCGAGGCGGAGCAGCAGCGCGTCCGACACGTCGCGCCAGCTCCGCAGCCGCAGCCCGGCCGCGATCCGCGCCTCCTGCGCGGCGCGGAAGCC
Source organism: Falsiroseomonas sp. CW058 (assembly GCF_050563535.1). Lineage (NCBI taxonomy): Bacteria > Pseudomonadati > Pseudomonadota > Alphaproteobacteria > Acetobacterales > Roseomonadaceae > Falsiroseomonas > Falsiroseomonas sp. CW058. The sequence goes on from NZ_JBNXUO010000057.1 coordinate 5,791, forward strand.
GGGGTCGTCCACCAGCCGCTCGACCAGGGCGAGGAATTCCGGCTCGCTGCCCGGGGCGAAATGCAGGGCGAGGCCGGCGCCCGATTCCAGCAGGCCGCTGTGGCCGGGCGCCACCACCACCTTGCCCGCCGCCAGCGCCTCGGTCACCGGCAGGCCCCAGCCCTCATGGGCGGAGTTGTAGAGCGTGAACAGCGCGCCCCGCAGCAGCCCGGCCAGCACGCCGTCCGGCACGTCGTCCAGCCGCACCACGCGCCCTGCGAAGGCGGGCGCGCGCGCCAGCAGCGCCAGCGCCGGGCCGGCGCCGAACCCCTCGCGCCCCACCAGCACCAGGCGCGGCACGGCGCCCCCGCGCCGGCGCAGCAGCGTCGCCCAGGCGTTCAGGACGAAGATGTGGTCCTTGCGGCTTTCCACAGTGGCGACGAACAGGATGTAGGGCTCCCCCGCCAGCGCCACCGCCCCGGCATGGGGCGCCGCGGGCGGGGCGGGCGTCGGCGCCGCATCCAGGGGCAGCAGCGCGACCGGGGCCGCCGGCAGGCCGGGCAGGCAGGCTTCCTGCAACCGTGCCAGGTCGTGCGCCGTCGCCCCGGACACGGCCAGCACCAGGTCGGCGGTGACGCCGAGCGAGGCGATCCAGCGGGCGAAGCGCGCCGCCGTCTCGGGCGGGGAGTGTTCGGGCACCACCACCGGGCCGCAGTCATGCAGCAGCGCGGCGTGGCGGATGCCATGCCGCGCGCGCGCGTCGCGCACCGCCCGCTGGTAGTCCGCCAGCCACCAGGAGGAGCCGGGATTGACCAGCCAGTCGCCTTCGGCGAAGGCGAGGTCGGGCGCCGCTTCCACCGCGTCGCGCGCGCGCACCACCGCTTCCCGCCAGGCGGGGTCGGCGGGGTCGGTGCCGCCGCGCGACAGCGCGACGAGGCGGCGGAAGATCTCCCGCGGGAGCGGGCGCCAGGTGCCGCGGCCGGGCTGGAACACCGCCAGCCGCACGGCCGCCGGCGCGCCGTCCCGCAGGGCGGGGCCCGCGATCTCAATCTGCACGCGCTGGATGCCGGTGGGCGCGCGCGCGCCCTCGAACCAGGACATCAGGTCCGAGAGGTCGAGCACCACGCGCAGCCCCCCCGCGGAGGTGGGCGCGCCGTCCTCCGCGCCGGGCCGGACCAGCAGGACCGACACCTCCTGCCAGGCCGCCTCGCTCGCCGGGTCGATCTCCAGCGCGGCGGCATAGGCGGCGCGCGCGCCGCCGAGGTCCCCCGCGCGCTTCAGCGCATGCCCGATCTGGATCTTCAGGTCGGCGTCGTCCGGCAGCCCCGCTTCCGCCCGGCGGTAGGAGGCCAGCGCGCCGAGCGGGTCGCCGGCTTCCTTCACGCAGTGGCCGTGCTGCACCCAGATCGGCCAGTCCCGCGGGTGGCGCGCGAGCCAGGCGGCGTAGCCCGCCGCCGCGGCCGCCCACTGGCCCAGGTCGCGGTGGCGGTCGGCGTCCTGCAGCAGCACCGTGCCGTCCCGCGGCCCTTCGCCGTCCATCGCCCTCGCATCTCCTGCCGTCCCGACCGGGGCGGCAGGCTACACCAGGACGCCGCGCGGCGTAACGCGCCGTCAGGCGCGGCCGTAGGTGTCCTCGATGCGGACGATGTCGTCCTCGCCGAGATAGGAGCCGGACTGCACCTCGATCAGGGTCAGCGGGATCATCCCCGGATTCTCCATCCGGTGCACGCAGCCGAGCGGGAGGTAGACGCTCTCGTTCTCCCGCAGGAGGATGCGTTCGCCGTCGCGCTCGACGATGGCGGTGCCGGCCACCACCACCCAGTGCTCCGCGCGATGGTAGTGCTTCTGCAGGCTCAGCTTGGCGCCCGGCCGCACGATGATCTTCTTCACCTGGAAGCGCGTGCCATGCGCCACGCCCTCGTAGGACCCCCAGGGGCGATAGACGCGGCGATGCTCCGCCGCTTCCTTGTGGCCGGCCTTCTTCAACTGCTCGACCATCGCCTTCACGTCCTGCGCGCGGTCGCGGTGGCAGGCCAGCACGGCGTCGTCGGTCACCACCAGCACCACGTCCTCCAGGCCGACCACCGCCGTCAGGATGCCTTCCGACCGCACGTAGCAGCCCTTCGCGCCCAGCGTCGCGACAGGCCCCATCGTGGCGTTGCCCTCCGCGTCCTTCTCCGCGATCTCCCAAAGCGATCCCCAGGAGCCGACATCGGACCACCCCGGATCGCAGGGCACCACGGCGGCCAGCGCCGTGCGTTCCATCACCGCATGGTCGATGGAGATCGACGGCGCATCCGCGAAGCCCGCGCCGAGCCGGACGAAGCCCAGGTCCCGCGTGCCTTCGGCCACCGCGCCGCGGGCGGCGGCCAGCACGCCCGGCGCGTGGCGGGCAAGCTCGGCCAGCAGCGTCCCGGCGGTGGCCACGAACATGCCGCTGTTCCACAGGTGCCGCCCGCCGGCGAGGAAGCGCGCCGCGGTGGCGGCATCCGGCTTCTCGACGAAGCGGGCCACGTCCAGCACGCCCTCGACGCCCGGCAGGGCGGCGCCGGCCTCGATGTAGCCGTAGCCCGTCTCGGGCGCGGTCGGGCGGATGCCGAAGGTGGCGATGCGGCCGGCGCGCGCCGCGACCGCCGCGGCATCCAGCGCGCGGCGCAGCGCGGGCACGTCCTTCACCGCCGCATCGGCGGCCATGATCCACAGCACGGCATCGGGCGTCGCCTCCCCCACCAGCACGGCGGCGGCGGCGATGGCGGCGGCGCTGTTGCGCGCGGCGGGTTCCAGCACGATGCGCGCGCCCTCCGCCCCCGCCTCGCGCAGCTGTTCGGCCACCAGGAAGCGGTGCGCCTCCCCGCAGACCACGACGGGGGGCGCGAAGCCCGGCGCGCGGGCGCGGGCCGCGGTCTCCTGCAGCATCGTCCCGCCCGCGACCAGCGGCCAGAACTGCTTCGGATAGGCTTCGCGGGACAGCGGCCAGAGGCGCGTCCCCGTGCCGCCGGAGAGGATGACGGGAACGATCGGCTCGGCGGGCGAAGGCGGCATGGATGCGGGAACCCCGGGGAGGAATGGCGGCCGGGCCGGTATGTCGCAGGGCTGCGGAAAAAAAAAGGCGGGCGCGGGGTGGAATGATGAAGCCGCCGCCCGGCTATTCGGCCGCCACCTTCAGCGGCGCGGGCTGCGCGGCGGCCAGGCCCGGCACCGCGCGGTCCCGCCCGGCGCGCTTCGCCTCGTAGAGCGCGGCATCCGCCACCTCCACCACGCGGGCGACCTGGTCGCCATGCTCGGGCCAGGCGGCGACGCCGATGGAGACGGTGACCGGCGGCAGCGCGCTGTCCGCCCTCTCGTGCAGCGCGCGTACCATCGCGCAGATCTCCTGCGCGCGCAGCAGCGCATCGGCCGCCCCGCAGTCCGGCATCAGCACCATCAGCTCCTCGCCGCCGTAGCGGCAGGCGATGTCCATCCGGCGCAGCCGCGCCAGCAGCATCGCGCCGACCTCGCGCAGGACGGCATCGCCCATGGCGTGGCCGTAGCGGTCGTTGACCTGCTTGAAGTGGTCGAGGTCGAGCATGAGAACCGCGATCGGCGCCTTGCGTCGTTCCGCATGCGCCACCATCCGCGGCAGCGTCTCCTCCAGGAAGCGGCGGTTGTAGAGGCCGGTCAGCTCGTCCCGCAGCGCCTGGTTCCGCAGCTTCTCCCGCAGCGCGAGGTTGGCGAGGGAGAGCGACACGCCGTCGGCCAGCGCCTGCGCCAGCTCCCCCTTTTCGCCCATCGTGCCGGCATGGCCCTGCGGCGGCAGGAACTGCAGCACGCCATAGACCTCGCCCCGCGCCTGCATCGGCACGCAGAGGCAGCAGGCCCCGCCCTCCGCCGCGTGGTCGCAGCGCAGGCCGATGCCGGTGCCGCAGCCATGCGGGCGTCCGCGCTTCAGCGCCCAGCAGTCGTTCGGCGCGAAATGGTCGGGCATCGCCGGCGCCGGCGCCCCGCCCCCGCCCCAGGCGCCCATCAGGTCCAGCCGGTCGCGGGAATTGTTGAACACGTAGAAGGCGCCGCCGAGATCCGGCAGCAGGTCCTGCGCGGTGTGCGCCACCACGCGCTTCACGTCCTCGGGCGAGAGGCTGCTCTGCAACAGCTCCCCCATGCTGAACAGCGTGCCGACCTGCCGGCCGCGGCGGTCCATGTCCTGCCGCGCCGACACCGCGGCCGCGTGCTGCCGCCACAGCAGCACCAGCACCACCAGCATCATCGACATCATCGCCGCCGCGCTGGCGCTGATGAGCCCGAGCCCGACCAGCTGGCCCTGGCGCAGGTCGTGCTCCCGCGCCACGATTTCCGCCCGGCGCAGGCGCCTGAATTCGTCGAGCGTGCCGCGGATGCGCGCCTCGGCCGCGGCATCGCCGTGCTGGCGCGCCAGTTCCGTCGCGGCGGACAGGCCAAGGTCCTCGTAGGTGGCGGCCACCTGGCCCTGCACGCGCAGCAGGTGTTCCAGCGCGGCGCCGAGCGGGGAGAGCCGGGCCGAGAGCAGCGGCTCCTCCAGCCCGCCCGCCAGTTCCCGCCCGGTGGTCTCCAGCGCGTCGCGCGCGCGGCGCGCGGCGTCGCGGTCGTCCTGCCGGCCGGACAGGATCCAGCTGCGCTGCGCCGCCTGCGAATCGGCCAGCAGCAGCAGCAGGGTCTGCGCCCCGTCATGCTCCGCTTCCAGCCGCACCGCGTCGCGCTGGGCATCCACGACGTAGTGGTAGGACAGGACGGCCGAGGTGGCGCCGAAGGCGGTGACGAGGGCGAGGGCGAGGCCGAGGAGGGCGGCCTGGGCACGGCGGGTGGCGGGGCGCAGCTGCATGGCGCGCAGGATGTGATCACGAAGCTGAGCGCCGAGTTAACGACCGTTGTACCGAAAGATCGAACCTTCACCCGGCGCCGAGGCGCACCCGCGCGGTTGCCGGGCGGCATGGCCGCGCGCTACGCATGGCGGATACGCCGGACGGGCCGTGCAAGGCCCGCCGGAGACAGGGAGACGTCACCGATGCGCCGCATGCTGTCCCGCCCGTTCCAGGCCACGCTCCCGCGTCGCGCCGCGCTCGGCCTCGGCGCCGGGCTGCTCGCCGCGCCGGGGGTGCGGGCGCAGGGCGCGGGCGGCCGCTTCCCCGACCGGCCCGTGCGGCTGCTGGTGCCCTGGGCGGCCGGCGGCACCACGGACATCCAGATGCGGGCGCTCGCCGAGCAGGCCTCCCGCCGCCTCGGCCAGCCGGTGATCGTGGAGAACCGGCCCGGCGCGGGCGGCGTGCTGGCGGCGCAGCAGCTGCTGAACGAGAGGCCAGACGGCCATGTGCTGGCGCAGATGCCGATCAGCGTCTTCCGCCACCCGCAGATGGCGCAGCGCGCGCTGTTCAACCCGCTCGAGGACTTCACCTGGGTCATCCACGTCACCGGCTACCTGTTCGGCATCGTGGTGAAGGCGGATGCGCCCTGGCGGACGCTGGCGCAGTTCCTGGACCATGCGAAGGCCAATCCGGGGCGCATCAACTACGGCACGCCCGGGGTCGGCACCTCGCTGCACATCACGATGGAGCAGATCGCCGCCGCGCGGGGGATCGAGTGGACGCATGTGCCCTTCCGCGGCTGGGCGGAGAATGCGCAGTCCCTGCTCGGCGGGCAGATCCATGCCAGCGCCGACAGCTCCGGCTGGGCGGACCTGGTGCAGTCCGGCCAGATGCGCCTGCTGGCGACCTGGGGGGCGGAGCGCGCGAAGCGCTTCCCCGACGTGCCGACCCTGCGGGAGAGCGGGATCGACATCGTCTCCGCCTCGCCCTACGGCCTGGCCGGCCCGAAGGGGATGAACCCGGAGGTGGTGCGCGTCCTGCACGACGCCTTCCGCGAGGCGCTGTTCGACCCCGCCCATGTCGGCATCCTGGACCGCTTCGACATGGCGCCGATGCATATGGGCCCGGACGAATACGCCGCCTTCGCCCGCCGCACCTTCCAGGAGGAGGGCGAGATGATCCGGCGGATGGGCCTGCGGCTGTGACCGCCGCGTGACGCCCGTCGCCCATCTCCGCTGCGGCGACGACCTGCGCGCGCGGCTGCCGGCGGCGGGCTGGGCGGGGGAGTATCTCGCCATCTCCGACCCGGTCTGCGTCGGCCCGGTGGGGGAGGGGGAGGCGATGGCCTATCTCGGCGCCCGCGCCCGCTTCGTCGCGCGCCATGCCGGGGTGGATGCGGCGGAGGCGCGGCGCAGGCTCGGCGCCGAATACGCCGCGCTCGACGGGCTGGCGCGCTTCGGGCGCGTGATCCTGTGGTTCGAGCACGACCTGTGGGACCAGGCCGTGCTGATCCGGGTGCTGTCGCTGCTGGCCAACCGCGCGCCGCTGGCGGGGAAGCTGTTCCGCATGCCGGCGGACGGGCGGCGCCCCTTCGCCCACCTGCCCGATTCCGAACTCGCCGCGCTGGAGCCGCTGCCGCTCTCCCCGCTCGAGATCGAGCTGGGCGCCGAGGCGTGGGAGGCCTTCGCCGCGCCGGACCCGACCGCGCTCGACCGGCTGTCGCGGCGGGCGCTGGCGCTGCCGCACCTGGCGGCTGCGATGCGGCGGCACCTGCAGGACCTGCCCTGGCGGACCGACGGGCTGGCGCTGACCGAGAGGCAGATGCTGCGCGCGGTGGCCGACGGCGCGGCGGGGCTTGAGGAGGCGCTCGCCGCGCAGCACGCCGCCGATGCGGTCTTCCCGGTGACCGACCTGATCCTGCGCGACATCCATCGCCGCCTGTCGGACGGGCCGCGGCGGCTGCTTGCGCCCGATGCGCCCTGGCGGCTGACCGAACGCGGCGCGGCGGTGCTGGCGGGGGCCGAGCGCCACCGCCCGCCGCCGCGCTTCCAGGGCGGCGTCGCGGTCGGGCCGGACGCGCCCTGGCAGTGGGACCCGCGGGCGGCCGGCGTCCTGTCCCGCTCAGCGTAGGGCGACGGGGAAGCGCAGCTCCGTCACCGTGCCGGCGCCCTCGGGGCCGGGGGTGCGCGCGAAGGTGCCCCGCAGCTGCGCCGCCAGCCCCGCCAGCAGACGGGAGCCGAGGCCGGAGCCCGGCGCGCGCGGCGCCGAGGGCGGGCCCTGCATCACCCCTTCCTCCGGCAGGCCGATGCCGTCATCGACGACGGTCAGCACGAAATCCGCCCCATCCCGCGCGAAGCGCACCCGCAGCCTGCCGGGGCGGTCTTCCGGGAAGGCGTATTTCATCGCGTTCGTCACCGTCTCGTTCAGCACGAGCCCGAGCGGCACGGCGCGCTCGCTCGCCAGCGGATGCGCCTCGGCCTCCACCGCCAGGGTGATGGGGCGCAGCCCCTCGCCGAACTGCGACGCCTCGATGTCGGCGCAGAGGCCGCCGATGAAGTCGCGCGTGTCCACCGTCGCGACCTCCGTGCCGGCATCGGGCCCGTCCTCCACCGCCAGCCGGGTATGCACGCGCGCCAGCGCCAGCGCGTGCTCCGCCGCCTCCCGCAGGGCTTCCCGCGCGATGTCGGACGGCGCGGCGCGCGCGCGCAGCATCAGCAGCCCGACCAGCGCGCCCAGGTCGTTGCGGGTGCGGTGGCGGAATTCCCGCAGCATCAGCATGCGGGACCGCTCGGACCGGTCGAGCCGGGCATGGGCGGAGGCGAGTTCGGCATAGGCCGCCTGCAGCCGTTCCACCGCGCGGTGCAGCGCCTCGGTCACCGTCGCGATGGACAGGGCCACCACAACGAAGAGCCCGAGCAGGACGAGGCTGCGCGGGTCCTCCACCCGCAGCGACCCGGTCGGCGGGATGTAGAACCACAGGCCCAGCAGGGCGGAGAGTCCCGTCGCCAGGATGCCGCTGCCACGGTCGAACAGGGCGGAGGCGGCCAGGACCGCCATGAGGAAATGGGCGAAGGGATAGCCCGGCGGCAGCAGCGGCGCCGCCGCTTCGCGCAGCCCGAAGGCGGCCAGCACCAGCACCGCCGACAGCGCGTAGCGGGCGGAGGTTGGCAGGGCGCGGCTGCGCTGGAAGAACTTGGGGATGAGCCCGGTCGGTGGCATGGCCGGGCAGTAACGGGCCAGCAAGGCCGCGGCTTTCCGCGGCACCCAGCCTTGTGATGCCCGCCGGGCGGGGCTTCAGCGCAGCCCGGCGAAGAATGCCTTCAGCAGCGCCGCCGCCTCGCTCTCCCGCACGCCGCCGACCACTTCGGGCGCGTGGTGGCAGGTGGGCAGGGCGTAGAGCCGCGGGCCGTGCTCCACCCCGCCGCCCTTCGGGTCATAGGCGCCGAAGACCACGCGCCGCAGGCGGAAGAAGCTCGCGGCCTGCGCGCACATCGGGCAGGGCTCCAGCGTCACCCACAGCGTGGCCGCGGGCAGCAGCTTGTCGCCGGCCGCGGCCGCGGCGGCGCGGAGCGCCAGCATCTCGGCATGGGCCGAGGGGTCGCGCCGGGCCTCCACCTCGTTCCCCGCCCGCGCCAGCACCCGGCCGGCGGCATCCGTCACCACCGCGCCGACCGGCACCTCGCCCCGCGCGGCGGCGGCGCGGGCCTCCTCCAGGGCCTGTTCCATGGGCGACATGGGGCGATGCTTGCCGCGACCGGGGGCGGAGGTCTAGCAAGCCGGGATGAAAAGCCGTCCCGTCATCGGTGTGACCCTCGATTCGGAGCCGGCCGGAGGCTGGTCGAAGCTGCCCTGGTACGCGCTGCGGCAGAACTACTTCTCCGCCGTGATCGAGGCGGGGGGCCTGCCGGTGGCGCTGCCGCACCACCCGGACCTGGCGGGGGACTACCTCGACGCGGTGGACGGCCTGCTGGTCACCGGCGGGGCCTTCGACGTGGACCCCGCGCTCTGGGGTGGCGGCGCGCCGCATCCGAAGGTCACGCTGAAGCCCGGCCGCACCGACTTCGAACTGGCCGCCACGCGGGAGGCGCTGCGGCGCGACATGCCCGTCCTCGGCATCTGCGGCGGGCAGCAGCTCCTCGCGGTGGCCTTCGGCGGCACGCTGGTGCAGCACATCCCGGACGAGGTGCCGGGCGCGCTGGCGCATGAGCAGCCGAACCCGCGGACGGAGCCCGGGCACGAGGTTGAGGTCGCGCCCGGCACGCTGCTGGCGCGCATCGTCGGCGCGCCGCGGCTGGCGGTGAATTCGGCGCACCACCAGGCGGTGGCGACGCCGGGGGCGGGCGCGGTGGTCAGCGCCGTCGCCCCCGACGGCGTGGTGGAGGGCATCGAGCATCCCGCCCACCGCTTCGCGCTCGGCGTGCAGTGGCACCCGGAATATGCGGTGGACCCGCGCGACCCCGCGATCTTCCGCGCCTTCGTCGCGGCCTGCCGGGCGGGACGTGCGGGACGTGCAGCGGAGGCCGCGGAATGAGCGACGTGGACGGGGCCGAGGACGCGCCGGAGCGCGGCGAGCGGATCGCGAAGTTCCTCGCGCGCTGCGGCGTCGCGTCCCGCCGGGACGCCGAGAAGCTGATCGCCGAGGGCAAGGTGAAGCTCAACGGCAAGGCGGTGGCGGGGCCGGCCACCTTCGTCGCCCCGGGCGACCGGGTGGCGGTGGAGGGCAAGGCCGTGACGCCGCCCGAGCGCACGCGGCTGTTCCGCCACCACAAGCCCGACGGGCTGGTCACCACCCACCGCGACCCGCAGGGCCGCCCGACCGTGTTCGAGCGCCTGCCCCCCGCCATCGGCCGCGTCGTGTCCATCGGCCGGCTCGACCTGACGAGCGAAGGGCTGCTGCTGCTGACCAATGACGGCGCGCTGGCGCGCAAGCTGGAACTGCCATCCAACGGCTGGCTGCGGCGCTACCGCGTGCGCGTCTTCGGCCATGTGGACGAGAAGGCGCTGGCCGCGCTCGCCCGCGGCGTCACGATCGAGGGCGTGGCCTATGGCCCGATCGAGGCCGGGCTCGATTCCCGCCAGGGCGCCAATGCCTGGCTGACGGTGAGCCTGAAGGAGGGCAAGAACCGCGAGATCCGGCGCGTCATGGCGCATCTCGGCCTGCAGGTCACGCGGCTGATCCGCACCGCCTACGGGCCCTTCCAGCTCGGCCAGCTGCCGAAGGGCGCGGTGGAGGAGGTTCATCCGAAGGTGCTGCGCGAACAGCTCGGCATCGGGGAGACGCCGGCCAAGCGCCAGCGCGGGGCGCAGCGGGCGGCCGAGGCGG
>NZ_JBNXUO010000058.1:0-14516 GCF_050563535.1 Falsiroseomonas sp. CW058
CCGCCGCGGCGGGCGCCGCGAGCAGCAGCAGCGCGAGGGCAGCGCGCAGGATCACGACGCGCAGGCCCCGGCTTCGATGACGGCGGGTGCGGCGGCGAGTTCGGACAGCTGCAGGGCGGCCGCGCCTTCCGGCATGTCGGGCCGGATGCGCGCCCAGCGGCGCGCGGGCACGTTGCCCGCCAGGAACATCGTCCCGTGGCGGTCCGGCTGCGCCTCGTCGATCTGCTGGCCGAGCCGGCGCGACACCTCGCGCAGGTCGGCCGCGGCGCCGGTCAGCAGCAGCCAGTCGGGATAGTCGCCGAACCGCGCGGCCCAGGCCTTCAGCCGCTCCGGCCGGTCGCGCCGCGGGTCGCTGGTCAGGTGGACCAGCCGGGTGGGGGCGCCGAGGCGCGCGGCCTCCTCCACCACCGCCAGCGCGCGCGCGGCCAGCAGCGGGCAGCTGTCGGTGCAGGAGGTGAAGATCCAGCCGAGCAGCACGCTGCGCCCGGCCAGCACATCGGCGTAGAAGCGGCGGCGCTGGCCGTGCTGGTCCACCAGCACGCGGTCGGTGAACCACTCGCGCTCCCGGCGGTCGCAGGGATCGGCGGCGGCGGGCAGCGGCAGCAGCGCCGCGGCGGCGCCGAGCAGGCGGCGGCGCGCGATCATGCCGCACCCCGCGCGGCCAGCATGCGGTCCACCGCCCCGGCGATCTCCTCCGGCCCGGCCAGCCCGGCCAGCCGGCGCAGCCGGCCATGCGCGGCATCGACGACCAGCACCATGGGCGCGTGGTCCGCACCGGGCTGCGGCCCGCCGAGCCGCCGCAGCACCTCGTCCAGCGACGCATGCGGCATGGTGACGAAGCTCCATTCCGGCCCCGCCTCGAACCGCGCGGCATAGCGGGCGAGTTCGGCCGGCGTGTCGGCCAGCGGGTCGAGGCCGATGCTGACCAGCCCCGCCCCGCGCGGGCCGAGCCGCGGGCGAAGCTGCGCCTCGGCCAGCGCCATGTTGGCGGAGACGAGGTGGCAGAGCGCGGCGCAGCCGGTCAGCACGAAATCGATCGCGACGACGCGCGCGCCGATCACCTCCGTCACCAGCCGCCGGCGGCGGCCGCGGTGGTCCACCACGCGCGCATCCGGCAGCGGGCGCAGCGGCGCCTCGGCGAAGGCGGGCGGGGCGGTGAGCATGGCGGCGAGCATCATCAGGTCCCGCTTCGACGGCATCACGGCGCCCCCACGCGAAGGTTCAGGTGCGGCAGCGTCCCCGGGCGCAGCCCGAGCGAGCCGGATTCGAGGTGCAGCAGCAGCGGCCCCGCACGCGGCGGCGCCACCGCCTCCGCCGCATAGACGCCATCGCCGACCGGGCGCAGCGCGACGACCTCCTGCCAGTGGCCGTCGAACTGCACGAGGCGCGCACGCAGGTCCGCCGCGCCCATCCAGGCGGCCGCCGCCTCCTCCGGCCCGCGCAGGCGCAGGCGCAGCAGGGCGGGCGCGCCGGCCACCAGACGGTCCGGCGCCGCCAGGTCGAAGCCGAGCCGCGCCGAGAGCGGCTCCGGCGGCCCGCCGCCGATCTCGACCGCGAAGCAGTGCAGGAAGCCGCCGCCCTGCAGCATCACCGGCAGTGCATGGCGGCCGGCGCGGGGGAAGATCGTCACCGCCTCGTGCAGGCCGGGCGCCACCTCGCGCAGGGCGCGGTCCACGGGCAGCAGCGCCAGCGCCCGCCCCGGCGGGCCCCGCAGCGTGCCGGACGGTGCGGCCATGCCTTCGGTGTAGACATGGACCAGCGGCTGCGCGCCATCGGCGATCAGCATCGCGTTGCCGTCCGGCGCGGGCAGCACGGTGGGACCGGCGGCGTCCTGCATCCCGGCGTCGCCGGCCGAGATCCAGGCCACCGCCGGTGGCGCGTCGCCGGCCAATGCGGCCAGCGGCAGCAGCGCGATGCGCGCGCCGTCGGCGGAGCGGACGAAGGCCTGCGTGCGGCTGAAGCCGATGCCGGCCGGCGCCGCGCCGTCCAGCGCCACGCGGTGCGCCACTGCGCCGCGGGCCAGGTCCACGACCGTGACCTGCGCTTCGCCCGGCTCCGGCACCAGGGCGAGCCGCCCGGTGGGGTCGAGCGCGACCTCCGCCGCGCCGGGCGCGACCTGCCAGAGCCCGGCGGGCTGTCCTTCCGTCGTCACCGCCAGCAGCCGGCCCGCGCGCGCGTCGAGCAGCACCGCGACCTCGGCCAACGGCGACCAGGCGGCGGCCGCGAAGCCATCGCCCAGCCCGGGCAGCTGCAGCGCGGCGTGCCCGCGCAGCAGCGCCGCGCCGCCTTCGCCCGCCGCCAGCACCGCGCCGGGGCCGAGCGGCACGACCGCGCGCGGCGCGAAGCCCACCGGCAGGCGGGCCCGCACCTCCCCGGATGCACGGTCGATGCGCAGCACCGCTTCGCCGGCCGCCGCCCAGAGCGTCGCGCCATCCGCATCGGCCAGCAGCGCGCCGGGCGCGTCCCCTGCGGCGATGCGGCGCCGTTCGATCCAGCGCAGCGTGTCCACCTCCACGATCTCGCCCGCGGCGGGGACCGAGACGAAGGCGGCGTCGCGCGCCGCATCCACCGCGAGCGCGGCGCCGCGCCCGCGGAGGTTCACCACCGCCAGCAGGCGCGACCGCGCGCTGCCGCCGAGCGGGTCGAGGACGTGCAGCGCGCCGTTGTCGGCCAGCACCGCCAGCTGCCAGGCGTTGAAATCCGCCTCGGCCCGCAGGCCGATGCGCGGCTGCAGCAGGCCCTGCACGCGGTCATGGCAACTTGCGCTGCGGCCGGCGTCGCGTTCGGCCCAGGCGGCAGGGCGCAGGAAGCGCGCGGGCGGCCCGGCGGGATCCCCCCCGGTGGCGAAGCGCAGGCGCAGCAGCGCGGGCTCCCCCGCCACCGCCGGGCCGCCCGCCACGGCCGCCAGTTCCAGGGTGACGGCAAGGCCCTGCGCCGCATGGGTGGCCCGGAAGGGCTCCCCTGCGGGCTGCTCAGCCCCCGCCGGGGCAGCGAGCAGCAGGGACGCGGCGAGGAGCCACCTCATCGCGTCACCCGCAGCAGGCCCCAGGCGCCGCTTTCGAAGGCGCCCGGCATGGTGTTGCGGAACAGGTAGTCCCCCGCCACGCCGCGCGCGCCGCCGGCCTGCGGCACCACCAGCGTCGCGTGCATCCCCGGGCCGATGCCCTCCGTCGCGCCGAGCGGGGGGGAGCGGTTCCAGCCGCTGCGCCAGGGCGCGCCCTCGATCGTGTCGGAGGCGCTGTCGACCGAGCGGTGCGGCAGCATCGACCACTGGTGGCCCTGCAGGGCGAAGACGCCGCTGCGCCCGTGCCCGCCGGCCTGGAGGATGCGGAAGCGCAGTTCCTCCCCCGCGCGGGCGGTGAAGACCGGGGTGCGCGGGTCGCCGCCGACCAGCGCGTTGGACAGCGCGCGGTGGAAGTCGCGCGTGCGGGTGATGCCGGCCACCTCGCCCGGCGCGTAGCCCAGCCGGTGCCACAGCGGTTCCGTGCGGTAGTTGAAGGCGTGGTTGCCGCTGTCCTGCGGGTCCTCGGCGCCCATGCAGGGCCCGGCGGCGATGCTGACGGGTGGGCCTTCAACATCAGGCGCCGCATCCGCCGCGCCGGACGGGCAGATGGCGCGGCCCGCGGCCTGAAGGTTCAGGTCGTCCTGGAACATCACCACGAAGTCGCGGAAGGTGCGAGCGTTGCCCTCCGGGTCGGTGAAGCTGACCGTCGCGGCGGTTCGGGTGCCCGGGTCCTCCGCCCAGGTCGCGCCGCGCGGCAGCACGACCAGCGCGCCGACCAGGCCCTTGCCGCTCTGCCGCAGGCGGTCGGCGGGCATCAGGTTGGCCGCGCCGAATTCCACCGGCACCGCTTCAACCCGGTCGCCGTTGCGCACCAGCCGCCCCGCATACCAGCGATAGGTGATGCGGGCGCCGGGTGCGACGGTCTGGCTGTTGCTGCGCTGCCCGTTCCGGATCGTGGCGTTGAGGCCGACATTCGTGCCGTCGCTGCGCGTCACGTCGGCGGTGACGAGCTGCGCGTGCAGCCCGACCTCCTGCGAGGGGCGGAGCTGGTTCATGTTGAACCGGTCCACCAGCAGCGGCAGGGAGGAGAAGCCGTGGTTGGCCGGCGCCACCACGCTCGCCGCCCAGTTCGCGGGCAGGCGATTCTCCAGCGTTACCTCGATGCATTCGCCGGCGGTGGCGCGCAGCACCAGCGGTTCCGGCCGGCGGCCAGGGGCGAGCCGGCCGTTCACCAGGTCCGAGGTCAGCACGTACATCGCCGCCGTCGGGTCCTGGATCGGCCCGCGCTGGCCCGCGAATGCCCCCGGCCGGTCGTTGTAGACGAGGCCCTGCGGCCCCAGCGCCTGCGATGCCGCCACCGCGGCCACGGCGTAGCGCCGGATCGGCGCGCCGACCGGGCAGGCGCCGTTGAACTCGTTCAGGTTGGTGAAGCGGGCCGAGAAGCTGGCCTGCACCGCGCGCCCGTCGGGCAGCGTGATGCGCCGCGCCGGCGGCGGCGGGTTGTTCGGCAGCGGCCGCAGGTCCGCCTGGGTGAACTCATGCGTCCGCAGGATGCCCCAGGCGCCGTTCCAGAAGCCCTCCGCACTGGCCGAGAGCGAGTAGAGGTGGTCGCTGGTCGGGCTGACATCGCCGTCGGGCGGCAGCAGCGTGGCGTCCATCTCGAAATGCTCCGAGATCGCCAGGTGCTGGCCGGACCGCCAGCCGGAGTTGGGCTCGTCCGGCCGCAGCAGCCAGCGATGGCCCTGGATCATCATGAAGTGCGGCTCCTCATGCGCGCCGGAGACGAGCCGCACCTCGATCCGGTCGCCCTTGTAGGCGCGCAGCAGGGGCGTGAAGGGATCGCCCGGGCGGACGCCTGCGGTCAGCGGCGGGTAGACCGTCGGCTGGCGGTTCATCTCCGGCATCGCGCGGGTGATGTCGGAGCGCAGCGCATAGGCCGGGTCGCCCGCGATGCCGGCCGCCTGCGCGCCGGGCCCGGTGCCGTCCGCGCGCGGGCGGTTCGGGTCGAACAGGCGCAGCGCCAGCGGTTCCTGCCGGAAGTTCACCGCGAAGGTGCCGGGGTCGCGCGCCATGATCGCTTCCGGGCAGGGCGGCCGCGCCCCGCCGGGGCAGACGACGCCCGGGCGGATGAGGTAGGGCAGCCCCGCCACCTGCCGCGCCGGCCCGTTGATGACGCGGGCGGGGTCGGGGATGGGGCGGCCGTTGGAGTCGATGCCGCCGCCCGCGGCATAGGCCCCGACGAAATCCGCCACCTGCAGCACGAATTCCCGGTAGGACCCGGCGGGATCGGCGGTGTGGATGATGGCCTGCCAGCCCGTCGGCCCGCCATCGGCGCGGCTGTAGTCGAAGGCCTGGCCGGTTTCCGGGTGGAACCAGCGCGAGCCCGTCGGCTCGATCACCACGGCGGAGTAGAGCCCGTGCTGCTGGTGCGTGGACGGGCCGAAATGGTCATGCGTGAAGACCGTGCGCAGCGTGCGGTCGCGCCCCTGCTCGTCCGTCACCGGGTCGGCGAACCAGCGCTGCACCGTCGTCATGGCGCCGAGCCAGCTGCCGTCCGGGCCGCTGCCGAAGAAGGGGTGCGGGCGCGCGCGCGGGCAGTCCCGCCCCTCGTCGCCGCCGCCGCAGCCGTTGAAGCGGCGGATGGCGTTGATGCGCTCCCGCACCTCGCCGGGGGAGAGGGTGCCGTCCTCGTAGTTGAAGCCGTTGCCGCCGCCGTCGGAGGCGAGGACGTCGAATTTCACCAGGTGGATGTGCTGGCCGATGATGTCGGTCGGCGTGCGCACCTGGTAGTCGTCCAGCTCGTAGATGTTCGGCACCAGGTTGGTGTGCTGGTAGACCACGCAGTCGCCCGAATTGACGCGCGCCACCAGCGGCTCCGGCGGGCGGCGACCTTCGATGGTGGGCAGCACGTCCTCCCACAGGGCGGTCATGCGGCCCTGGGGGAAGTGCCAGCCGGCGCGGTTCAGCACCATGCGCGTCTGGAAGGCGGCGCTGCGGTAGCGGATGGTGCGCCCGCCATAGGGCCGCCCGTCATCCGTGCCGCAGGGATCGGCGAAGGGCGCGCCCGGGACCGGGGGCTGGCCGTTGGTGACGAAGGTGCGGGTCCTGCCTTCTGCGGTGACCGAGGCATGGCCGCGGCGCGCGTGGAAGGCCATGGCGGCGCGCTCCACCGGCTCGCCGGCCTCGGCCAGCCAGCGCACCTCCAGCTCCTCCATCTCCTTCCCGAAGTCGAGCCGGTCCAGCTGCGCGACGCTCTCCCCGCCAGTCACGACGTGCCGCGGCAGGCCGCCGTCGTCGACGGTGTCGAGCGGCGGGCGCGGCGGGCGGTGGCCGGCATGGGCGGGGATGAAGAAGGGATAGCCGGGATTGTCCTCGGCCGCCGTGCCGTTGCCGGCCAGCACGACCTGGCCGGCTTCGATCCGCACCGGCGCGGGCAGCGGCGCGAGCGCGAGGGTGGGCACCGGCACGACCGCCGGGATGGGCGTGCCCTGCGCGACCTCGCCATCCGGGTAGGCGCGGCTGTTGGGCAGCGGCCGGCCCTGCGCGTCGAGCGGCGTGCCCCATTCGAAGGTGTCGAGCACGCGCCACAGCGCCCACATGCCCTGCGCGAAATGCGGGTAGAGATGGCAGTGGAAGATGGCGTCGCCGACCGTCTGGTTGCGGTTGCCCGCCCCGTTGAAGGTGATCTCGTAGGTGCGCCCGGTGCCCGGCCCGACGAACTGGCTGTCGAGATAGGCGGAGCCGGCATTGTCCGGGTTGGACAGCCACTGGTGCGCATGCAGGTGGAAGACGTGCTGTTCCGCCCCGGCATGCAGGTTGCGGATGCGCACGCGGTCGCCGAGGTAGCTCGGGAAGACGTTCGACGGATCGCCGGGATAGAGCGCGCGCGTGGCGCGCGGCGCGTTGCGGTCCACCGACCCGTCGGCGCGCAGCGCGGTGTTGGCGGGCACGTCCACCGGCAGGGCGGGATCGGCGCCCACCCAGCTGCTCAGGAAGAACTCCTCGTATTTGCACTCGGCGCAATGCGCGGCGGGGCCGATGCCGAGCCTGCTCGCCAGCACCTGCGACCCGATGCCTGCGACGCCGTAGTTGATGGCGAACTTGTCGCCGACGCCGGCCAGCGTGTGGCCCAGCACGGGGTCGTCGTAATGGGGGAAGGCCTGGACGGCCGCGATCTCGTCGTGGAAGACGGCGGTGAATTCGCGAAACGGTTCCTCGCGCCGGCGGGGGCCGGCGCCGGGCGCCTGTTCCAGCGTGGCGTTCGGCTCCAGCGCGGGATTGGGCACGTAGTCCACGGCGAGGTTGCCGCGGCCCGGCCCGGTGACGATGGCGGTGATGTCGCCATGGACGATCCGGTTGCCCTGCCGCATCGCCAGGATGGGCCGGCCCGCGCGCGGATGGCCCGCGGGGAAGACGGCGTCGTAGTCGATCGAGGGATGCCCGGTCGCGAGCAGCGCGGGGCTGCCGTCGGGGTTGCGCCGGGTGGCGAGGTCGAGCTCGGCCCGCGTCACTTGGCTGCGGTACCATTCCGACTGCGCGGGCTGCACGTTGACGGCGCCGAACAGGCCGTAGGCGGTCGTGCCGGTGTTGCCCTCACCCCCCGTCATGGCGGCGGTGCTGTGGAACAGGAAGGTGCCTTCCTGCGGCGCGAAGAGGCGATAGGTGATGCTGGCGCCCGGCGCCACCAGGCCGCTCGGGTTGTTGCCGACGAAGGCGCCGCCGTCGGTCGGGCCGTCCACGTAGTGCAGGCCCTGCACATGCACCCCGGCGCGGCGCGTCGCCGGCTGGTCGTCATCCGCTGCGGCGCCGAGGAGGTTGGTGAAGTTGATGGTCAGGCAGTCGCCGGCGTTGACGCGCAGCACCAGCGGGCGGGGCCGGCGGTCGTCGCGCAGGCGCACCAGCCCGGCGCGCAGCGCGGCGCGTCCGTCGGTGGAGACGACATCGTCGCGCAGCGCGTAGATCATGTAGGCGGGGTGGTGCGCGCCGAGGCGGTTGAACTGCACCGCCTGTTCCAGCGCGACGACATCGGCCACCACCGTCTGCGCGCAGCTGGGCGGCGCGGGCGGGGACTGCGCCGGCGCACTTCCCGCAGACGCGGCGCCCAGCGCGGCGACGAGGCCGGCCAGCACGCGCGCCTTCGTGAAGGGGTTGCGCAAGGTCATCTATGGTGCCTCCGGCCATGGAGCGGCTGCCGCGTGCAGCCAGGGATCGGAGCGCAACTCTGCGGGCCGCCCATCCGCCCGAGTCATCAAGGCCGCGTCATGGAACGCTGCGGAAACGACAGCGAAGACTTCGGAACGGCCGTCTGCCGCCATTTGCCGGCCATGTAACGAAAGCGTGCCGCGACCAAGGCTGCGCGCTGTGGTTTCGTGTCCATGGCGGCTGCGCGCGCCACGGTCTTCATGCGTTGGGGGCCCGGCGGGCGGCGCGGCCGGCGGACAAGTAACGAGGCGCACGAATCCATGTTCCCTGGAACCCTCCTCGCCGTCGTGGCGGGCGCCGCGGCCGGCGCCGCCGTGGCGGTCTCGGTCCGGCCACTGGCCGGGGCGGGCGGCGGCGCGGCCTGGCCGGCGGCGCGCTTCGGCGGCGCGTGCGGCGCCCTGCTCGCCGCGCTGGCCGCCTGGCTGCTGCCGCCCGGTCTCTGGGCGGCGGCGGCGCTGCTCGGCGTGGCGCTGGTCGGCATCGCCTGGCTCGACCTGGCGGCGGGCGTGGTGCATGCGGCGCTCGCCGCGCCGCTGGCGGTGGCGGGCGTGGCGCTGGCGGCGCTGCTGCCGGATGGCGATGCGGTGCTGGCGGCGGTCGGGATCGTCTTCGGCTACGGGCTGCTGCGCCTGGCGGAATGGGCGACGCTGCGCGCGCGGGGCGTCGCCGGCATCGGGCGGGGGGATGCCTGGGTGCTCGGCGCGCTCGGCGCCTGGGTGGGGCCGGCGGGGATCGGGCCGGTCCTGGCCTTCGCCGCGCTGCTGTCGCTGTTCGGCGCGGCGGTGCTGGCGCGCGGCGTCCCGGAGCCCGACCGCGCGCTGCCCTTCGCGCCCGCGCTGGCCCTGGCGGGCTGGGGCGTGTGGCTGGCGGCGGTGGCATGACGGCCGAAGGCGCCGGCGCGCGGCTGGCCGGGCACCTGGCCGAGCACCGCCTGCTGCCGCCCGCCGCGCTGGCCCGCGCGCAGGACGCGGCGCGGGCCACCGGCGCCACGCTGCATGAGGCGCTGCTCGCGCTCGGCCTGCTGTCGGAGGAGGCACTGGCCGAGGCGGCGTCGCGCGCGCTCGGCCTGCGGCTGCTGGGCCGCGCGGACCTTCCGGCCGACCCGATCCTGCCCGACCGCCTGCCGCCGCGCTTCCTGAGGCGCGCCCGCGCCTGGCCCGCCGGGCTGACCGCGGACGGCGCGCTGCTGCTGGCCGTGGCCGATCCGCTCGACCCCTTCGCCGTGCAGGCCGTGGCGCTCGCCACCGGGCTCGTGGTCGCGCCCGCCGTCGCGCCGCCTTCCGCCATCGCCGCCGTGCAGGCGGCGCTGGCCGAGCAGGAGGAGCAGCCCGCGGCGGCCGTGACCGCCGCGCCGGCGGAGGACGACGCGACGCGGCTGCGCGACCTGGCGTCCGAGGCGCCGGTGGTGCGCCACGTCAACGCGCTGATCCTGGCGGCGGTGGAGGCCGGCGCATCCGACATCCACCTCGAGCCCGGGGCGGGCGTGCTGCGGACGCGGCTGCGGGTGGACGGCGTCCTTCGCGAGGCAGGCGACGTGCCGGGCGCCCTGCGGGACGGCGTGGTCTCCCGCCTCAAGATCATGGCGCGACTCGACGTCGCGGAGCGGCGGCTGCCGCAGGACGGGCGGCTGCGCATCGCCGTGCGGGGGCGGGACATCGACCTGCGCATCTCCGTCGTGCCGGCGCTGGACGGGGAAGCGGTGGTGCTGCGCATCCTGGACCGCGCGAGCGTCACGCTCGACCTCGCCGCGCTCGGCTACGACCCGGCGGAGCGCGCGGCCTTCGCCGCGCTGCTCTCCCGCACCTCCCGCATGGTGCTGGTCACCGGGCCGACGGGCAGCGGCAAGACCACCACGCTCTACGCCGCGCTCGCCACGCTGGACGCGCGGCGGCAGAAGATCTGCACCATCGAGGACCCGGTCGAATACAGGCTGGAGGGCGTGACCCAGGTGCAGGTGCAGCCGGGCCGGGGGCTCGACTTCCCGGCCGCGCTGCGCGCCATGCTGCGCCACGACCCGGACGTGATGCTGGTGGGCGAGATCCGCGACCCCGCGACCGCCGAGGTCGCGACCCAGGCGGCGCTGACCGGGCACCTGGTGCTGGCGACGCTGCACACCAATGACGCGCCGTCGGCCGTGACGCGGCTGCTCGACCTCGGGGTGCCGGACTACCTCATCGCCTCGGTGCTGGAAGGCGTGGTGGCGCAGCGCCTGGCGCGCCGGCTCTGCACCGCATGCCGCGAGCCCTTCGCGTTGCCGGCCGCGTTGCCGGGGCTGGCGGCAGGGACGCGGCTGCACCGCCCGCGCGGCTGCGCCGCCTGCGGCGGCACCGGCTGGCGCGGCCGCCGCGCGCTGGTGCAGGTGATGCCGATGTCGGCGGCGCTGCGCGACTGCGTGCTGCGGCGGGCGGATGCCAACGCCATCGCCGCGCAGGCGGCGGCGGACGGGATGCCGACACTGGTGGAAGCCGGGCTGCGCCTGGCCCGCGCGGGCGAGACCTCGGTGGAGGAAGTGCTGCGCGTGGCGGGCGGGACGTGAGGGCGATGCCGGTCTTCGACTTCAGCGCCATCGACGCCGAGGGCCGGACCTTCGCTGGCCGCATCGAGGCGGAGAACCGGCAGGCGGCGGCGCGACGGCTGCAGCAGGGCGGCAGCCTGCCGGTGGAGTTGCGGGAGGCCGGGGCCGGCCGCGCCGCGCCCCGCGCGGGGGGCGTGCCCGGCGACCGCGTGCTGCGCCCGCGTGACCTGGCGCGCATCACCCGCGGGCTCGGCCTGCTCACCGGGGCGGGGCTGCCGCTGGACCAGGCGCTGGATGCCCTGGCGGGGTCGGAGGCGGTGGGCGCATCGCGGGCGGTGCTGCGCGCGGTGCGGGATGCGGTGCGGGGCGGCACCACCCTCGCCGCCGCTGCGCGGGCGCGGCCGCGCGCCTTCCCGGGCTGGTGGAGCGCGGCGGTGGCGGCGGCGGACGGCACCGGGCGCCTGCCCGCGGTGCTGGAGCGCCTGGCGGCCGAGGTGCTCCGCGGCGAGAGGCTGGCGGCGCGCCTGCGCGCCACGCTGACCTACCCGGCCCTGGTCCTCGTGCTGTCGCTGGCGGCGCTGGCGGTGCTGGCGACGGTGGTGCTGCCGGCGCTGGAGCCGCTGCTGACGGCATCCGGCGCCGCGCTGCCCTGGAGCACGCGTCTGCTGCTGGATGCCGGCGCGCTGATGCGGGATGCCGGGGCGGCGGTGCTGGCCGTGCTGCTCGGCGCGGCACTGGTGCTGAACCGGGTCATGGCGACCCCCGCCGCGCGGCGCGCGCGCGATGCGCGGCTGCTGCATGCGCCGCTGGCCGGGCCGGTGCTGCGGGCCATGGCGGTGGCGCGGGTGGCGCGGCCGCTGTCCCTGCTGCTGGGCGCCGGCGTCGCGCTGCCGGAGGCGCTGGCCCATGCCGCCGCCGCGGCGGGGAATGCCGCCGTGGGGGATGCGGTGCTGCGGGCGCGGGACGCGGTGGCGGCGGGCGCGCGGCTCGCGCCCGCCCTGGCGGCACAGGAAACGCTGCCGCCGCTGGCGGTGACCCTGGTGGCGATCGGGGAGGAGGGGGGGCGTTTGCGCGACATGCTGGACGAGGCGGCGGTGATCCACGAGGACATCGCCGAGCGTGCGACGGAACGGCTGCTCGCGCTGGTCGGCCCGGTGGCGACGCTGCTGCTGGGCGGGCTGGTGGCGGCGGTGGTGCTGGCGACGCTCGATGCGCTGCTCGGCGCCAATGCCGTGGCGATGGCCGCGCCATGATGCGGGGTCTGCTGCTGGCCCTGCTGCTGCTGCCGGCCGCCTGCGCCGAGCCCCGCGGACCGCGCACCCCCTCCGCCTTCGACGAGACGATGCGCCAGATCGCGGAGGCACGGGCGGGTGCCGGGCCGGCGCTGGCCCCCACCTCGCTGCCCGGCGCGGCCGCCACCCCGCGCCCGCGCCGCCCGCTGGCGGTGCTCGATTCCGGCCTGCCCGGCGGGCGCCCGGCCCGCGCCGCGCCGCCACCCGGCGTGGCCGGCGGCGGCGACGGGACGGTGACGCTGAACTTCGTCGAGGCCGAGCTCGCCTCGGCCGTGCAGGCGGTGCTGGGGGACCTGCTGGGCGCGGACTACACGATCGACCCGCGCCTGTCGGGCACGGTCACGCTCCAGACCCAGCGGCCGGTCGGGCGCGATGCCGCCGTCTCGCTGCTGGAAGCGGCGCTGGCCGCGAATGGCGCGGCGCTGATCGGCGATGCCGGCGGAAGCTGGCGCGTCGTGCCGCTCGACGCCGCCCTGCAATCCGGGCCGCCGGCCGCGATCCGCGGCGCGGCGGCGCAGACCGGGCGCGGATTCCGCGTCATCGCCCTGCCGCTGGCCCATGCCTCGGCGGCCGATCTCCAGCGCGTGCTGCAGCCGCTGTCGCCGCGCGGCGGCGCGGTGGTGGCGGACGAGGCGCGGAACATCCTGCTGCTGGCCGGCACCGGCCCGCAGCTCGCCACCCTGATCGAGACGGCGGAGACCTTCGACTCCGACTGGGTGCGCGGCCAGTCCATCGCGCTGGTGCCGCTGGAAAGCGCGCCGGCCGCGCTGGTCGCGCAGGAGCTGAACACGCTGTTCGAGACGGGCGGCGCCCGGCGCGAGGGGCTGCGGGTGATGGCGGTGGCGCGGATGAACGCGCTGCTGGTGGTCGCCGCGCGGCCCGAACAGGTGCAGCGCGTCCGGCGCTGGGCGGCCGAGCTGGATTCCGGCCTCGGCGCGGGGCCGCAGCTCTACGTCCATCCCGTGCAGTATGTGCGCGCCACGGACCTGGCGACGACGCTGCGGCAGCTCCTGCAGGGGAACGGCCGGGGCCCGGCGGCGGCGCTGCTGGCGCCGGGGCAGTCCGGTGCCCTCGCCATCGCCGGCACGGCGGCACCCGCGGCGCCGGCGGGCGGCGAGGCCCCGGCCGGCGGCGCGCCCGCGCAGCCCGGCGCCGCCCCGGGCGAGGCGCCGGGCGAGGGAGGCGGCGCGTCCAACATCCGCATCGTCGCGGAGGAGACGCAGAACGCGCTCATCGTCTACGCCACGCCGACCGACTGGCGGCTGGTGGAACGCGCGATCCTCGCGCTCGACCGGCCGCCGAACCAGGTGGCGATCGACGCGCTGATCGCCGAGGTGACGCTGACCGACGACCTGGAATACGGCCTGTCCTGGTTCTTCCGCGCCGGCAACTTCGACCTGCGCTTCGGCGGCGGCCCGTCCGCCGCACCCGCGCCGGGCTTCCCGGGGCTGAACCTCCTCTACTCCGGCGGCGTCGATGCCGGGGCGGTGCTGCGGGCGCTGTCCTCGGTGACGGAGGTGCGCGTCATCTCCTCGCCGCAGGTGATGGTGCTGTCGAACCAGACCGCGCGGCTGCGCGTCGGCGACAGCGTGCCGATCGTGACGCAGCAGGCCACCGGCAGCACCTTCGACAGCCGCACCGTGAATTCCGTGCAGCTGCGCGACACCGGCGTCGCGCTCGACGTCACGCCGCGGGTGAATTCGGCCGGCGGGGTGATGCTGGAGGTGGACCAGGACGTCTCCGACGCGGTGCGGACCACGACCAGCGGCATCGACAGCCCCACCATCCAGCAGCGCCGGCTGCGCAGCGTCGTCTCCGTCCCCTCGGGCGAGACCATCGCGCTCGGCGGCCTGATCCGGGAAGGCGACACCAACGGGCGCAGCGGCGTTCCCTTCGTGGACCAGGTGCCGGTGCTGCGGGAGCTTCTCGGCACCACCGCGCGCAACCGCCGCAGGACGGAACTGCTGGTGCTGATCACGCCGCGCGTTGTGCAGAGCGCGGAGGAGATGCGCCGCGTGACGGAGGAGATCCGCCTGCGGATGCGCAGCATGGCGCCGCGGCCGATGTGATGACCGCCCGCGGCTCGGCGCTGGTCCTCGCGCTGTGGCTGGCGCTGATGCTCGGCACGCTTGCGCTGGCGGCGACCCGGCTGGCCGGGTCGGGCGCCGGGGCGGCGCAGGTGGAGGCGGATCTGGCGCGTGGCCGCGCGGCGGCCGAGGGCGGCGCCTGGGCGGCGCTGCACCGGCTGGCGGCGGTGCCGCCCGAGGCCCGCCCCCCGGTCCTTGTCCTGCCCGTTCCGGTCGGGGGCGTGGTGGTCGAGGTGCGCGCGACCGACGAGGACGGCCGCATCGACCTGACCGGGGCATCGCCTCCCCGGCTCGCCGCGATGTCCGCCGCCGCGGGCGCGGGGGTGGAGGCGGCCGGCCGGCAGGCCGCCGCGGCCGAGGCGCGCCGCCAGGCCGCGCCGGGCCGGCGGGGCTTCGCCACGGCAGGGGAGGTCGCG
>NZ_JBNXUO010000059.1:0-13301 GCF_050563535.1 Falsiroseomonas sp. CW058
CCGCCCTTGCGGATGGCGGGGCCGAATGGCGGCGCCTGGCGGAGGCCGCGGCGGCCGAGGTCGCGCGCACCGTGCTCGCCGTCCTCCTCGCCGCGCTGCCCTCGCTGGCCGAGCGGCAGGGCGAGGCGGAGGCGGCGCGCTTCGCGGCCTCGCTGCTGCCCGCGCTGGCGGACGAGCCGGGCGTGACGCTGCATGTCGCCCCCGCCCTGGCGCCGGCCCTGTCCGCGCGCTTCGCGGGCGAGGCGCGGGTGGAAGTGCGGGAGGATGCGGCGCTCGCGCCCGGAGACCTGCGCGCCGCCTGGCAGGGCGGCGCGGCCGAACGGCGCGGCGCCGCGGCGCGCGCCGCCATCGAACAGCTTCTGGCCGATCAGGGCCTGGTGGGATGAGGACGGGACGGATGGACGACACACGCGACCCGCTGCGGCTGGGCGAGCTGAACGAGGGCGAGGCCGCGCCGCGACCGCGCCCGGGCGCGAGTGACGACCTCGGCGCGATCTACGACATCCCGGTGCAGGTCAGCGCGGTGCTGGGCCGCGCGACGATGCAGGTGAGCCAGCTGCTGAAGCTCGGCCGCGGCGCGATGGTGGAGCTGGACCGCAAGCTCGGCGAGGCGGTGGACATCTACGTCAACAACCGCCTCGTCGCGCGCGGCGAGGTGGTGATGGTGGACGACAACCGCCTCGGCGTGACGATGACCGAGATCGTCAAGACCGACCGGCTGGGCTGACCGCGATGACCCGCCTGCTCATCATTGGACCGCTGTCGGGCCCGCTCGCGGTGGCGGCGCGGATGGCGAAGGACCGCGGCGCGGCGCTGGCGCAGGCGGATGCGGTCCCCCCCGCGCTGGCGCATCTGCGCGGCCCGGGCGCCGACCTCGTGCTGTGCCATGTCGGGCAGGACGTGGCAGCGCTGATGCGCGCCGTCGCCGCCGAGCGCATCGCCTGCCCGGTGATCGCCTGCGGGCCCGAGGAAGCCTCGGCCGAGGCGGTGGCGGCCGTGCGCGCGGGGGCGAGGGACTTCCTGCCCCTGCCGCCCGACGCCGACCTGATCGCCGCCATGCTGGAAGCCGCGGCCGGCAGCACCCGCCGCGCCGATGCGCCGGTGGCGCGCGACCCGGCGATGCTGGCGGTCCTCGCCCGCGCCGCGCAGGTCGCGCCCGCCGAGGCCTCGATCCTCATCACCGGGGAGAGCGGCACCGGCAAGGAAGTGCTGGCGCGCCACGTCCACGCGGCCAGCCGCCGCGCGAGCGGCCCCTTCGTCGCGCTGAACTGCGCCGCCCTGCCGGAGACGCTGCTGGAGAGCGAGCTGTTCGGCCACGAGAAGGGCGCCTTCTCGGGCGCGGTGGCCGCCCGCAAGGGCCGCTTCGAGCAGGCCGATGGCGGGACCCTGCTGCTCGACGAGATCGGCGAGATGGACCCGCGCCTGCAGGCCAAGCTGCTGCGCGTCATCCAGGAAAGGGAGGTGGACCGCCTGGGCGGCACGCGCCCGGTGCGCGTCGATGTCCGCATCCTGGCCGCGACCAACCGCGACCTCGGCGCGGAGGTGAAGGCCGGCCGCTTCCGCGAGGACCTGTATTTCCGTCTCGACGTGGTGCGGCTGCGCCTGCCGCCGCTGCGCGAACGCCCCGCCGACATCCTGCCGCTGGCCGAGCATTTCGCGTCCCGCTACGCCGACGCCAACGGCCTGCCCCGGCGCGGCTTCGCCCCCGCCGCGCGCGCCGCCCTGCTGTCCCACCCCTGGCCCGGCAACGTGCGGGAGCTGGAGAACGCCGTCCACCGCGCCGTGCTGCTGGCCGAAGGGGCGGAGATCGCGGCCGATGCGGTGGAGCTGCGCCCGGCCGCGGCGCAGCCCGCCGCGGCGGGCGGGATAGACTTCCTGGTCGGCCGCAGGGTGGAGGAGGTGGAGCGGGACCTCATCATCGGCACGCTGTCCCACTGCCTCGGCAACCGCACGCGGGCGGCGGAGATCCTCGGAATCTCCATCCGCGCGCTGCGGAACAAGCTGCACGACTACCGCGCCATGGGCCTGGCCGTGCCGGCCGCGCCGGGCTACGCGGCGGACTGACGCGCCATGGCGGCGGCGGGGGGCACCTGGCAGGGCTGGATCGGCGCGGCGCGGCCGGGCGGGGACGTCGCGCTCGCGGTCGGCGTCATCGCGCTGCTGGCGGTCATGCTGGTGCCGCTGCCGACGCTGCTGCTGGACCTCGCGCTCGCCATCTCCATCACCTCCTCGGTGCTGGTGCTGATGGTCGCGCTGTTCCTGAACCGCCCGCTGGAATTCACCGCCTTCCCGACCGTGCTGCTGCTGACCACGCTGCTGCGCCTCGCGCTCAACATCGCGACCACGCGGGCGATCCTGACGCATGGGCACGAGGGGCCGGACGCGGTCGGCCACGTCGTTGCAGCCTTCGGCGGCTTCCTGATGGGCGGCGACGTGCTGGTGGGCATGGTGGTCTTCGCCATCCTGCTCGTCGTCAACTTCATGGTGGTCACCAAGGGGTCGGGCCGCATCGCGGAAGTGGCGGCCCGCTTCAGCCTGGACGCGATGCCCGGCAAGCAGATGGCGATCGACGCCGACCTGTCGGCCGGCGCGATCGACGAGGCGGAGGCCCGCCGCCGCCGGAGCGAGCTGGAGCAGGAGAGCGCCTTCTACGGGTCGATGGACGGCGCCGCGAAATTCGTCCGCGGCGACGCCATCGCCGGCATCATCGTGACCTTCGTCAACCTGCTCGGCGGGTTGGCCATCGGGCTCGGACGGCACGGGATGCCGCTCGGCGACGCGGTGCAGACCTTCTCCGTGCTGACGGTGGGCGACGGGCTGGTCAGCCAGATCCCGGCGCTGCTGGTCTCCGTCGCGGCGGGCATCGTGGTGACCAAGGCGGGCGCGGTCGGCCGCGCCGACCAGCTGATCGCGCTGCAGCTCATCGGCGGGCCGAAGCCGCTGGCCATCGCGGCCGCCGCATCCGTGCTGATGGCCGCGATGCCGGGGATGCCGGCCCTGCCCTTCCTCGCGCTCGCTGCCGGTGCGGGCGCGCTGGCCTGGGCGCGCCGCCATGCCGCGGCCGATGCCGAGGCGGCGGCCGCGCCCGCCGCCGCCGCGCCGCCCGGCGAGGAGGCGCAGGCGGCCGAGGCGCTGCGCGTCGACGGGCTGCGGATCGAGCTCGGCTACGGGCTGCTGTCCCTTGCCACCGGGGAGGCGCCGCGCCTGACGGAGCAGATCCGCGCGCTGCGCCGGACGCTGGCGGCCGAGATGGGCTTCGTCCTGCCTTCCGTCCGCGTGCAGGACAACATGAGCCTGCCGCCCGAAGGCTACGCGCTGCGCGTGAAGGAGGTGGAGGCCGGCACCGGCACGCTGCGCCCGCCGAAGCACCTGGCGATCGACCCCGGCGGCGCCGCCGCCGGCCTGGCCGGCGAACGCTGCCAGGAGCCCGCCTTCGGCCTGCCCGCCATCTGGATCGAGGAGGAG
This sequence comes from Falsiroseomonas sp. CW058, assembly GCF_050563535.1. Taxonomy (NCBI): domain Bacteria; kingdom Pseudomonadati; phylum Pseudomonadota; class Alphaproteobacteria; order Acetobacterales; family Roseomonadaceae; genus Falsiroseomonas; species Falsiroseomonas sp. CW058. The sequence goes on from NZ_JBNXUO010000059.1 coordinate 3,466, forward strand.
CGCAAGGCCGAGGCGCTGGCGCGCGGCTGCACGGTGGTGGACGCCGCCGGCGTGCTCGCCACCCACCTGACCGAGATCGTGCGCGACAACATGGCGGACCTGCTGTCCTATGCCGAGGCGCGCCGCCTGCTGGACGCCCTGCCCGAGGAACATCGCCGCATCGTCGCCGACCTCGTCCCCGCCCAGGCCAGCATGGGCACGGTGCAGCGGGTGCTGCAGGCGCTGCTGGCGGAACGCGTTTCCATCCGGGACCTGCCGACCATCCTCGAAGGCATCCAGGACGCGACCGCCGCCGGCGCGCGCGGCCTGCCCGGCATCCTCGGCGCCGTGCGCCAGCGCCTGGCGCGCCAGATCACGGATTCGGTGCGCGCGCCGGCGGGGCATGTGCCGGTGGTGGCGATCGGCCCGGACTGGGAAGCCGCCTTCCAGGAGGCGCTGGTCGGCCCGCCGGAGGAACGTCAGCTCGCCATGGCGCCGTCGCGGCTGTCGGAATTCGTGCGCCGCCTGCGCGACGTGCTGGACAATGCGGCGGCGGGCGGCGAGGCGCCGGTGATCGTCTGCTCCGGCGCGGTGCGCGCGCATCTGCGCGCGGTGGTCGAACGCCTGCGTCCCGCGACGCCGGTGCTGGCGCAGGGCGAGATCCATGCCCGCGCGCGCATCCGCATGCTGGGCCAGGTCTGACGCGCCATGCGCATCCGCGTCCTCCGCGCACCCACCATGGCCGAGGCGATGCGCCTGCTGAAGCAGGAACTCGGCCCCGACGCGGCGCTGCTGTCCACGCGGCGCGTCGCGGGCGGGATCGAGGTGACGGCGGGCCTCGACGAGGAGGACACGGAGGAGCCGCTCCTCATCGCGCCGCTGGCGCGGATGCCGGCCGCCCCGCCGCCGCCGCCGCCGCCCGCGCCGCCCCCCTCCCCCGATGCCGCGGCGCTCGCCTTCCACGGCGTGCCCGCCGCGCTGGCGGAGCGGCTGCTGCACGGCCCGCTGGAAGCCTCGCTCGAGGCATCCTTCCGCTTCGCGCGCCTGCCCGACGGCATCGCGCGCCCACTGCTGCTGGCCGGGCCGCATGGCGCGGGCAAGACGCTGACCACGGCCAAGATCGCGGCGCGCCGCGTGCTGGCGGGGCACCCGCCGCCGCTGGTCGTCACCACGGACGGCGAACGCGCGGGCGCGGCGGAACAGCTGGCGAGCTACACGCGGCTGCTGGGCGCCACGCTCGCCGTCGCGCTGACGCAGGCGACGCTGCTGAAGGCGATGGCGCGGCGCGACCCGGCGCAGCCCGTGCTGATCGACACCGCCGGCATCGACCCCTTCGTGCCGGAACAGGCGCGCCTGCTGGCGGGCTTCGCGGCCGCGACGGGCGCATCGGTGGCGCTGGTGCTGCCCGCCGGGCTGGATGCGGCCGAGGCCGCGGACCAGGCGCGCGCCTTCGCCGCCATCGGCGCGACCCACCTGCTGCCCACCCGGCTCGACGTCACGCGGCGGATCGGCGCGGCGCTGGCGGCCGGCGCGGCCGGGCGGCTCGCGCTCTGCGAGGCCGGGACGGGGCCGGGCGCCACCGGATCGCTCATTCCCATCGACCCCGCCTGGCTCGCCGCCAGGCTGCGCCGGCGCAGCCATCTCGACGCCGCGCCGCAGGAAGGACACCCGACATGACCGCAGGACGCGGCCGCATCATCGCCATCGCCTCGGGCAAGGGCGGCGTCGGCAAGACCTGGCTGGCCATCACCCTGTCGCAGGCGCTGGCGCATCGCGGGCGGCGCGTGCTGCTGGCGGATGGCGACTTCGGCCTGGCCAATGTGGACGTGCAGCTCGGCCTCCGGCCGGAGCGGGACATGCTGAGCGTGCTGGCCGGCCGCGTGCCCTTCGGGCAGGCGGTGATCCGCCACGAGGCCGCGGGATTCGACGTGCTGCCCGGAAGGTCCGGCAGCGGCACGGTGGGCGCCCTGTCCGAGGAAGCGGTGGAGCGCGTGCGCGTGCTGCTGGAGGACGCCGCCCGCGGGTGGGAGGTGGTGGTGCTCGACCTCGGCGCCGGGATCGACCCGGCGACGCGCCGGATGGCGGCGCTGGCCGACCTGCTGCTGGTCGTCACCACCTCGGAGCCGACCAGCCTGACCGATGCCTATGCCGTGCTGAAGCTGCACGACCGCGACCACCCGGGCGGGGATGCGCGCATCGTGGTGAACCAGGCGCGCGACGATGCGGCGGGCCGGCGCACGGCGGCGACGCTGCAGCACGCCTGCACGACCTTCCTGCGCCGAGACGTGCCGCTGGCCGGCGTGCTGCGCCGCGACGAGCGCGTGGCGGAGGCGATCGGGCGGCAGATGCCGCTGCTCACGCGCCACCCGGCTTCCCCGGCGGCGGCGGATGTTGAGGCGCTGGCGCGCCGCCTCATGCCGGGCTCATGACGTGCTGACGCACGTCATGCTTCAGGCGCCAGCGCGCCTTGGGCGCCCGGCCCGCTGCGCGGGCCGCAGGCCGGGATTTCGTGGGCCGGGCATCACAGCTTGAGGATCAGCGATTCGAAGGAGGTTTCCTCGGGCGCGTTGTCCTCGGCCATGGTGAGGTAGCGCTGGATCATGCGCTCACGCGTCGCGGACTTCGCGAGGTCGTCGAGCCTGACACGCCCTTCCACCGACCGCGCCTGCGCCTCGATGCCCTGCATGGCGAGCTGGTCGGGCAGGGAGCCGAGCGTCTGCACGACGCGGCGCATCACCTTGTTGCCCAGCACCTCGTAGACGTCCGGTGCCTTGCCGTCCTGCAGCTTGTGGATCACCAGCGCGTCGGCCACGGCGCGGCTCTGCTTGCCGATGGCGGAGACGCGCCGGTATTCGACGACCCCGTTGGCGATGACGTCCCGCACCGCAGCCGTCCGCAGCGCGTCGAGCCCGCCCTTGGCGAAGCCGAGCTGTTCGGCCGCCGCCTTCCAGCGCGCATCGGGCAGCCGCGCGGCGAGGGAGCCGGCCTTGGACGGGTCCGACATCAGCGCCTGCTTCGCCAGCCCGACATTCGCCGCCTGGTCGGCCAGGCCGAGGCCCTCCAGCAGCGTCTTCACCACCACCGGGTCCTTGAACAGGTCCTCGGGCGTCTTCGCCTTCGCGATGGCGCGGTCCAGCCGCGCGAGGTCGCGCAGCACCGCCGGGTCGCGGCGCAGCCGCTCCGTGTCGCGCGCCGCGTTGGCGAGGCTGGACTTGTAGAGCCCGATCCGCCCGCCCGGGCCGAGCGGCACGCCCCCGTCGCCCGATCCGAACAGCGACAGCAGGTAGCCCGCGGGGCCCATGCGCGGCGCCTAGCCCGGCGCGCCCTGCGCCGGTTCCGGCGCCGCATGGGCCAGCATCGCGTCGTCATGCGCGAACAGCTCCCGCACGCGGCGCATCGCCTCCCAGCAGCGGTCGGCTTCCAGGTCGTCCATCGCCTGGTGCAGGATGCGCAGCACGGCGGCGTTCGACGTCGCTTCCAGGTAGTCCTGCGCCAGCGCGCGCGCGAAGCCAAGGTACTGCGGGCGCTCCGCATCCTCGCAGACATAGGCCGCCTGCATGGCGAAATACAGCCTGCGCGCCGGCGTGCGGGCATCGTCCGGCGCCAGGATCTGCTTGCCGAACAGGAAGCGGGCGCGGTTCGACAGCACCACCGAGGCGCGGGTCTGGAACTGCAGGGCCGCGCCGTTCACCAGCATGCGGTCGCCCGCGCGCAGCTCCAGCACCAGCCGCCGCACGCGGTTCGGGTCGTCGTTGTTGATCATGTTCATGGCGCGGCACCTTGCGGCCGGTCGGCGAGGCCGAGTGCGAAGTCCTCCGCGATCCCGGCGAGGAAGCCGAGATCGGGCTCGCGCCCCTCCACCTCGCGCAGCGCGCGGCGGGAGACGGCGCCGATCGACATCCGGAGGTCCATCGGCAGCGGGCAGGAGGGGTGGATGACCAGCGCCTCGATGGCGGTGAAGACGCGCCGCGCATCGGCGGCGGCGCGCACCTTCGCGATGGGGTCGCCGGACTTCAGCGCGCCGTGCAGGCGGCCGGCCAGGATGGAGAAGACCTCCGCCTCCTGCGCGCGCTGCGAACGCGCGGATTGCACCGCGCCATAGGCCCGCACGGCCCGGGCCTGCGCGGGGGGGGCTGCGGAGGGGCTCGCCTCGATGAGCATTGGGCCGCCTGTTCCTCAGGGACGATACGGGATGGGGGGCGGGCCGGGGGCGGCGCCCCCGGCCCGGTTCGGCTGCCTTACTGGAACAGCCGCAGCAGGGCCTGCGGCGCCTGGTTCGCCGTGCTCAGCGACTGGGTGCCGAGCTGCTGGCGGATCTGGAGGCTCTGCAGCCGCGCGCTTTCCTTCGCCAGGTCGGCGTCGATCAGCGCGCCGATGCCGCCTTCCAGCGCATCGAGCTTCTGCTTGTTGTAGCTGACCTGGGCGTCGACGTACTTGCTGTCGCTGCCGTACTGGTTCAGCGCGTTGTTCACCGCCGTCTGCACGGTGGTGAACAGCTTGTTGGCGCCGAGCGAGCCGGCGTCGTCGGCGCTGCCGAGCATGGCGCGCGCCTCCTCGGCGGTCAGGGCGGCGGCGAAGGGCGCCGCCGCGGCCGTGTTCGCCGCGGTCAGGTTCACCGCGGTGTCGAAGGTCAGCGTGGTGCCGTCGGTGGTGCCGATGGTGTAGCTGTCGCCGCGCTCGTTGCGGATCGCGGTGATGTTCGCGCCGGCCAGGTCGTCCGTCGTCAGCAGCGTGCTGCCGTTGTAGGTGGTGTCGCCGATGAAGCGGTTCACCTGGTTGACCAGGGCGGAGAACTGCAGGTTGTAGCCCGCCCGCTCCTCGCCGGTGACGCGGCTGTCGCCGATCTTGCCGAGCACGGACTTGATCTGCACCATCGTCTCCGAGACCTTCTGGAGACCCGCGATCGTGGTGTCCAGGATGCCCTTGGAGCCGCCGAGCTGCTCGTTGGCGGAGGTGATGGCACCCATGTCGGCGCGGACCTGCTGCGCCACCGTGTAGGCGGCGCCGTCGTCCTTGGCGTCCGACACGCGCATGCCGGTGGACACGCGCTTCTGCACCACCGACAGCTCGTCGTTGGTGCGGTTCAGCGCCTGCAGGGCCACCATCGCGCCGGAGTTGGTGGCGATCGAGTTCATGGGCATTGTCGTCATTCCTCTTGCGACGTCGCCCGCGGGTCTTCCGGGGGCGCGGCGGCAGGGGCCCGGTCCGGGGCATGCCGCCATCGATGAGGACGGTCGCGCCGGGGATCATCCCCCGCACCATCCGGTTCCGCCCGGTCCTCGGTCGGCTGAAGCGAGGCTGGGCCCGCCTTGTTGCGCGCCTCTTTCCGGGGGCGAAGGTGGCGCGCGCCGGCACGGCGGCGGCGATTAACACGGCGGTCCGACCTGCCTGCGATCTCCTTCACGACGCTGGCCGCAGGATGCGCGATGGAAGACCTTCTGGCTGAGTTCCTGGCGGAGACGGGCGAGGCGCTTGCCGAGCTCGACACCGCGCTCGTCGCCCTCGAACGGCAGGACGGGGATGCGGAGACGCTGGCCCGCATCTTCCGCATGGTCCACAGCGTGAAGGGCGCGGCCGGCTTCCTCGCCCTGCACCGCCTGAGCGCGGTGGCGCACGCGGCGGAGAACCTGCTCGGCCGCTACCGCGACGGCGAGGTGCCGGTCACTCAGGCCGGCGTCAGCGCCGTGCTCGCGGCGATGGACGCGATCCGCCGCATCCTCGCCGGCCTGGCCGAGGGCGGGGCCGAGCCCGAGGGCGACGACGGCGCGCTGATCGCGGCCCTCGACGCGGCCGAGAAGGGCGCGATGGCCGCCCCGCCCGCCGCGACGGCCCCCGCCGCGCCCCCCCCGCACGAGGAGCCCGCGGCGGCCGAGCCCGCCCCGCCGGGCGCCGATCCCGTCGCCCCGCCGGGCGCGGAACCCGTCGCCCCGCCGGGCGCGGAACCCGTCGCCCTGCCGGGCGCGGAACCCGCCGCCCCGCTGCCCGCGGCCGAGGCGGCCGGCGCTGCCCGCGCCCCGGCGCAGAGCATCCGCGTCTCCCTAACCGTGCTCGACGAGCTGATGACCCTCGCCTCGGAGCTGGTGCTGGTGCGCAACCAGCTGCTGCAGATGGCGCGCGGCGAGGAGGCGTCCCCCTTCACCGCGCCGCTCGCGCGGCTGTCGCGCATCACGTCGGACATGCAGGAAGGCGTGATGAAGACCCGCATGCAGCCGGTCTCCGCCGCCTGGGGCCCGCTGCCGCGCATCGTGCGCGACCTCGGCGCCGAGCTCGGCAAGCGGATCGAGCTGGCGATGTCGGGCGGCGAGACCGAGCTGGACCGCCAGGTGCTGGAGCTGATCCGCGACCCGCTGACCCACATGGTCCGCAACAGCTGCGACCATGGCCTCGAACGCCCCGACCAGCGCCGCGCCGCGGGCAAGCCGGAGAGCGGGCGGATCGCGCTGTCGGCGCGGCACGAGGGCGGGCGCATCGTCATCGAGATCGCCGACGACGGCCGGGGACTCGACCTCGCGAAGGTCCGCGCGCGCATCCTCGGCCGCGGCCTCGCGACCGAGGCGGAGCTGGCCGCGATGCGCGACGACGAGGTGGCGCGCTTCGTCTTCCGCCCCGGCTTCTCGACCGCGGAAGCGGTGACCGCCGTGTCGGGCCGCGGCGTCGGGATGGACGTGGTGCGCAGCAACATCGAACGCATCGGCGGGACGGTGGACCTCCAGACCGTGCCCGGGCGCGGCACCACGGTCAGCGTGCGGATCCCGCTGACGCTGGCCATCGTCTCCGCCCTCGTCGTGCAGGCGGCGGGTGAACGCTTCGCGGTGCCGCAGGCGACGGTGGTGGAACTGGTCCGCGTCGGCCGCGGGTCTGTCGCGGTGGAATGGCTGGACGCGGCGCCGGTGCTGCGGCTGCGCGGGCAGCTGCTGCCGCTGGTCGCGCTCGGCCCCCTGCTAGGCCTGCGCGACGCCTATGCGGGCGGCGCGGAGGTGGACGGCTTCGTCGCGGTCCTGCAGGGCGACTCCGGCCGCTTCGGCCTGCTGGTCGACGGCGTCTTCGACACGGAGGAGATCGTGGTGAAGCCCGTCGCGCCGATCCTGCGCGACCTGTCCGTCTTCTCGGGCAACACCATCCTCGGCGATGGCGGGGTCATCATGATCCTGGACCCCGCGGGTGTCGCCCGCATGGCGGGCGTGGGCGGCGGCGGCGCGGTGCAGCAGGAAGCGGTGGCCGAGGCGGATGCGCGCACGCAGGTGCTGCTGTTCCGCGCCGGCGGCGCGCCGACGCCGGCGGTCGTGCCGCTCGGCGTCGTCGCGCGGCTGGAATCGCTGCCGGCCGAGGCGGTGGAGATGGCCGGCGGCAGCCCGATGACGCAGTACCGCGGCCAGCTGATGCCGCTCGTCCCGCTCGGCCACTGGGAACCGCCGGCGCCGGGCACGCAGCAGCAGGTGATGGTCTTCCAGGACGGGGCGCGGCGGCTCGGCCTCATGGTGGACGAGATCATCGACGTGCTGGAGGAAAGGCTGGTGCTGCGCTCCTCCTCCGACCGGCCGGGCTTCCTCGGCTCCGCCATCGTGGCCGGCCGCGCGACCGACGTGCTGGACTGCGCCTACTGGCTGCGCAGCGGCGACCCCGCCTGGTTCGGCCGCCATGACGCCCGCGCGCCGCGCCTGCTGCTGGTGGAGGACAGCGGGTTCTTCCGCCAGGTGGTCGTGCCGGCGCTGACCGCGGCCGGCTACGACGTGACCGCGCGCGCCGATGCCGCGCAGGCGCTGAAGCTGCGGGCCGAGGGGCAGTGCTTCGACGCCATCCTGACCGACATCGAGATGCCGGGCATGGACGGCTTCGGCCTCCTGGCCGAGATCCGCCGCGGCGGTCCCTGGGCCGCGACGCCGGTGGTGGCGCTGACCAGCAAGGCAAACCCGGTGGACGTGGCGCGCGGCCACCAGGCCGGGTTCCAGGACTACGTCGCCAAGTTCGACCGCGACCGCGTGCTGGACGCGCTGGCGCGGGCCATGAGCCAGGGAGCCGAGGCATGACCGCCGCATCCGACGAAGCGCGCCTGCTGCTGACCATGCAGGTGGACGGGCGGCTCTGCGGCGTCCCGGTGCCGCAGGTGCGCGACGTGATCCGCTCGGAGCACATCGCGCGCGTCCCGCTCGCCGCCTCCGGCGTGGCCGGGGTGCTGAACCTGCGCGGCCGCATCGTCACCGCGGTGGACCTGCGCGACCGGCTCGGCCTGCCGCCCGCCGCCGCCGGCACCAAGCGGATGAGCGTGGTGGTCGAGGACCAGGGCGAGCTCTACAGCCTGCTCGCCGACGACGTGGGCGAGGTGCTGTCCCTGCCGCCCGATTCGCGCGAGGAGGTGCCGCACACGCTGCGCGGCCCCTGGCGCGAACACGCGGTCGCCGTCCACCGGCTGGAGGAGCGGCTGCTGATCGAGCTGTCGCCCGAACGGCTGCTGGCCTTCGGCGCGCGCCAGCCGGCCGAGGCGCGGCGCTGACGCCGCCGATGGGCGTGTCCGCCATCCGCCGCGCGGCGGATTCGCTGCGCGCCGGCAATTTCGGCGAACAGGTGGAAGGCCGCGTCGCCGTGGTCGATGCGCTGTCGGTCGAGGTGACGGGCCTGTCCGGCTTCGTCGCCATCGGATCGCGCCTCGCGCTCGGGCCCGGCCTGCCGGCGGAGGTGGTGGCGGTGGGCCCGCGCGGGGCACGCGCGGTCGCCTTCGCGCCGCTCGACGGCATCCGCCTCGGCGCCCGCGCGCGGCTGGAAGGGCCGGCGACGCTGTCACCCTGCGAATCCTGGCTCGGCCGCGTGGTGGACCCGCTGGGCCGGCCGATGGACGGCAAGGGGCCGCTCGCGGCCGGGCCCGTCGCGCGCCCGGTGCGCGCCCGCGCGCCGGATGCGGCGCTGCGCGCGCGGCTCGGCCCGCGGCTCGACCTCGGGGTGCGCGCGCTCGACGCCTTCTGCACCATGCGGCGGGGCCAGCGGCTCGGCCTTTTCGCGGCGTCTGGCGTCGGCAAGTCCACGCTGCTGTCGATGCTGGCGCGCGGCGCGGGCTGCGACGCCGCCGTGCTCTGCCTCGTCGGCGAACGCGGGCGGGAGCTGCGGGAGTTCATCGAGGACGACCTGGGCGCGGAAGGGCTGGCGCGCAGCACCGTGGTCTGCGCCACCTCCGACGCGCCGGCGCCCATGCGCCGCGAAGCGGCCTTCGCCGCCATGACCATCGCCGAATCCCTGGCGGCGGGGGGCCGCCACGTCCTGATGATGATGGACAGCGTCACCCGCTTCGCGCTCGCCTGCCGCGAGATCGGGCTGGCAGCCGGCGAGGTGCCGGCGACCCGCGGCCACACGCCGAGCGTCTTCGCCGAGCTGCCGCGCCTGCTGGAACGCGCCGGCCCCTGCCTGGAATCGACGGGCGGCTTCATCACCGGCCTGTTCACCGTGCTGGTCGACGGCGACGACCATGACGAGCCGGTGGCGGATGCCGTGCGCGGCATCCTGGACGGCCATGTCGTGCTGGACCGCAGGATCGGGGAACGCGGCCGCTGGCCCGCCATCGACGTGCTGCGCAGCCTGTCGCGCACCGTCCCCGGCTGCCTGGAGGAGCCGGAGCGCGCGGCGCTGACCCGCGCCCGCGGCATCCTCTCCCTCGCGGCGGAGATGGCGGAGCTGGTGCGGCTCGGCGCCTATCGCGCCGGGACGGATGCGGCGGTGGACGAGGCGCTGCGCCTGGCCCCCCGCATCGAGGCCTTCCTCGCCCAGCGCAAGGACGCGCCGCGCATTGGCGTGACCGAGGCGTTCCGCGCGCTCGATGCCGCGATGTCGGCATGACCCGCGACCCGCTTTCCATCCTGCTGCGGCTGCGC
>NZ_JBNXUO010000006.1:0-209709 GCF_050563535.1 Falsiroseomonas sp. CW058
GGCGGCGCTGCACGAGGCGGGTTTCGCGCGGCTGGACCTTGGCGCCCTCGGCCGCGACGGGGTGGCCGTGGAGGCGTTGCGCCGCCTGGTCCGGCTGCTGGCCGGGCGGCCCTTCCCGCCGGCCGGGGCTGCCGCGGCGGCGCTGCTGGCGCGGGGGGAGGGGACGCTCGCCGGCGTCCGGCTCCGCCGGGACGGGCTGCTGCTGCGGGAGGCGGCGGCGATCGGGCCGGAGGTGCCGGCCCGCCAAGGCGCGGTCTGGGACGGCAGGTTCCGCCTGGCGGGACCGGGCGACCCGGATTGCCGCATCGGGGCGCTGGGGGCGGAGGCGGCGGGGCTGCCCCGGCCGGGCTGGATGCCGGCGGCGGTCGCGCGGACGCTGCCGGCGGTGCGGCGCAACATGGTGCTGGTGGCGGTGCCCGCGCTGGCCTATCCTGACCCCGAACGGGCGCAGGGCTTCCGCCTCGTCCTCTTGCCGCCGCCCTAGCGGGCCCCGCGGCCGGGGCGGGTTGCGGGGATGCGCCGCGGACTGGTGATGTGGCGTGGCGACGCAGGGACGGAACCGGGACCGTCCGCGCCGCGCATGATCGTTGTCGCCGACGGTGGATGGAAGCCGGCCGGAGGCACCCTATCTTTGCTCTGGCGCGGCCCCCCCGGGTCGCGGGACATGGGAATGCCAAGGTGAACAATTTCGGCCGGAATCTGGCACTCTGGGTCATCGTGGCGCTGCTGCTGGTGGCGCTGTTCAACCTGTTCCAGCCCTCCTCCGGGCCGGGGCGGGCTTCGTCGCAGGTGGCCTATTCCGACTTCCTGAACGAGGTGAATGCCGGCCATGTGCGCGACGTGCGCATCCAGGGCCGCACCGTGACGGGCCAGCTGAGCGACGGGCGCAGCTTCCAGACCTACACGCCCGAGGATCCGACGCTGGTCTCCAAGCTGACCGAGCGCGGGGTGCGGGTGGAGGCGCGGCCGGAGGAGAGCGACGTCAACCCGCTGTTCCACTACCTGCTGTCCTGGTTCCCGATGCTGCTGCTGATCGGCGTCTGGGTGTTCTTCATGCGCCAGATGCAGGGCGGCGGCGGGCGGGCCATGGGCTTCGGCAAGTCCAAGGCGAAGCTGCTGACCGAGAAGCAGGGCCGCGTCACCTTCGACGACGTGGCGGGCATCGAGGAGGCGAAGGGCGAGCTGGAGGAGATCGTGGAGTTCCTGCGCGACCCGCAGAAGTTCCAGCGGCTCGGCGGCAAGATCCCGAAGGGCGTGCTGCTGGTCGGCCCGCCCGGCACCGGCAAGACGCTGCTCGCGCGGTCCATCGCGGGCGAGGCGAACGTGCCCTTCTTCACCATCTCCGGCTCCGACTTCGTCGAGATGTTCGTGGGCGTCGGCGCATCCCGCGTGCGCGACATGTTCGAGCAGGGCAAGAAGAACGCCCCCTGCATCATCTTCATCGACGAGATCGACGCGGTGGGCCGCCACCGCGGTGCCGGCCTCGGCGGCGGCAATGACGAGCGCGAGCAGACGCTGAACCAGATGCTCGTCGAGATGGACGGCTTCGAATCGAACGAGGGCGTCATCATCATCGCGGCCACGAACCGGCCGGACGTGCTGGACCCCGCGCTGCTGCGCCCGGGCCGCTTCGACCGGCAGGTGGTGGTGCCGAACCCGGACGTGAACGGGCGGGAGAAGATCCTGCGCGTCCACATGCGGAAGGTGCCGCTGGCCTCCGACGTGGACCCGAAGGTGATCGCGCGCGGCACGCCCGGCTTCTCGGGCGCCGACCTCGCCAACCTGGTGAACGAGGCGGCGCTGCTGGCCGCGCGCACCGGGCGGCGCACCGTGGGCATGGCCGAGTTCGAGATGGCCAAGGACAAGGTGCTGATGGGCGCCGAGCGCCGCAGCCTGGTGATGAGCGAGGCCGAGAAGCGCATGACCGCCTATCACGAGGCGGGCCACGCGCTGGTGGCGCTGCACGAGCCGGAATGCGACCCGGTCCACAAGGCGACCATCATCCCGCGCGGCCGGGCGCTCGGCCTGGTGATGTCCCTGCCGGAGGGCGACCGCTATTCCAAGCACAAGTCCAAGCTGAAGGCGGAACTCGCCATGGCGATGGGCGGGCGCGTGGCGGAGGAGCTGATCTTCGGCGCCGACAAGGTTTCGAACGGCGCCTCGGGCGACATCAAGATGGCGACCGACCAGGCGCGGCGGATGGTCACGGAATGGGGCATGTCCGACAAGCTCGGCATGATCGCCTACGGGTCGAACGACCAGGAGGTGTTCCTGGGCCATTCGGTGACGCAGTCGAAGAACCTCTCCGAGGAGACGGCGCGGCAGATCGACGCCGAGATCCGCGGCATCATCGACGGCGCCTATGCGCGCGCGACGAAGGTGCTGAGCGAGAACATCGACGAGCTGCACCTGCTGGCCAAGGGCCTGCTGGAGCATGAGACGCTGTCGGGCGACGAGATCAAGCAGGTGATCAAGGGCGAGCCGATCGTGCGGGTGCGTCCGGACGAGCCGGTGAACCAGGGCCGCGGCAGCGTCCCCACCAGCGGCCGCCCGAACCCCCGCCCGAGCGCGGGCCCCTGGAGCGGGGCGCCCGCGCCGGGGACCTGACGACAAGGCGGCCATTCCGGGCTATGCGATGGGGCGGGGGCGAGGAATCGCCCCCGCCCTTTCCACGTCCGGGTTCCGCATCCCATGCCCGATCCCTGGGCCGACACCTGGGTCGAGCCGCTCGGCCTGCTGCATGGCCGGGCCGCCGCCGCCGCCATCGCCGCCGACCTCGCCCTGCCGCTGGCGGGCGGCCCGGCGGCCTTCACGATGGTGCGGCTGATCGGCCGGGCGCCGGGCGGCGCCGCGACGCCGGACGCGCCGGTGCCGCTGGCCGAGGTGCCGGAGCCCTGGCAGCCCGCCGTGCTCGCGCTCGGCGCCGCGCCGCCGCCCTTCGCGGGCCTGCCCGGGGGGCGGCCGCTGGTGATGGGCATCCTGAACGTCACGCCGGACAGCTTTTCCGATGGCGGGCGCCACGCCGACCACGCCGCCGCGGTCGCGGCCGGGCACGCGATGCTGGAAGCGGGGGCGGACCTGCTCGACATCGGGGGGGAGAGCACGCGGCCGGGCGCGGCGCCCGTCCCGCCCGAGGAGGAATGCCGGCGGGTCCTGCCCGCCATCCGCGAACTGGCGAAGGCCGCCACCATCAGCGTCGACACGCGCAACGCCGCCACCATGCTGGCGGCGCTGGAGGCGGGGGCGGAGATCGTCAACGACATCACCGCGCTGCGCCACGACCCCGCGGCCGCACGGGTCCTGGCGCGGTCCGAGGCGAGCGTCATCCTGATGCACATGCTGGGCGACGACCCCCGCACCATGCAGCGCGACCCGCGCTATGCCGACGTGGCGCTGGAGGTGGCGCAGTTCCTCGCCGGGCGCGTCGCCTGGGCCGAGCGGCAGGGCATCCCCCGCGCGCGGCTGGCGGTGGACCCCGGCATCGGCTTCGGCAAGCGGCTGCCGCACAACCTCGCGCTGATCGAGCGGCTGCCGATCCTCGCCGCGCTCGGCTGCCCGGTGGTGTTCGGCGCCAGCCGCAAGCGGTTCATCGGCGAGTTGTCGGGCGTGGAAGCGGCAGCGGACCGCGTGGCCGGCAGCGTCGCCGCGGCGCTGGCGGGCGCCGACCGGGGCGCCGCCATCCTGCGCGTCCATGACGTGGCAGAGACGGTGCAGGCACTGGCCATCCGCGCCGCCGTCCTCGCCGGCGAGGCGGCGGGCGGGGCGGAGGCGGAGTAGCCGGGGCAGGCCACACCCGCGCGGGGATGTCGCGCATCCGTGCCGTTGCGGCTCGGTTTACGGCGCGGCGCCGCTTCGGTAGAGCGTGGGGCAGCTTGGGGACCGGCGCGCCATGACCTCGCAGGCACGAAGACTGTTCGGCACCGACGGCATCCGCGGCAAGGCCAACCTGCCGCCGATGGATGCGGGCACCGCGCTCCGGCTCGGCCAGGCGGCGGGGCGGTTCTTCAACCGCGGCAGCCACCGCCACCGGGTCGTCATCGGCAAGGACACGCGGCTGTCGGGCTACATGCTGGAACCCGCGCTGACCGCGGGCTTCATCGGCGCGGGGATGGACGTGATGATCGTCGGGCCCATCCCGACGCCGGCCATCGCGCTGCTGACGCGCAGCCTGCGGGCCGATCTCGGCGTCATGATCTCGGCCAGCCACAACCCGTTCGAGGACAACGGCATCAAGCTGTTCGGCCCGGACGGCCTGAAGCTGTCGGATGCCGAGGAGGCGGAGATCGAGGCGCTGATGGATGCGCCGCATTTCGCCGAGGGGCTGGCCTCTCCCCAGAAGCTCGGCCGCGCTTCCCGGCTCGAGGATGCGCCGGGCCGCTACATCGAGGCGGCGAAGGCCACCTTCCCCAAGGGCCGCAGCCTGGAAGGGCTGCGCATCGCGGTCGATTGCGCCAACGGCGCGGCGTACCGGGTGGCGCCGACGGTGCTGTGGGAACTGGGGGCGGAGGTGGTGCCGCTCGGCGTCGCGCCGGACGGCTTCAACATCAACCGCGACTGCGGCGCGACGGCGCCGGGGCGGCTGGCGGAGCTGGTGCGGGAACGGCGTGCCGATCTCGGCATCGCGCTGGATGGCGACGCGGACCGCCTGGCGCTGGTGGATGAGCAGGGGCGCATCGTCGACGGCGACCAGATCCTCGCGACCGTGGCCGGCAGCTGGCACCGGCAGGGACGGCTGGCGGGCGGCGGCGTGGTGGCGACCGTGATGTCCAATCTCGGGCTGGAGAAGCACCTGGCGGGGATGGGCCTGGCGCTCCACCGCACCAAGGTCGGCGACCGCTACGTGGCGGAACGCATGCGCGAGAGCGGCTGCAACCTGGGCGGCGAGCAGTCCGGCCACATGATCCTGTCGGATTTCGCGACGACGGGCGACGGGCTGGTGGCGGCGCTGCAGGTCCTCGCCCTGCTGGTCGAGGAGGGGCGCCCCGCGAGCGAGGTCTGCCGCCGCTTCGTGCCCCTGCCGCAGCGGCTGGAGAACATCCGCTACACCGGCGCCTCGCCGCTCGGCGATGCGGAGGTGGAGAAGGCGATCGCGGCGGCGGGGGAGAAGCTCGGCGCCCGCGGCCGCGTGCTGGTCCGCGCGAGCGGGACGGAGCCGCTGATCCGCGTGATGGCGGAGGCCGAGGACGAGGCCGAGATGCGCCGCACGGTGGAGGAACTGTCCGCGCTGATCCGCGCCCGCGCGGCCGCCGCGGCGGTGAAGAGGGGCGCGGCCGATTAGCACCATGGGCAGGGGCCGGGTCCTGGTCTGCGCCGGGTCTGATTCCGGCGGCGGCGCGGGCATCCAGGCGGACATCAAGGCGGTGACCGCCCTCGGCGGCTACGCGGCCACGGCGGTCACCGCGCTGACGGCGCAGGACACGCGCGGCGTGCAGGGGGTGGTGGGCGTCGCGCCGGACTTCATCGCGCTGCAGATCCGCATGGTGCTGGACGACATCGGCGCGGACGCCATCAAGACCGGCATGCTGGCCGATGGCCCGACGATCGGCGCGGTGTGCGACGCGGTCGCGGCGCATGGGGCGGGGGTGCCGCTGGTGGCGGACCCGGTGATGGTCGCGAAGGGCGGCCACAAGCTGCTGGCGGACGAGGCGGTGGCGACGCTGCGGGCGCGGCTGCTGCCGATGGCCGCGGTCGTCACGCCGAACCTGCCGGAGGCCGAGGTGCTGGCCGGCATGCCCATCCCCGACCTGCCGGCGATGGAACGCGCGGCGGCGGCGCTGCTCGGCATGGGCGTGCGCGCCGTGCTGCTGAAGGGCGGCCACCTGGAGGGCGAGGTGCTGACCGACATCCTGGCCACGCCCGGCGGGATCGAGCGGTTCGAGAGCCCGCGCATCGCCACCCGCCACACCCACGGCACCGGCTGCACGCTGGCATCCGCCCTGGCCTGCGGGCTTGCGCAGGGCATGACGCTGCGCGCCGCGGTGGTGCGCGCGCGGGCCTATGTGCGCGCGGCGATCCTGGCGGCGCCGGGGCTGGGGCAGGGGCACGGGCCGCTCGGCCACGGCGTCACGCTCGACCCCGCACGGCTCGCCGCCCTCGCATGAGGAGCTGGCGCTTCGTCACGCTCGACGTCTTCACGGATGTGCGCTTCGGCGGCAATCCGCTGGCGGTCCTGCCGGATGCGCGCGGCTTGTCGGATGCCGAGATGCAGGCGATCGCCGCCGAGTTCAACCTGAGCGAGACCACCTTCGTCCTGCCGCCCGCCGACCCGGCCAACACCGCGCGGGTGCGCATCTTCACCCGCACGCGGGAGATGCCCTTCGCCGGCCATCCGAATGTCGGCACCGGCTTCGTCGTCGCGCAGGGGACTCCCGCCGCGACACTGCGTTTCGAGGAGATCGCGGGTCTGGTGGAGGTGGAGGTCGCGCGAGATGCCGCCGGCGCCGTCACCGGCGCCACCATCGCCGCGCCGCAGCCGCTGAGCCTTGGCGCCGAGCTGCCGGCGGCCGAGATCGCCGCCTGCGCCGGCCTTGCGCCCCGCGACGTGGTGGTGGCGCACCATGCGCCGGTGCCGGCTTCCGTCGGCAATCCCTTCGTGATCGCCGAGGTGACGGGCGAGGCACTGGGCCGCGCCGTGCCCGATGCCGGCGCCTTCCGCGACGTGCTGTCGCGCCGGCCCGCCCTGGCGGGGCGGCTGGCTCTCTATCTCTATGCGCGCGACGGCGCCGCGGTGCGGGCGCGGATGTTCGCGCCCCTCGGCGGCACGGTGGAGGATGCGGCGACGGGCAGCGCGGCGACGCCGCTGGCCGCGCTGCTGCTGCGGCTGTCGGGGGCGGATCGCGGCGCCTGGGACATCGTGCAGGGCGTGGAGATGGGACGGCCGAGCCTGCTGCGGAGCGCGGCGCATCGCGCGGCCGATGGCATCCGCGCCACCGTGGGCGGGGGCTGCGTGCCGGTGATGCACGGGGAGATCACGCTGTGAACGTCTCGACCAGGCCGGCGGCGGTGGCGGCGCCGTCGCTCGCGCATCTGCCGCTGCCGCTGCTGGCCATCCCGATGGGGCTCGGCGGCCTCGGCCTCGCCTGGCGGCAGGCGGCGGCGAGCCTCGGTGCGCCGGCTGCGGTGGGGGAAGCGGTGCTGGCCCTGACCGCGCTGGCCTGGCTGGCGCTGGTGGCGCTGCACGGGCTGCGGGTGCTGCGCTTCCCCGCGGCGGTGCTGGCCGAGGCGCGGCATCCCGTGCGGGCCGCCTTCGTCGCGGCGCCCACCATCGGGCTGATGATCCTCTCGGCCGCGATCCACCCCCATGCGCCGGGCCTCGGCGCGGGGCTGTGGTGCGTGGCGGTGGGGGCGCACCTGCTGATCGCGATGGGGCTGCTGCGGCGCGTGCTGGGCGGCGGCGGGGATGCGGCGATGCTGGCGCCGCCGCTGCTGATCCCCTTCGTCGGCAACATCCTCGCGCCCGTCTTCGGGGTGCGGATGGGCTTCGTCGACATGTCCTGGATGATGTTCGGCGTCGGCTTCCTGTTGTGGCTGGCGGTGCTGCCGCTGCTGCTGCACCGGCTGCTGGCCGGCCCCGCCCTGCCGCCGCCGCTGCGCCCGACGCTGGCCATCCTGCTGGCGCCGCCGGCGGTGGGCGCGCTGGCGCTGGCGCAGCTTCTGGGGACCACCGGCGGTCCGGTGCTGGCGCTGGTCGGGCTGGCGCTGCTGGTGGCGGCGGTGCTGATCTCGCTGGCCGGGGAGTTCGCGAGGCTGGCCTTCACCCTGGCCTGGTGGAGCTTCACCTTCCCCTCCGCCGCCTTCGCCGTGATGCTGATGGCGGAGGGGTTCCCGCCCCTGCTGTGCTGGGCCGCGCTGGCGCTGGCCACCGGGATCACCGGCTGGTGCGCCTGGCGGACCGCGCTGGCGGCGCGCGCGGGGGTGCTGCTGCGGCCGGAGCATTGACGGCGCCGCCGGCGCTTCATCCTCCCGCCGTCGGGGGGAGGGGCGGGACGGGCCGCGGGCGCTACTGGGGCTGGATGTTCGCCGCGCGGACCAGGGCGGCGTAGCGTTCGCCTTCCTCCCGCACGAAGGCGCCCAGCGCCTCGGGGTCCATGCGGGACGGCGTCTGGCCGATGTCGCGGATGCGGCGCTGCAGCTCCTCGCTCGCCATTGCGGCCGACGCGGCCTGTGCCACGCGGGCGACCAAGGCGGGGTCGGTGCGGGCGGGGGCGAAGATCGCCTGCCACACCTCCATCGCGAGGCCCCGCGTCTGCGGCTGTTCGGCGAAGGTCGGCATGTCCGGCAGGAAGGGGTGGCGCTCGGGCGAGGAGACGCCGTAGCCCCGCGCCTTGCCTTCCCGCACCATCGGCGCGGAACTGGTCAGCGTGCTGACGGCGAGGTCGAGCTGCCCGCCCATCACGTCGGTCAGCATCTGCGCGCCCATGCGGTAGGGCACGTGCTCCATCCGGAGGCCGGCGCGCTGCACCAGCAATTCGCCGAACAGGTGCAGCGAGGTGCCGGTGCCGGAACTGCCGAAGTTGAAGGGGTTGGGCTGTGCCCGGCTGGCGGCGACCAGCTCGGCGAAGGTGGCGGGCATGCCGGGCTTGCCGACCAGCAGCAGCGGCAGGGTCGCCACCATGTGCACCGGCACGAAGTCCCGCTGCCCGTCGTAGCGGGTGGTGGAGGGGGTGACGAGCTGCGCGACGACCATCGTGCTCTCCACCCCGAGCAGCAGGGTGGAGCCGTCGGGCGCCGCGCGCGCTGCGCGTTCGGTGGCGATGGTGCCGCCCGCGCCGGTGACGTTCTCCACCACCACCTGCCGCTCCAGCCGCTGCGACAGCTCCGGCGCGATCAGGCGGGCGATCTGGTCGACATTGGTGCCCGGGCCGAAGGGGCAGATCAGGGTGATGGTGCGCGACTGTGCCCGCACGGCGGGCGCGGCTGCGAGGGTTGCGGGCAGCGCGAGCGCGGCACGGCGCGTCAGGGTGGGCATGGCTGGGGCTCCGTCACGGTGGCGGCAGTCAGACATGCAAGTTCCGGGCAAGTCCAGAGCTTGCCGGGGGTGGCCGGCGCCGCTAATCCTCGCGGCGGGCCACGCCCCCCCACCGGGGCGCATCCGCTTCTGGAAGGGAGCACGCGCATGTCGCACCCCACGCCGGACATCCGTCCGGCCAATCCCCGATTCTCCTCCGGCCCCTGCGCCAAGCGTCCCGGCTGGACGCTCGCCGCGCTCGAAGGCGCGCTGCTCGGCCGCAGCCACCGCGCGAAGGACCCCAAGGCGAAGCTCGCCGAGGTGATCGACCGGTCGAAGGCCATCCTCGGCATGCCGAAGGACTGGCGGCTCGGCATCGTCCCGGCCTCCGACACGGGCGCGGTGGAGATGGCGCTGTGGTCCCTGCTCGGCGCCCGCGGCGTCGACATCCTGGCGTGGGAGAGCTTCTCCAAGGACTGGGCCACCGACGTCACGAAGCAGCTGAGGCTGGCCGATGCGCGCGTGCTCTCCGCCCCGTACGGCAGGCTGCCGGACCTGGCGCAGGTGGACCCGGCGCGTGACGTCGTGTTCGTCTGGAACGGCACCACCTCCGGCGTGCGGCTGGCGGATGCCGATTTCATCCGCGACGACCGCGAGGGGCTGGCGATCTGCGACGCGACCTCGGCCGCCTTCGCGATGGACCTGCCCTGGCCGAAGCTCGATGTCGTCACCTGGTCCTGGCAGAAGGTGCTGGGGGGCGAGGCGGCGCACGGGATGCTGGCGCTGAGCCCGCGGGCGGTGGCGCGGCTGGAAGCCCACAAGCCCGCCTGGCCGATGCCGAAGATCTTCCGCATGACCAAGGACGGCAAGCTGAACGAGGGCATCTTCCGGGGCGAGACGATCAACACGCCTTCCATGCTGTGCGTGGAGGATGCGATCGACGGGCTGCGCTGGGCGGAATCGGTCGGCGGCCTGCCGGGGCTGATCCGACGGTCGGAAGCCAACCTTGCCGCCGTCGCGGCCTGGGTGGAGCGCAGCCCCTGGGCCGCCTTCCTGGCGGAGGCGCCGGCCACGCGGTCCTGCACCTCGATCTGCCTCAGGATCGTGGCACCGTGGTTCGCCGCGCTCGATGCCGAAGGGCAGGCGGCGGCGGCGAAGAAGCTGGCGGGGCTGCTGGAGAAGCAGGGCGTGGCGCTGGACGCCGCGGCCTATCGCGACGCGCCGCCGGGCCTGCGCATCTGGGGCGGCGCGACGGTGGAGACGAGCGACATCGAGGCGCTGCTGCCCTGGCTCGACTGGGCCTTCGCGCAGGTCGCAACCGAATTCGACAAGGCGGCCGCGTGATGCCCAGGGTCCTGATCAGCGACAAGCTCTCCCCCGCCGCCATCGCCATCTTCAAGGCGCGCGGCATCGAGACGGATTTCAGGCCCGGCCTGAAGCCCGCGGAACTGCGGGAGATCATCGGCCAGTACGACGGTCTCGCGGTCCGCAGCGCCACCAAGGTGACGCGCGAATTGCTGGATGCGGCGCCGCGGCTGAAGGTGGTGGGGCGCGCCGGGATCGGCGTCGACAACGTGGACGTGTCCTCCGCCACCGCGCGCGGCGTGGTGGTGATGAACACGCCCTTCGGCAACGCCATCACCACGGCCGAGCACGCGATCGCGATGATGTTCGCCCTGGCCCGCCAGATCCCGGAGGCCTCGGCCTCCACCAAGGCGGGGAAGTGGGAGAAGAACCGCTTCATGGGCGTCGAGATGACGGGCAAGACGCTCGGCCTCATCGGCGCGGGCAACATCGGCGGCATCGTGGCGGACCGCGCCAACGGGCTGCGGATGAAGGTCATCGCCTACGACCCGTTCCTGTCGGAGAAGCGCGCGCTCGAGATCGGGGCGGAGAAGGTGGAGCTGGACGCGCTGGTGGCGCGCGCCGACATCATCAGCATCCACGCGCCCTTCACCGAGCAGACCCGGAACATCATGAACCGCGAGCGCATCTTCGCCATGAAGCGCGGCGCGCGGCTGGTGAACTGCGCCCGTGGCGGCCTGGTGGACGAGGCGGCGCTGGCCGAGGCGCTGGCGGCCGGCCACCTGGCGGGCGCCGCGCTCGACGTGTTCGAGACGGAGCCGGCGACCGCAAGCCCGCTCTTCGCGCTGGAGAACGTGGTCTGCACCCCGCATCTGGGTGCCGCCACCGCCGAGGCGCAGGAGAACGTCGCCCTGCAGGTCGCCGAGCAGATGAGCGACTTCCTGCTGACGGGCGCCGTCAGCAACGCCATCAACATGCCCTCCGTCAGCGCGGAGGAGGCGCCGCGCCTCAAGCCCTACATGGAGCTCGCGCGGCTGCTGGGCGCCCTGGCCGGGCAGCTCACCGCGTCCCAGGGGGATGCGGTGAAGGCCATCCGCGTGGAATACGAGGGCGCGGCGGCGGAGCTGAACCGCCGCCCGCTGACCGCCGCGGCGTTGGCTGGCGTGCTGGCGCCGATGATGGGTGCGGTGAACATGGTGAACGCCCCCTCTCTCGCGAAGGAGAGGGGGATCGAGGTGGCGGAGACGGTGCTGGAGCGCAGCGGCGACTACGCGACCCTGCTGCGTGTCACCATCGTGACGGAGGCCTGGACGCGCAGCGTGGCAGGCACGCTGGTGGGCACGGGGAAGCCGCGGCTGGTGGAGATCAAGGGCATCGCGGTGGAGGCGGAATTCGCGCCCCACATGCTCTACGTCACCAACCAGGACAGGCCGGGCTTCATCGGCCGCTTCGGGACGACGCTGGCGGAGGCGGGTGCGAACATCGCGACCTTCCACCTCGGCCGCGACGCGCCGGGGGGCGATGCGATCTGCCTCGTCGGCCTCGACGGCCCACTGCCGGACGGCGTGCTGGCGCAGGTGCGCGCCCTGCCGCTGGTGGTCCGCGCGATCCCGCTGGCGTTCTGATACTGCCCTGCGTTTCCGTTGACACGGAAACGCCTTCGGACGCCAGCGGCCCGCATCCGCGGGCCTCGGCTTCGCCGCAGTTGCGGCGGCCGCCCTTCGGCGGCTCGCCCGGCGTGAAGAACGCCGGGCGCGGCATTCAGCCGCGCCCGCCGCCATCCAGCCGCCGCATCTCCACCCAGGCGGCGCCTGCCGCGTCCCGCACGCGGGGCAGGGCCGGCAGGCGGGACAGGCGGGCGAGCGTGTCGGGGCGGAACATCGGCCCGCCCAGCGCCGCCCCGGCGCGGGCGGGGCTGCCGGCATCGATCGCGGCGGCAGCCTCGCGCAGGGCGACGATCACCGGGCCGGGCGGCGCGTCTGCGGCGATGCCCAGCGCGTCCCGCATGTCGCGCCGGCCGACGCGCATCGCGTGCAGCGCCTCGCCCGACACCTCGTGCCGGTACAGGGGATCGGTCTCGAAGCTGTCGGCGATCACCTCCAGCTGCACGGCCGCGCGCGCCGCCTGCGCCGGGCGGCCAGCGAGGCGCGCCGTGTCGCCCCACCAGGGCCCGGACAATGCGGCCCCCCGCGCCGGGTCGCCGAGGCCGCCAAGGTGTTCCGCCGCCGGGTCGGCGCAGGCCAGCAGGAGCAGCGGCAGGAGGAGAAGGCGCATCGCGGGGCTCCGTCACCGGTTCGGGCGGCAGGGAAGGGACAGGTTCCGCCGGCCAAAGCGTGGCGGGCGGGGCGGGTTCCGCGGGGCCGGGCCGGGCGCCGCCCGCGGCGCCCCGGCGCGGGCCCGCGGGCGGGCGCCATGGCGGCCCTGCGGCGCAGGGGGTTGCGGCATCCGGCCCCCCCTGCCACACACCCGCCGCCCCGCTGCCCGAACGACATGACAGACGATCCCCCGAGCCCCGCGCTTCTCCCCGCCGGCCTGTCCGACCTGCTGCCGCCCGAGGCGGAGCGGGAGGCGATGCTGGTCGAGGTGCTGGCCGAGACCTTCGCCCGCCACGGCTACGAACGGGTGAAGCCCCCGCTGCTGGAATTCGAGGACAGCCTGCTGGCCGGGTCCGGCGCGGCCGTGGCGGACCAGACCTTCCGGCTGATGGACCCGGTCAGCCACCGCATGATGGGGCTGCGCGCCGACACCACGCCGCAGGTCGCCCGCATCGCCGCGACGCGCCTGGCGCGCCTCGCGCGGCCGCTGCGCCTGTCCTATGCGGGGCAGGTGCTGCGGGTCCACGGCACGCAGTTGGCCCCCGCGCGGCAGCTGCCCCAGGCCGGGATCGAGCTGATCGGCATCGACGCGCCCGATGCGGATGCCGAGGTCGCGGCGGTTGCGGCCGAGGCGCTGGCCGCGGTCGGCATCGCGAACCCCACGCTCGACATCACCCTGCCGCGGCTTTCGCCCGCGCTGCTGGATGCCGCGGGGGTGGAGGGCGAGGCGCGCCGCCGCCTGGCGCGCGCGCTGGACCGCAAGGACGCCGCGGCCGTGCAGGCCCGCGTGGCGGAAGCCGGCGCGGCCGCGCATGTGCTGCCGGCGCTGCTCGCGGCCGCGGGGCCGGCCGATGCCGCGCTCGCCGCGCTCGAGGATGCGGCGCTGCCGCCGGCGGCGCGCGCCATCGCGGACAATGCGGCGGCGGTGGTCGCGGTGCTGCGCGCGCGCGCGCCGGCGCTGCGCATCACGCTGGACCCGGTGGAGTTCCGCGGCTTCCGCTACCACACCGGCGTCGCCTTCACGATCTTCGGCGAGGGTTCGACCGGGGAACTGGCGCGTGGCGGGCGCTACCTGTCGGGCGAGGAGCCGGCGACGGGGATGACGCTCTATCCGGACGCGATGCTGCGCGCGGTGGCGCCGGCCGCGCCGCGGCTGCGGGTGTTCCTGCCCGGCGGGGCGGACGCGGCCCGCGCGGCCGCGCTGCGGGCGGCGGGCCACGCCACCGTGGCGCAGCTCTCGCCCGCCGACACGCCCGCCAGCCTGCGCTGCACGCACATCATGGACGCGGCCGGCCGGGCCGTTCCCGTCAAGGAGTAGCACGATGGCCAATGTCGCCGTCATCGGCGCCCAATGGGGCGACGAGGGCAAGGGGAAGGTGGTGGACTGGCTGGCCAGCCGCGCCGACATCGTCGTACGCTTCCAGGGCGGCCACAATGCCGGCCACACGCTGGTGGTGGGCGAGCAGACCTACAAGCTGTCGCTGCTGCCGTCTGGCGTGGTACGCGGCAAGCTCGGCGTCATCGGCAACGGCGTGGTGCTGGACCCCGAGGCGCTGCTGGCGGAGATCGCGCGCGTCAGCGCGCAGGGGCTGTCGGTGACCCCCGCCAACCTCCGCATCGCGGAGAACGTGCCGCTGATCCTTCCCGTCCACCCCGCGCTCGACAAGGCGCGGGAGGCGGCGCGGGGCGAGGCGCGGATCGGCACCACGGGCCGCGGCATCGGCCCCGCCTATGAGGACAAGGTGGCGCGCCGCGCCATCCGCCTGTCCGACCTGGCGGAGCCGGAACTGCTGTCGCGCAAGCTCGACGAGCTGCTGCTGCACCACAACACGCTGCTGC
Organism: Falsiroseomonas sp. CW058; assembly: GCF_050563535.1. Taxonomy (NCBI): domain Bacteria; kingdom Pseudomonadati; phylum Pseudomonadota; class Alphaproteobacteria; order Acetobacterales; family Roseomonadaceae; genus Falsiroseomonas; species Falsiroseomonas sp. CW058. Next base: position 14,407 of record NZ_JBNXUO010000006.1, read on the forward strand.
GCGGCCTCGGCGCCGACACCTTCGGCAAGCAGGACCTGCTGGACCGGCTGCTCGCCCTCGCGCCGCGGCTGCTGCCCTTCGCGGAGCCGGTCTGGGAACGCCTGGACGAGGCGCATCACAGCGGCAAGCGCGTGCTGTTCGAGGGCGCGCAGGCGGTGATGCTGGACGTGGACCACGGCACCTATCCCTACGTCACCTCCTCCAACACGGTGGCGGGCAACGCCGCGGCCGGGGCAGGGGTGGGGCCGAAGCAGATCGGCTACGTCCTCGGCATCGCCAAGGCCTACACCACGCGCGTCGGCAGCGGGCCCTTCCCGACGGAGCTGCATGACGAGATCGGCCGCCGGCTCGGCGAACGCGGGCATGAGTTCGGCACCGTCACCGGCCGTCCGCGACGCTGCGGCTGGTTCGACGCCTGCATGGTCCGCCAGGCCGTGAAGGTCGGCGGCGTCGAGGGGCTGGTGCTGACCAAGCTCGACGTGCTGGACGGGCTGCGGACGCTGAAGCTCTGCACCGGCTACCGGATCGACGGGGAGGTGGTGCGCCGCCTGCCGGCCTCGGTCGCCGTGCAGGAACGCGCGGAGCCGGTGTGGGAGGAGATGGAGGGCTGGTCCGGCTCCACCCGCGGCGCGCGCAGCTACGCCGAGCTGCCGGCCGAGGCGGTGAAATACGTCCGCCGGATCGAGGAACTGGTGGAGGCGCCGGTGGTGCTGCTCTCCACCAGCCCGGAGCGCGACGACACCATCGTGCTCCGCGATCCCTTCGCGGGCTGAGGAGGCGGGGCGATGCGCCAGCGCGACGAGTTCCACAACCTGCACGACGAGAGCCAGGGCCTGGCGCGCGAGCTTGCGCCCGGCCTCACCACGCGCATCTTCCCCGGCGAGCACGCGATGCTGTCCGTCGTCACCATCGCGCCAGGCGCGATGGGCACGATCCATGACCACCCGGAGGAGCAATGGGGCGTGCTGCTGGAAGGCAGCGCGCTGCGTATCCAGGGCGGGGAGGAGATCGCGGTGAAGGCCGGCGATTTCTGGCGCACCCCGGGCGGCGTGCCGCACACGATGCGGGCGGGGCCGGAAGGGTGCAAGGTGCTCGACATCTTCGCCCCCCCGCGCGAGGCCTACCGGAAGGCGGGCGTCGGCTTCGGCTGACGCGCCCTCATCCTCGGGATGAATCTCGAGACGAGGGCAGCAGGAGCGTCACCGCCCAGCAGGCCGCGAGCATGAGCGCGCTGGCGGCGAGGGGGGGCGTGATGCCGCCGAGGCCGTAGAGCAGCCCCGACAGCAGCGTGCCCGCGAAGCGCCCCGCGGCGTTGGCCGCGTAGTAGAAGCCGACATCCTCCGCCGCCTTCTCCGACCCTGCATAGGCGAGGACGAGGTAGGAGTGGACCGAGGAGTTCACCGCGAAGGCGAAGCCGAACACCGCGAGGCCGGCGGCCACGACCAGGTCGGGGCGCGTCGGGCCGAAGGCCAGCGCGACGGCGAGTGCGGCGGGGATCAGTGCCAGCGCGAGCGACCAGCGGCGCGCCGCGGGCACCTCCGCGCCCAGGCCGTCGGCGCTTCGTCGCACCAGCGCGGGCGCGGCGGCCTGGACGACGCCGTAGCCGATGGTCCAGAGCGCGAGGAAGCCGCCCACCATCGTGAAGGTCCAGCCCGAGGCGTAGAGGAACACGGGCAGCCCCACCACGAACCACACGTCCCGCGCGCCGAACAGGAACACCCGCGCGGCGGCAAGCAGGTTGACGCCCCTGTTCCTCGCGAAGAACTCCCGCGCCGACCGCGACGCCCTCGCCCTGCCCATCAGCGGCGGCAGGGACAGCACGACCCCCGCCAGGATCGCGGCCAGCGCCGCCGCCATGGCGAGCAGCGCGGCGCGGAAGCCGAGCACCTCCAGCAGCAGGCCGCCCAGGAAGAAGCCCAGGCCCTTCATCGCGTTCTTGCTGCCGGTGAAGAAGGCCACCCACTTGAACAGACGGCCGGAGGCGCCGCCGGCGGTCAGCTTGATCGCGGATTTGCTGGCGGTCTTGGTCAGGTCCTTCGCCACGCCGCAGACGCCCTGCGCCGCGACGACCCAGGCGACCGACAGCGCCGCCGCCCAATCCGGCGAGACCGCCGCCAGCATCAGGAAGCCCGCGATCTGGGTGGCGAGCCCGACCGCCAGCATCCGCGCGATGCCGAAGCGCGTCGCGAGCCAGCCGCCGGCCAGGTTCGCGCCGATCCCCGCGGCCTCGTAGAGCAGGAACAGGAAGGCAAGCGTGAAGGGCGAGTAGCCGAGGCGGAAGAAGTGCAGCAGCACCAGCATTCGCAGCGCGCCGTCGGTCAGCGTGAAGCCCCAATAGGCCGCCGTGACGATGGCGTAGTTGCGGGCGCTCGACGCGTTGCCGACCGCGACGCTCACAGCCCCATGCTTTCCATGTGGCAGGCGAGGTCCACCATGCGGCAGGCATACCCCATCTCGTTGTCGTACCATGCATAGACCTTCAGCAGCGTGCCGTCGGTGACGAGGGTGCTCGGCCCGTCCACGACGGAGCTGCGGGTGTCGCGCGCGTAGTCGGCCGAGACCAGCGGCCGCGTCTCGTAGCCCAGGATGCCGGCGAGCGGGCCCGCCGCTGCGGCGGTGGCGAACAGCGCGTTCACCTCCTCCGCGCTCGTCTCCCGCCGCATCTCGAAGACGCAGTCGGTCAGTGACGCATTCAGCACCGGCGCGCGCACGGCGTGGCCGTTCAGCTTGCCCTTCAGCTCCGGGTAGATCAACGCGATGGCCGTCGCGCTGCCCGTCGTCGTCGGCTGCAGCGACAGCATCGCGGAGCGCGCGCGCCGGAGGTCCTTGTGCGGCGCGTCCACCACGACATTGGTGTTGGTCGGGTCGTGGATGGTGGTGATCTGGCCATGGCGGATGCCGATCGCCTCATGCACTACCTTCACCACCGGGGCGAGGCAGTTGGTGGTGCAGGACGCGGCGGTGACGATCGGGTGCCGAGCGGGGTCGTAGAGGTCGTGGTTCACGCCGACCACGACGTTCAGCACCGTGTCGAACTTCACCGGCGCCGCCACGATCACGCGCTTCGCGCCGCGCTTCAGGTGGCCGCCGATCGTCTCCGGGTCGAGGAACTTGCCGGTGCATTCCAGCACGACGTCCACGCCGAGATCGCCCCAGGGGATCCCGGCCGGGTTCGGGTGCTCGGAGAAGGACAGGCGACGGTCGCCGATGCGGATCGCGTCCCGGCCCTCCGCGGCGATCGGCGCGCGCCAGCGGCCCTGCACGCTGTCGAATTCCAGCAGATGCGCGATGGCCGCGGCGCCGCCCCTGATCTCGTTGAGGTGGACGACCTCCAGCCGGTTGCCGCGGCGTGGGTCGTCCCCCGGCCGTTCCGTCGCGCCCATGGCCGCGCGCAGGGCCAGCCGCCCGATGCGGCCCATACCGCTGATTCCGACCCGCATGCCCACGCTCCTTCTACCGCGCCATCGCGTGCGGATCGGCCAACTCGTCCAACCGCGCCTTCAGCGCCATGCGGTCGAGCGAGGCGAAGGGCAGGCTGTTGAAGATGCCGAGGCGGCGGTGCAGCGCCGCGTAGAGCTCGTTCAGCAGCGTCGCCCGCTCCGCCGCGCTGCCGGTGAACTTCGCAGGGTCCGGCAGCGGCCAGGCGGCGGTGATCACCGTCTCGCCGAAATCGGGGCAGGCTTGGCCCGCCAGCGTGTCGCAGAGCGCGATGACGAAGTCGATGCGCGGGGCGCCCGGACCGGTGAACGCCTCCCACGACTTCGACCGCAGCGCCGAGACGTCGTGGCCAAGCGCCTTGAGCTGGGCCAGCACCTCCGGCAGCGGGCCGCTTTCGGACGGTGCCGAGCCGGCCGAGAAGGCGTGGAAGCGCCCCTCCCCGATGCGGTTCAGGATGGCCTCGCCCATGATCGAACGGGCGGAGTTACGGGTGCAGAGGAACAGCACGTTGAAGGCGGGCTTCTCCATCCGGGCGGTCTCCCCATCGATGTCGAACAGGCGGTGGATGTCGCCGCAGCGCGCGGGGTCGCCGCCGCAGCAGGCCTCGGCGAGGAAGGCGACGAGGTCGCGCAGCCGCGCGACCTGCGCGGCATAGACTAGGCTGCGCCCATGCCGCGTCGGCGCGACCAGGCCGGCCTCCTCCAAGGTGCGGAGGTGGAAGGACAGGGTGGAGGCCGGCACGCCGAGCCGCGTCGCGATCTCCCCCGCCGACAGGCCGGAGGGACCAGCCGCCAGCAGGGCCCGCATCAGGTCGAGCCGGGTGCCCTGACCCAGAGCCATGAATCCGGACGCGATGTCATTGGCCGCCATGGTTCCAGTATGGTCGAAACATGCTGCCGCAGGATGAAGCCTCGGTCACGGATGCTGCCCGGCGCTCGCCACGGATGCCTTGCGAGAGCGGTTCCTGCGGTACGGGCAAGACACGTCCGAAGGTGCGAAGGGGTTGCGCGGGGTCGCCTTCGCCAAGGTCGAGCAGGAGGTCGTCGAATTCGCGGATGGCTGGTCGATGAACACCATCGCCTGCCTGTTCCGTGGTACTCCGCGACCCCGCCGTCGCCCCGTTCGGGCATGAGCGCGCCGACGCCGCCCTCCGATGGCCCGGAGCCCAGGACCGATCCCCGGGCGCGTCCTTAGAGGGAGGTGCCCCCTGGCCTGCTGCGGCGAACCCTGAATGGCCACGCCCGAAACGCCCTGGCGGGCGAGCATGCGGCGTCCCCAAGGCTGCCGCGCAACACGTTGATCGAGCTGATGATCGAGCCATGCCGCCCAATGCGTGCCAACCCTTGAAAAGGTTGGCGTCCCCTAGGGGATTCGAACCCCTGTTACCGCCGTGAGAGGGCGGTGTCCTAGGCCTCTAGACGAAGGGGACCCAGACGCGAGGCCGGGTATCTATCGCCCCTGGCCTCCCGGATCAAGCCGCCCCGGCGGGGTTTTTCGCGCGCGGGCATAACGGCCTTCCCGGCAGGCGTCGCTGCAATGGCGCACCTGGTCCCAGTCCCGCGCCCATTTGCGGCGCCAGGCGAAGGGGCGGCCGCAAGTGGCGCAGGGCTTCTCGGGCAGGCTGGGCTTGCGGTGCGCCATGGCGGGGCTCACTCGCTCGCCCGCAGCTCGCCCACCACGCGGCCGCGCGCCGGGTCCACCAGCAGCACCCTTTCGCCGTCGGGGCGGGCGACGAGCACGGCGATTCGGCCCTCCGCGCCGCCGACCGAGAGGATGCGCGTCCCGGCTGGCTGGCCGAGGTGCTGCAATGCCAGCGGCGACTCGCCGCGGCCGCCGGAACGCTGGACGAGCAGCGCCACCAGCGTCACGGTGCCGGCCACGATCAGCACCCCCATCACGACGACGATCCAAGTGAGCGCCCGCACGACTTCCCCCGATCCCGCGCCCCAGGACACCGCCGAGGCCACCGCGCCGCCGGAGGCGGCGGGCATGCGCGCCGACCGCTTCCTGGCGGATGCGATAGGCGGCCTGTCCCGCTCCCGGGTCAAGGCGTTGATCGAGGAGGGGCACGCCACCCGCGACGGCGTGCCGCTCACCGAACCCGCCGAGGCGGTGCGCGCCGGGGCGCGCTACCTGCTGCGGCTGCCGCGCCCCGCCCCCGCGGCGCCGGCGCCGCAGGCCATCCCGCTGGCCATCCTGTTCGAGGACCGGGACCTGCTGGTCATCGACAAGCCGGCGGGGCTGGTGGTGCATCCCGCGCCGGGCAACCTCGACGGCACGCTGGTCAATGCCGTGCTGGCCCATGCGGGGGAGGAACTGACGGGAATCGGCGGGGAGGCGCGGCCGGGGATCGTACACCGGCTGGACAAGGACACCTCCGGCGTCATGGTGGTGGCGAAGTCCGAGCGGGCGCATGTCGAGCTGTCGGCCGCCTTCGCGGAGCGCGACCTGGATCGCGACTACCTGGCGCTGGTCTGGGGCCTTCCGGCGGCGACGGAAGGCGTGGTGGAGGCCGCGATCGGGCGGCACGCCACCGACCGCAAGCGCATGGCGGTGGTGGGCGCGGGGGGCGCGCGGGGCGGCAAGCCGGCCCTGACGCGCTGGCGGACCGAGCGCGGCTTCGGCACCGCGGCCGCGCTGCTCCGCTGCCGGCTGGGGACGGGCCGGACGCATCAGATCCGCGTGCACCTGGCCCATATCGGCCATCCCGTGGTGGGGGACCCCGTCTATCTCCGCCGCACCCCGGCCGCAGCGCGCAGCCTTCCCGCGCCGGCGCGGGATGCGCTGCTGGCCTTCCCCCGGCAGGCGCTGCATGCGGAAAGCCTTGGATTCGTGCACCCCGTCACGCGGGAGAAGCTGAGCTTCCGGGCGCCTCCGCCGCCCGACATGCAGGCGCTGATCGACATGCTGGCGGCGGGCGCGGGCGGGCATGTTGCTGGACGGTAACCGTACGTAAACCAACCTCGCAGGTCGGTTTTTCTGGACCTTCCGCCTCCGATCCGCTACAAGACGCGTCGTCAGCGCCGTTCGGGTGCCGCTGAACCGTCCTGCGGCTCGCATCGGCCACAAACCCCATGCCAGGGCAGGACCACCGACCGCCGCTCTCCCCGTCGTGACCGGGGCGGGGGCGGCACGGGAGGGCCCGGAAGGCGTTGGCAGACCATCAGGGCCGCATTGGTCCCCGCCGTCACGGGGGGAACCCGGCGGCGCAGGAGGCAGATCCCGCTATGGCTTCCAGCATGTCCATCCCGATCGCCCCGGAGGGCAACCTTTCCCGCTACCTCCAGGAGATCCGCAAGTTCCCGATGCTCACCGCCGAGGAGGAGTATTCCCTCTCGAAGCGGTGGAAGGACGAGGGCGACGAACAGGCCGCCCACAAGCTCGTCACCTCGCATCTCCGCCTCGTCGCCAAGATCGCCATGGGCTACCGCGGCTACGGCCTGCCGGTGGGTGAGCTGATCTCGGAAGGCAATGTCGGCATGATGCAGGCCGTCAAGCGCTTCGACCCCGACCGCGGCTTCCGCCTGGCGACCTACGCCATGTGGTGGATCCGCGCGGCCATCCAGGAATACATCCTGCACAGCTGGTCGCTGGTGAAGATGGGGACAACGGCGGCGCAGAAGAAGCTGTTCTTCAACCTCCGGCGCCTCAAGGGCCAGATGGCCGCGCTCGAGGACGGGGACCTGAAGCCCGAGCAGGTCGAGAAGATCGCGCGCGTGCTGCAGGTGCCCGAGCAGGACGTGGTGAGCATGAACCGCCGCCTCGCCTCGCCGGACAACAGCCTGAACGCGCCGGTCCGCGCCGACTCGGATGGCGAGTGGCAGGACTGGCTGGTGGACGAGTCCGAGAGCCAGGAAAGCGAACTCGCCGAGCGGCAGGACATGACCAACCGCCGCCAGCTTCTGGGCGAGGCGCTGAAGACGCTGAACGACCGGGAACGCCACATCCTGATCGAGCGGCGCCTGAAGGACGAGCCGACCACGCTCGAGGAACTCTCGCAGCAGTACAACATCAGCCGCGAGCGTGTCCGCCAGATCGAGGTCCGCGCCTTCGAGAAGCTGCAGAAGAGCATGAAGACGCAGATCGTCGAGCGGAGGCTCGCGGTCGGCTGATGCGGAGGCTCGCGGTCGGCTGATGCGGAGGCTCGCGGTCGGCTGATGCGGAGGCTCGCGGTGGGCTGACGCGAAGGCCCGCGGGATGAGATGCAGGGACGCCCGGCGGGACCTTCCGCCGGGCGTTCCGCTTTTCCGGGCCGAGCGGGAAGCGGGCAGCCCGCCGCGGCGCCGGGCCGATCACCGCCGCCAATGGGACGCATCCCCGCCGCCGATTGGACGCAAGGCCGCCGCAGCCCCAGTTTCCGGGACGAACCCAAGGGAGCACCGCCATGTCCGCCAGCCCAGAAGCCGCCACAAGGTCCTATGCCGCGCCGGCCGGCACACGAATCGGCCATGTCCACCTGAAGGTGTCCGAGATGGAACGCGCGCTGTCCTTCTGGCGCGACCTGCTCGGCTTCGAGGTGCAGCAGCGCATGGGGCAGCAGGCCGTCTTCCTCTCGGCCGATGGCTACCACCACCATATCGGCCTCAACACCTGGGAGAGCGCGGGCGGCCACCCGCCGGGGCCGGGGACGACCGGCCTCTACCACGTCGCGATCCTCTATCCCGACCGCCGGGCGCTGGCGGGAGTGCTGAAGCGGCTGGCCGAGGCCGGCTACGCGCTGGACGGCGCCTCCGACCACGGCGTGTCCGAGGCGCTGTACCTGCACGACCCGGACGGCAACGGCGTCGAGCTGTACCGCGACCGCGCGCCGGAGGAATGGCCGCGCGACGCGGAGGGCAACCTCGCCATGGTCACGCGCCGGCTGGACCTTCGCGCTTTGCTGGCCGAGGCCGGCTGAACGGCCGGCCCGGCACCCGCGCCCGTCGGGATCAGCCCCCCGGCGCCGGCGCGGTCGCGCCCGGGCCGAGCGGCCGCGTCATCAGCACGCTGTCCACCCACCGCCCGTGCTTCCAGCCCACGGCGGGCAGCAGGCCGGCATGGGCGAAGCCGCAGGCGGCGTGCAGCCCGATGGAGGCGGCGTTGGCGCTGTCGCCGATCACCGCGATCATCAGCCGGAAGTCCAGCGCCTCGCACCGCTCGACCAGCATGGCCAGCAGCGCCCGGCCGGTGCCGCGGCCGCCGGCATCGGGCGCAACATAGATGCTGTTCTCCACCGTGAAGCGGTAGCCCGGCCGCGCACGGTAGCTGCTGGCGTAGGCGTAGCCGAGCAGCCGGCCCGCGGCATCCGTCGCGACGATGTAGGGAAAGCCGCCCGCCAGGATCGCGGCCCGGCGCGCCGCCATCTCCGCGGCGCCGGGCTCCGCGAGTTCGAAGCTGGCCAGGCCGTGGGTGACCCAGTGGCCGTAGATGGCCGCGATGGCGGGGATGTCCTCGTCGCGGGAATCGCGGATCACGGGCGTGTGCATCGCCCGAAGGTCGCAGGCGCGACCCGGCGCGGCAACCGGACATCCCGTCCACTCGTCGAGGAAAGGCGCGGCGCGGCCGGCCGCCGCGGTCACCCGGGCGGGGGTGACGCCGCGCCGCGCCGTTCCGCCAGCAGCGCCGCCACCTGGGCGCGGACCGCCTCGGGCGAGGCGGGCTTGTGCAGCAGGGCGAAGGGGCCGTCCGCCGCGGCGGTGCGGAGCGCATCGCCGATCGCGTCGCCGGCATGTCCGGTCACCAGCACCGCCGGCAGGCCCGGCAGCCGCGACCGTGCCGCGCGCAGCAGCGCCAGCCCGTCCATGCCGCCCGGCATCGACAGGTCGGTCACCAGCACCTCCACCGGGCGGCCGGCATCGATGAGGGCGAGGGCTGCCGCGGCGTCCGGCGCCTCCTCCACCCCGTGCCCGGCATCGGCCAGCGTGGCCGAGAGCACGCTGCGCACGGCCGGCTCGTCGTCCACCAGCAGCACCGCGGCGCCGGCCGGTGCGGCCGCCACCGGCGCGGGCTGCCCCGCGGCGCCCGCATCGGCGGCTTCGGCCGCCTCCGCGGCACGGGGCAGCCAGAGCGAGACGGTGGTGCCCCGGCCGGGTGCGCTGTCGATGGACAGCGCGCCGCCCGACTGCTCGGCGAAGCCGCGCGCCATGGCGAGGCCGAGCCCGGTGCCCTTGCCGCGCGGCTTGGTGGTGAAGAAGGGCTCCGTGACGCGGGCCAGCACCTCGGGCGCCATGCCCTCGCCGTCGTCGACGACGTCGAGGCGCAGGTAGCCGCCCGCGCGAAGCTGCGGCGGCACCCCCGGGCCGGGGGCGGCCGCGGGGACGGCCGAGAGCCGGATGGTCCCGCGCCCGTCGCGCAGCGCGTCGCGCGCGTTGTTCGCCAGGTTCACCAGCACGGCTTCGAGCTGCCCGGCATCGGCCATCATTGCCGGCACATCCGGCGCCACCTCCACCCGCACCGCGACGGTGGGCCCCATCGTGTGGCGCAGCATCTCCGCCAGGCCGTGCAGCAGCGCCTCGGCCTGCACGGGGGCGGCCGTCAGTTCCCCGCGCCGCGCGAAGGCGAGCAGCCGCCCGGTGACCGCGACGCCGCGCTCCGTCGCATCGGCCGCCAGTTCCAGGAAGTGCCGCGCCCCCGCCGGGTCGCGCCCCATGCGCTTCGCCGCGAGCGATACGCCGCCCTGCACGGCCTGCAGCACGTTGTTGAAGTCATGCGCGATGCCGCCGGCGAGGCGGCCGAGCGATTCCATCTTCGCCGCCTGCGCCAGCCGCGCCTCGCTCTCCCGCAATTCGCGCGTGCGCGCCTCCACCAGGCGCTCCAGCTCCTCGCGCGATCGCGCCAGCACGGTCTCGGCGTGCTTGCGCCCGGTGATGTCGACGGAGGCGCCGATCAGGCCGATGACGCGCCCCGTGCCGTCCCGCAACGGGGCCTTGGTGGACAGCCATACGGCGGGCGTGCCGTCGGGCAGGCTGACCTCCTCCTCCACCTGCTCGGTCCTGCCGCCTTCCATGATGCGGCGGTCATTCGCCATCACCGCCGCGGCCTGCTGCGGGTCGTCCAGCACATCGGCGTCGGTGCGGCCGAGGAACGCCTCGGGCGGCTTGCCGATGAGCCGTGCCGTGCCCTCGTTGGCGATCAGGAAGCGGCCGTCGCGGTCCTTGGCGTAGACCACGCCGGGCACCGCCTCGATGAAGGTGCGGAGCAGGGTGGCGGCGCGGTCGCGCTCGGCTTCCGTCGCGCGCCGCGCCTCGACGTCGAGCAGCACGCCGGGGAAGCGCGCGGGCGTGCCGTCCGGCGCGTGGGTGACGCGGCCATTCGCCTCGATCCAGCGATAGGTGCCGTCCTGCCGGCGGACCCGGTACTCGCAGCTGTAGGGGCCGCCGCGCGCGATGGCCTCGTCCAGCGTCCGGCGCACCCGCGCCAGGTCGTCGGGATGGATCGAGGCGACCACCTCCTCGCTGCCGAGGCCCGCATGGCAGCGTTCGGGATCGAGGCCGAAGGACAGCGCGAAGCGGTCGTCGGCGGTGATGCGATCCGCCTGGAGGTCCCAGTCCCATGTGCCGATGATCGCGCCGGCTTCCAGCGCCAGCTGCACCCGTTCCGCGGCCAGGCGCAGCCGCGCCTCGCTCTCGGCCAGCGCCTCCGCCGCGCGGCGCTCGGCGTCGATGTCGGAGATCGCGACCACGGCACCCGTGATGGTGCCGGCGGAATCGCGGATCGGCGCGCCGTTGATGCGGAGCCAGGCGAGGCTGCCGTCGCCCCTGAGGTAATGGAGGACGAGGGAGGGCGCGTCCTCGCCCGCCAGGGCCCGGGCGCCCGGGTAGTCGTGGCTCTCCACCCGGCGGCCATCGGGGTGGTAGCCCTCCCAGTCGCGATAGGCCGCGATGTCCGGCGAGGGCAGGACGGAATGGCGCATGATCTCCTCGACGCGCCGGTTGCCCACCAGCACGCGGCCGGACGGCGCTTCCACCAGCACCACGCCGACCGGCACGTTGTCGAGGATGGCGCGCAGCCGCGCCTCGCTCGCGGCCAGGCGGTCGGCCGCGGCGCGTTCCGTGGTGACGTCGCGGAAGAACACGCTGATGCCGCCGCCCTCGGCGGGAAAGGCCCGGGCGGCGTAGAGCCGGCCGAGGGGGGCGTAGAACTCCTCCGCCTCGGTCGGCGCGCGCTCCTCCATGCAGCGCGTGTAGGCCTTCCAGAACCGTCCGCCGACCGCCTCCGGGAAGGCGTCCCACAGCACCTGGCCGGTGACGTCGCGTCCGCCGGCAATGAGGTCCATCGCGCGGCGGTTCATGAAGGTGACGCGCCAGTCCGGCGCCAGCGCGAAGACGCCGTCGCTCGTCGTCTCCAGCACCCGCGCCAGCTCCGCCTCCCGCGCGCGGAGATCGGCCGAGGCGGCGTGCAGCGCGGCGGCGAGGGTGTTGACCTCGCGCACCGGGCCGGGCGCCGGGCCGGGGCTGCCCCCCGCGCCCGCCGGCGCGGCGGCGATGGCGGCGAGGCGTTCGATCGGGGCTGCGATGCGCCGCGCGAAGGACCAGCCGAGGCCGGTGACGAGGAGGCCGAGCAGGATGGCGAGCAGCACGGCGGCGGCGGCGACGCGCTGCATCAGCCCGTGCAGCGTGGCGTTCGGCGCGCTCGCCAGGACGAGCCAGTCGCCGACCTCGGTGCGGCGCCAGGCGATGACGGCTTCCGATGCGTCGCCGATCGACCCGGCCCAGCTGCCGGCGGGGCCCGTCGCGCGGGCCAGCAGCTCGGGCGGCAGCGGCTGGCCCGCGCCGGTCGTGCTGCGCGGCAGGGCGGCGACCAGGACCCCGTTGCGGTCCGCCACCTCCACCGTCCAGCCCGGGGCGAGCCCCGCGCGCGCCACCGTGTCGCGCACGCGTTCGAGCGGGGTGCTGAGGTTCAGCAGGTAGGCGATCTCGCCATCGCGCCGGACCGGCACGTTCACCATGAACAGCGGCGCGCGGGCGACGGCGCCGGTGATGACGTTCGACACGTCGGGCCGGCCGGTGGCGAGCACGGTGCGGTCGGAGTCGAGGGCGCCGATGCGGGGCAGGGGCGCGCCGCGCGGCAGCCGCGTGTTGACCAGCTGCGTGCCCTCGACGTCGCGCAGGACCACGTTCACGCCGAGCATGTCCCGCACGCCGCGCGCCAGGCCGTCGAAATGGGGAAGGTCCCCGTCCTGGAGGGAGGGCGCGAGGGACAGCACGCCGATCGCGTCCACCAGCCCGCCGAGGTCGCGGTCCAGCGCGGCCGCCGCCGTCGCCGCCGTCTCGCCCGCCATGCGGTGCAGCCGCGCCCTCTCCCCCGTCAGGTAGGTCCAGCCCAGCCCGGCCGCGAGGGCGAGCACGGTGGCGGCCAGCGCCGCGCCGAACAGCGCCAGGTGCCAGAAGATCGGTCGGCCGGGCGGGGGCGGGGCGCGCCCCGGGGCGCGCCCCCGGGCGTTGCGGGCCGCGGCCCTGTCCGCCTGCGGCGTGACGTTGGTCATGGATCGGCGGGGACGGGCCTGGAAGCTGCGGAAACCCATCCCTATAGGCCGGCGGTCCCGCCCCGTATCCCCGGCCGTCGATCACGGGACGGTGATCGCGCCGCCCCCGCGCCGCCCCGCCGCGGCCAACGCCCTTCCGCAGCCGTGCCGGTGCCGATAGGGTCGCCGGGGACACGGGAGAGACGCATGGCCGGCGAGCGCACCATCTCGGCACTTCTGTCGGCGGGCGACGCCGCGCGGCCCGCGATCCGCGCCGTCGAGGGGCGGGCACCGCTGACCCATGGCGCGCTGCGGGACCTTGCGGCGCGCACCGTCGCGGCGCTGAATGGCCGGGGCATCGGCCGCGGCGACCGGGTGGCGATCGTGCTGCCGAACGGGCCGGAGATGGCGGCGGTCTTCGTCGCGGCGGCCTGCGCCGCCACCACCGCGCCGCTGAACCCCGCCTACCGGCAGGAGGAGTTCGAGTTCTACATCGAGGACCTGAAGGCGAAGGCGCTTCTGGTCGCGAAGGGCTGGGACACGCCGGCGCGCGCCGCGGCCGCGAAGCTTGGCGTCGCGGTGATCGAGGTGGCGCCGGACGCGGCGGCGGGCGCGGGCGCCTTCACGCTGGAAGGCGGCGCGGCCGGCGCCGCGGCCCGCCCCGGCGACGCGGCGGAGGACGACGTGGCGCTGGTGCTGCACACCTCCGGCACCACGGCGCGGCCGAAGATCGTGCCGCTGACGCATGGCAACGTCACCGCCTCGGCCCGCAACATCGGGGCGACGCTGGCGCTGGGGCCCGCCGATGCCTGCCTCAACGTCATGCCGCTGTTCCACATCCACGGGCTGATCGCCGCCGTGCTCGCCTCGCTCGGCGCCGGGGCGTCGGTGGTCTGCACGCCGGGCTTCGACGCGCTGCGCTTCTTCCGCTGGATGGAGGAGGAACGGCCGACCTGGTTCACCGCCGTGCCGACCATGCACCAGGCGATCCTGGCGCGCGCCGAGCGCAACCGGGAGGTCATCGAGCGGGTGCGGCTGCGCTTCATCCGCTCCTCCTCCGCCTCGCTGCCCGGGCCGGTGATGGAGCAGATGGAGAAGGTGTTCGGCGCGCCGCTGGTCGAGAGCTACGGCATGACGGAGGCGTCGCACCAGATGTGCTCCAACCCGCTCGCCGGGCCGCGCAAGCCCGGCAAGGTCGGGCTGCCGGCAGGGCCGGAGGTCGCGGTCATGGGCGAGGACGGCGCCATCCTGCCGCGCGGCGCGATCGGCGAGGTGGTGATCCGCGGCCCCAATGTCACGAAGGGCTACGAGGCGAACCCGGAGGCCAACGCCAAGGCCTTCACCGATGGCTGGTTCCGCACCGGCGACCAGGGGATGTTCGACGAGGACGGCTTCCTGATGCTGACGGGACGGCTGAAGGAACTGATCAACCGCGGCGGGGAGAAGGTGAGCCCGCTCGAGGTCGACGGCGTGCTGAGCGGGCATCCGGCGGTGGCGCAGGTGCTGTGCTTCGCGATCCCGCACGCCAGGCTCGGCGAGGAGGTCGGCGCCGCCGTGGTGCTGCGCGAGGGCATGGAACTGACCGAGCGCGAGCTGCGCGACTTCGCGGCGACCCACCTGGCGGATTTCAAGGTGCCGCGCCGGGTGGTCTTCGTGCCCGAGATCCCGAAGGGCGCGACCGGCAAGCTCATGCGCATCGGGCTGGCGGAGAAGCTGGGGATCACGGCATGAGGCTCTGCGTCTTCGGCGCCGGCGCGATCGGCGGGCTGATGGCGGCGAGGCTCGCCGCCAAGGGCGATGCGGAGGTCACGGTCATCGCGCGCGGCCCGCACCTGGAGGCGATGCAGGCGCGCGGCCTGACGCTGCGCAGCGAGGGGCAGGAGATCACGGTGCGGCCCCGCTGCGTCGCGACCGCGGAGGAGGCGGGGGCGCAGGACTACGTCGTCGTCACGCTGAAGGCGCATTCGCTGCCCGGCGCCGCGCGCCAGATGCAGCCGCTGCTCGGGCCGGAGACGGCGGTGGTCTCCGCCGTCAACGGCATCCCCTGGTGGTATTTCCACAGGCTGCCCGGCCCGCACGAGGACCGCCGCGTCGAAAGCGTGGACCCCGGCGGGGTGGTGAGCGAGCTGCTCGCGCCGTCGCGCGCCATCGGCTGCATCGTCTACCCCGCGGCCGAGGTGGCGGCGCCTGGCGTCATCGAGCACACCTACGGCGACCGCTTCACGCTCGGCGAGCCCGACGGCACGCGCACGCCGCGCGTCGCCGCGCTGTCCGAGGCGCTGATCGCCGCCGGCTTCAAGGCGCCGGTGCGCCCGCGCATCCGCGACGAGATCTGGGTGAAGCTGTGGGGCAACCTGGCCTTCAACCCGATCAGCGCGCTGACCACGGCGACGCTCGACGTGCTGACGGCCGACCCGGCGCAGCGCGGCGTCGCGCGCGACATGATGCTGGAGGCGCAGGAGGTCGGGCAGCGGCTGGGCGTGCGCTTCGGCATCGATGTCGACAAGCGCATCGCCGGCGCGGCGGAGGTCGGCGCGCACAGGACCTCGATGCTGCAGGACCTGGAACGCGGCCGGCCGATGGAGATCGACGCGCTGCTCGGCGTGGTGGTGGAGCTGGCGGAGCTGGTGGGGGCGCCGGTGCCCACCTGCCGCACCGTGCTGGCGCTGGTGCGCGCGCGCGGCCGCGCGGCGGGCTGCTACCCCTGACCCTGCTTCAGCGACCCTTCTTCAGCCCGGCGCGAAGACGTTCCGCAGCGTGCCGATGCCCTCGATCGTCACCGCCACCTCGGTGCCCGGCCGCATCGGCAGCGCGCCGAGCGAGGTGCCGCAGGCGATCAGGTCGCCCGGCTCCAGCGTCATCTCCCGCGAGACGAGGGAGACGATGCGTGCGGGCGGAAGGATCATGTCGGCGGCCGGGTAGTCCTGCCGGACGCGGCCATTCAGCGCCACCGTCACCCGCAGCCCCCGCCAGTCGAGCCCCGTGGCGATGGCCGGTCCCACGGGGCCGAAGCCGTCGCAGCCCTTGGCGCGCGCCCATTGCGCGAAGGAGGGATCGGCGTTGAGCGTGTCGAGCGCCGTCACGTCGTTCACGCAGGTCAGGCCGAAGATGGCCGCCGCCGCCTCCTCCTCCGACGCGTCCCTGCAGCGCCGGCCGATCACCAGGCCGAGCTCGCCCTCGTAGATCACGCGGCCCGCATGGCCGGGCGGCATCGGGATGGGGGCGTCGGGCCCGATGACGCTGCGCGGCGACTTGAGGAAGAACAGCGGCGTCTCGGGCCGGGCGAGGCCCTGCTTCGCCGCGGCCTCGTGGAAGTTGTTCCAGAGCCCGATGAAGACGCCCGGCCGCACCGGCGCCAGCAGCGTCGCCTCGGCCAGCGGGAAGGCGGCGCCGGCGGGGCGGGGCGCGGCGAAGAGGTCGCCCTCATGCGGCTGCACGCGCCCGTCCTCGAGCGTGCCGAAGCCTTCCGCGCCGTCGCGGCGGAAGCGGATCCAGAGCGTCATCGGCGGTCTCCCCCCCGGCTCGCCTCGCGCGGCGGCAGCCGTGCGGCGAGTTCCGTCTTCAGCACCTTGCCCGCGCTGTTGCGCGGCAGCTCCGCCACCACGAAGACCCCGCGCGGCACCTTGTAGGGCGCGAGCCGCGCGGCGCAGCGCGCCACCAGCTCTTCCGGCTGCGGCGCGGCGCCGGGGCGCGGCACGACGAAGGCGGCGACCTCCTCGCCCAGCTCCTGCGAGGGCCAGCCCAGCACAGCCGCGTCCGACAGCGCGGGATCGCCGAGCAGCACGGCCTCGACCTCGGCGGGGTAGATGTTGGCGCCGCCGCGGATGATCATGTCCTTGCGGCGGCCCTTCAGGAAGACGAAGCCGGCCTCGTTCACCGAGGCGAGGTCGCCGGGCAGGTACCAGCCGCCGCGGAAGGCTTCCGCATCCGCGTCCGGGTCGCGGAAGAAGCCGCCGCAGACGCCCGGCCCGCGATAGGCGATGCGCCCGACCCCGCCCGCGGGCATGGGGCGGTCCTCGTCGTCGAGGATCGCGACCTCCACGCCGAAGACGGGGCGGCCGACGCTGTCCTCGTGGCGGTCGACGTCGCCGGGCTTCAGCAGCGACACGCCGCCGCCTTCCGTGGAGCCGTAGTATTCGTGGAAGCCGGCGCAGATCCGGTCGCGGATCGCGCGCCGTTCCCACGGGTGCAGCGGCGCGCCGGAGGAGAGCAGCAGGCGCATCCGCCGCAGCGGCTCCAGCGCCCCGTCCGGCAGGTCGAGCAGGCGGCGGAACTGCGTGGGCACGAGGAAGGCGGCGGTGGCGCCGCGCCGCTCCGCCTCCGCCACCAGCTCATGCGGGCGGAAGGGCGGCGGGAACAGCACCACCGTCCCGCCGCTGAACAGCTGCGACATCGCGAAGCTGCGGCCGCCGCCGAAATAGAGCGGCGTCGCCGAGAGGTAGGTCTGGCGGGAGTTGAGGCCGATGTCGATCCAGTGCGTCCAGAACCGCGCCAGCAGCTGCCCATGCGTCAGCACCGGCCCCTTCGGCCGCCCCGTCGTGCCCGAGGAGAGCGAGAGCAGCAGCGGCATCGCCGCGCAACCCGCGCCTTCGGGGAAATCCGTGTCCTCCGGCGCGGCGTCGCAGGCGGCCAGGAAGGCTTCGTCCACGGCCAGGCAGGCATGACCGGGAAGGGCCGGGGCGTCGGGTTCCGCCAGCACCAGCCGCGCGCCGAAATGCCCGGCGACGGCGACCTTCTCCGCCTCCGTCCAGCGCCAGTCCATCGGCAGCAGCACCGCGCCGAGCCGCGCGCCAGCATAGAGCGCGAGGAGATGCTCGATCGAGTCGCGGAGCGCAACGCCCATCACCTCGCCCCGGCGCGCGCCGCAGGCCAGCAGGTGCGCGGCCCAGCGCCGGACGGCGCCGTCCAGCTCGCCGTAGCGCAGCACGCGTTCGCCGGCGAGCACGGCGGCCTGTTCGGGCCGCGCCCGGACATGGTGGGCCAGCGCATCGGCGATGTTCATCGGCGGATCGGTCCCGGTCTGTCGGCGGGCCGCATCCTCGCCCCGGCGCGGGCGAGGCGGCAAGCCTTGGTCCCGCGCGGCGGCTGCGGCACAGTGCCCGGCCGCAAAGGGGAGAGCGCCGCATGTCCGCCGATCGTCGCCTGGCCGAACTCGGGATCGAGCTGCCATCGCCTCCCGCGCCGCTGGCCAACTACGTGCCCTGGCGCATCGGGGGCGGGCTGCTGTTCCTGTCGGGGGTCGGGCCGCGGCGCGCGGATGGCGGCGCCATCACCGGCGTCCTCGGCGCCGGGCTGACGGTGGCGGAGGGATACGAGGCCGCGCGGCTCTGCGGGCTCAACCTGCTGGCCAACATGCGCGGCGCGCTCGGCACGCTCGACCGCGTGGACACCGTGCTGAAGGTGCTGGGCATGGTCCGCGCGACGCCCGATTTCGGCGACCAGCCGGAGGTGATCAACGGCTGCACCGACCTCCTCGTCGAGGTGTTCGGCGATGCGGGGCGCCCCGCGCGTTCGGCGGTCGGCATGGGCAGCCTGCCGCGCGGCATCGCGGTGGAGATCGAGGCGGTGGTGCTGCTGCGCGGCTGATGCGCGGAACCGGGCCGCGGCCCGCGCGCTTCGTTTCGCCGGCGCGGCCCTGGCCGCGATGCGCGGACCCATGCGAGGCTGGCGCCCCGCCGGATGCGCGGCCGAAAGGGAGCGAGGACAGGAATGCAGATCCGTCGCGTCACGACGACGCCCTATGCCGACCAGAAGCCCGGCACCTCCGGCCTTCGCAAGAAGGTCCCCGTCTTCCGCCAGCCGAACTATGTCGAGAACTTCCTGCAGGCCATCCTCCACGCGCTGGGCGAGGCGCGACGGGGCGCGACGCTGGTGCTGGGCGGCGACGGCCGCTTCCTGAACCGCGAGGTCGTGCAGGTCGCGCTGCGCATGGCGGCGGCGAACGGGCTGGGGCGCGTGCTGGTCGGGCGGGACGGGCTGCTGTCCACCCCGGCGGCGTCGAACCTCATCCGCATCAACGGCGCGCTCGGCGGCATCATCCTCTCGGCCAGCCACAATCCCGGCGGGCCGGAAGGGGATTTCGGCATCAAGTTCAACATGGCGCATGGCGGGCCCGCGCCGGAATCCTTCACGGGGGAGGTGTTCCGCCGCGCTTCCGCGATGGCCGAATACCGCGTGCTGGACGCGCCGGACCTCGATCTCGGGCGGGTGGGGGGCACGCGGCTCGGCGCGATGGAGGTGACGGTCCTCGACCCCGTGGCGGACTATGCCGCGATGATGGAGCGGCTGGTCGATTTCGATGCCATCGCTGCGATGTTCCGCCGCGGCTTCCGCATGCGCTTCGACGCGATGAGCGCGGTGACGGGCCCCTATGCGAAGGCCATCCTGGAAGGGCGGCTCGGCGCGCCGGCCGGCACGGTGGCGAATGCCGAGCCGCTGCCCGATTTCGGCGGCCACCACCCCGACCCCAACCCGGTGCATGCGGCGGAGCTGATGGCGCTGATGCAGGGGCCGGGCGCGCCGGATTTCGGCGCGGCGTCGGACGGCGACGGCGACCGCAACATGATCGTCGCGCCCGGCCTGTTCGTGACGCCGAGCGACAGCCTGGCGATCCTGGCGGCGCACGCCCATCGCGCGCCGGGCTATGCCGCCGGGCTGGCGGGGGTGGCGCGGTCGATGCCGACGAGCCGGGCGGTGGACCGCGTGGCGCGGCGCCTCGGCATCGGCTGCCACGAGACGCCGACGGGCTGGAAGTTCTTCGCCAACCTTCTCGACGCCGGGCAGATCACCCTTTGCGGCGAGGAGAGCGCCGGGACGGGGTCCAGCCATGTGCGGGAGAAGGACGGGCTCTGGGCCGTGCTGCTCTGGCTCAACATCATCGCCGCCACCGGCCGGCGGGCCGACCTGCTGGTGCGGGACCACTGGGCGAGCTTCGGGCGCGACTACTACAGCCGCCACGACTACGAGGAGGTGGAGACGGAGCGCGCCGACGCGCTGATGGCCGGGCTGCGCGGCCGGCTCGCGGCGCTGCCGGGCCGGCGCCTGGCGGGGCTGACCGTCGCGGCCTGCGACGACTTCGCCTATGCCGACCCGGTCGATGGATCGGTGACCGCGCACCAGGGCGTGCGCATCACCTTCGCCGAGGATGCGCGCGCCGTCTTCCGCCTGTCCGGCACCGGCACGGCGGGCGCCACGCTGCGCGTCTACCTCGAACGCTACGAGCCGGACGCGTCGCGCCACGACCTGCCCGTGCAGGAGGTGCTGGCGCCGGTCATCGCCGCGGCCGCGGAAGTGGCGGAGATCGCGCGGCACACCGGGCGGGACGCCCCCTCGATCGTCACCTGAGGCGGGCGGTCGTCAGGCGCGGCGGAAGGGCGCCAGGTCGGCGCGGGTCAGGGCGCCGCAGCGGCGGATCAGCGCGACCCAGGCGGCGAACCCCTCGGCGATAGCGGATTCGCGCCAGTTCTCGTTCGGCGCGTGGAAGTCCTCATCGGCCGTGGCGAAGCTGAACATCACCGTGTCGATGCCGAGCAGCCCGCGCACGATGTCGGTCAGCGGCAGCGTCGCGCCCATGCGGACGCGCAGGGGCTTGGTGCCGACGGTGGCCTCCAGCGCGCCTTCCGCGGCCAGCAGCAGCGGGTGGGCCTCCGGCACGGCATAGGCGCGCGTGCCGTCCCGCGTCGGGCGGATCGCCAGTTCGACGCCGGGCGGGCAATGGGCGCGCAGATGCGCGGCCACCGCCTCGACGCAGCGCGCGGGGTCCTGGCCCGGCACCAGGCGCATCGACAGCTTCGCATGCGCCTCCGCCGGGATCACGGTCTTGCCGCCCGCGCCGGTGTAGCCGCCCCACATCCCGTTGGCGTCGAGCGTCGGGCGCAGCCAGAGCCGTTCGAGGAAACCGGGCGTGGACAGGCCGCTCGACGTGCCGATCGAGGCGTCATGCGCGGCGACGTCAAAGGGGATGGCGCCGAGCATCGCGCGGTCCGCATCCGAAGGCGGGGTCGCGCCGTCGGCGAAGCCCGCGACCGCGATGTTGCCCTCCGCATCGTGCAGCGAGGCGACGAGCCGCGCCATCTCGTGCAGGGCGTTGCGGGCGACGCCGCCGTAGCGGCCGGAATGGAGGTCCTTCGCCGCGGTGCGGACCGAGAATTCCATCGCCGTGTTACCGCGGGTCGCGACCGTCATCGTGGGCAGGTCGGCCCGCCAGCGTGCGCCATCGGCCGACAGCACCGCATCCGCCGCCAGCGCGCCGCGATGCGCGCGCAGGATGGCGGGGAGGGAGGCCGAGCCCATCTCCTCCTCGCCCTCCAGCAGCAGCGTGACGTTGACCGGCAGACGGCCTTCCGCGGCGAGGAAGGCGCCGAGCGTTTCCACCGCGAGCAGCATCGGGCCCTTGTCGTCCGACACGCCGCGGGCATGGAGGCGGCCGTTGCGCGCGGTCAGCTCGAAGGGGGGCGAGGCCCAGGCCTCGGCGGGGTCCGGCGGCTGCACGTCGTAATGGCCATAGACCAGCAGCGTCGGCTGCGCCGGCCCCGCCCCGTGCCAATGCGCGGTGACGGCCGGGTGGCCGCCGGCCCCGATCTCCCGCGCGTCGTGGAAGCCGAGCCTGTCGAGCCGCGCGATGAGCCAGCGCCGCGCCGCCGCCATGCCATCCCGGTAGCCCGGGTCGGTGGAGACGGAAGGGCAGGCGACCAGGTCGCGCAGCCGCGTGACGAACCCCTCGCGGTCGGAGAGGAGGTGCGACAGCACGGGGTCGGTCACGGCAGGGCGTCCAACAGGGCGCGGAAGGTCGCGGGCGACTGCTCGCGCCGGCCATCCTCGATATCGGCGATCAGGCGGCCGACGGCGGAAAGCGCGGGGGTGGCGATGCCGAGCTGCGCCGCGAGCTTCGGCACGATGTTCAGCTGCGATGCGGCTTCGGTCTTGCGCTTGCGCACCGCCAGGTCGCGCCAGATGCCGGAATGGGTCTTGGCGCCGACAGCGGTGTAGTCCCGCAGCCATTCGACGATGCGGATGCCATCGGCCTCCGCGCGGCCGGGCGCGAAGGCCATGGGATCGAAGCCGCCGAAGCCGCGCGGCGTCACGCCGCGGGCGATGGCGGTGGCCGTGACTTCCCGCCCGAGCGCGAGCCAGGCGGGCATGCGCGCGGGGTCGGCGAAGTTCTCCGTCATGCTGTCGTGGTTCAGCGCGGTGGCGAACAGCATGGCGCCATAGGCCATCTTGCCCCAGAGATAGGCCCAGACATCGGTGGTCAGCACCGCATCCGGCTCGAACCCGCGCGCCAGGTCGAACATCGCGCGCGTGCGGTCGCGGATGGTGCCGTCGATCTCGCCCACCACCAACGCGCCGCGGTTGCCGTAGAGGATGCGGCCCGGCCCGTGCCAGTCCGCGCCGAAGTTGACGAAGCAGCCCATGGTGCGCTCCGCGCCCACCGCTTCCGCGATCTCGATCTCGTTCAGGCCGTTCTGCGCGGACAGCACGAAGCCGCCGGGCGAGAGATGCGGCGCGAGCATCGGCAGCGCGTCCCGCGTGGCCTGCGCCTTCACCGCGAGGACGATGCGGGAGAAGGTGCCGGTCAGCTCGGCCGGCGTGACGGCAGGCACCACCTGCGTGAACTCCGCCACGGGTCCGAAGATGGACAGGCCGGTGGTGCGGCAGGCCTCGACATGGTCGGCGACGGTGTCCACCAGCAACACGTCATGTCCCGCGCGCGCCCAGTGGGCGCCGAGCGTGCCGCCGATGGCGCCGGCGCCCCAGACCAGGATCGGGTCCGTCATGGCCAGGGCCCTTCCAGCGCCGCGCGGGTTTCCTCGACGCCCGCCTGCCAGATCGCCTGCGTCGCCGCATCCGGCATCTGCCACGGCCCACCGAAGGAGCCGTCGCCGAGCATTTCCCGCACCCGCGCGGGCGGGGATGCCTTCATCAGCGCGGTGTCCACCGCCGGCTTGCGGCCTTCCGGCGCCGGCGCATGGGCAAGCCGCGTCCAGGGGAAGTTCTCGAACCAGTTGCCATGGCTGGCCGACGGGTCGGCCGCCATCGCCGCGGCCCAGGTGCGGGGCGCGTTGTACCAGTTGTGGAACCTGATCGAGAGCTCCGGCCGTTCCGTCATCATCTGCTGCGCCAGCGCGCCGACCGGGGCGTTGCCGCCGTGGCCGTTGACGATGAGGATGCGGCGGAAGCCCGCGCGCGCGACGCTGTCGATCAGGTCACGCGCGACGGCCAGCAGGGTTTCGACCCGCAGGCTGACGCTGCCGGGGAAGGCCGCGAAATAGGGCGCGAGGCCGAAGGGCATCGCCGGGTAGACCGGCACGCCGAGCGGCGCGGCGGCTTCCACCGCCACGCGTTCCGCCAGGATCGCATCGACGCAGAGCGAGAGCTGCGCGTGCTGTTCGGTGCTGCCGAAGGGCAGGACGCATCGGTCGTCGCGGCGGAGGAAGGCCTCGACGTCCATCCAGTTGCTGTCGGTGATCCGCATCGTGTCATGCCGGCCGCGCGGCCCGCCGGGCGGGTGCGCGGCCTCCTGTCCTTTCGCGTCAGCGTGCCGCCGGGGTCACGTCCCAGGCATAGGTTTCCTCGTCGGCGCGGCCCGCGGTCATGGTCACGCGGTCGCGCCGCATCGCCCAGGCGGAGTTGACCGAGGCGAGCGGCAGGGCCACGCGTTCGCGGTTGAACAGGGCGCCGGTCTGCTCCAGCAGCTCGCGGCGCCGGTTGTCGTCCAGCTCGAACTCGGCCGCCTGGATCAGGCGGTCCATCTCCGGGTTGGAGTAGCCGTGCCAGTTGAAGGCGCCGAGCCGGCGCTGCGGGTCGTTGGTGTGGGCGTTGGAGGAGTAGTAGTAGCTCGCCTCCCCCGTCAGCGTGCCCCAGCCGGCCATGATGTTCGACAGCTCGCCGCGCGTGCGGGCGGGGAAGATGACCGCGGCCGGCTGGCCCGCCGCCTGCACCTCGATGCCGATGCGCGCCAGCATCTGCGCCATGGCGGTGCCCACGCCGCGGTCGCCGGGCAGGCGGTCGTTGGTGAAGTTCAGCACCATGCGGAAGCCGTTCGGGTAGCCGGCCTCGGCCAGCAACTGCCGCGCGCGGGGCAGGTTCGGCGTGGTCATCTGCAGGGTGCGGTTGAAGCCGAAGATGTTGGGCGTGACCATCTGGCCCTGCGGCGTGCCGAGCCCCTCCATCGCCACCTCCGCCAGGGCGCGGCGGTCGAGGGCGAGGTCGATCGCCTCCCGCACGCGGGGGTCGCGATAGGGGTTGGAGGCGAGGCGGGAGCCGTCGCGCGCCGTCACCTGCGGCGTCGTCTCGCGGAAGTCGAAGGACAGGTTGAACACATAGACCGTGTCCGCCTTCACGACGCTGAGCGTGCGGTCGCGCTCCAGCGTCGGCACGTCGGCGGCGGGGACGCGGACGATCATGTCCACCTGCCCGGTGCGGAGCTGCGCGACCCGGTTCGCGTCGTTCGGGATTTCCCGCCGGACATGCCGCGCCCAGGCCGGGCGGCCGCCCCAGTGTCCGTCGAAGCGGTCGACCGTGAACTGTTCCCGCGGGGTCCAGGACCCGAAGCGGTAGGGCCCGGTGCCGATGGCGGCGCGGCCGGAATTGAACGCCTCGTTGGAGGTCTCGGGCGTCAGCCCGGCGGTGGCGCGGGCCGAGGTGACGAACAGCCGGATGAAGTCGTTGGGCAGCGTGGGCGAGGGGCCGGAGGTGACGATGTGGATCGTGTGCGGGTCGATCACCCGCACTTCCTGCACGCGGCGGACATAGATTCGGGTCGGGTTCGGGCCGGACAGCGTCTGCATCCGCCGGATGGAGGCGGCCACGTCCTCGGCCGTCATGTCGCTGCCGTCATGGAACTTCACGCCGCGGCGCAGGCGGAATTCCCAGGTGTTCGCGTCCACCGCGCGCCAGGATTCCGCCAGCCCCGGCTCGATCTGCAACTGCGGGCCGGAATGGGTCAGGGTGTCGAAGACATGCTTCAGCGCCTCGGAATGGGTGCCCGTCGCGGTGAAGTGGGGGTCGATGCTCTCCGGCCCCGCGCGCACGCCCATGGTCAGCGTCTGCGCCGCGGCGCCCCCCGAAATCAGGGCGGTCGCGGCGGCCGCGAGGGCGAGGCGGTGGCGGTTCCTGTGCATTCTCGACTCTCCCGGGGGAAGCTTCCTGTCGGGCCATGCTAGGAACGGCTTGCGCCCGCTGTCCATGCCCCGATACTGCGGCCGATGCTCGGCTTCGTCATCCAGCGCCTGATCCAGGCCGCCCTCGTCATGCTGGCCATGTCGGCGCTGGTCTTCGTCGGCGTATACGCGATCGGCAACCCGATCGACGTGCTGATCTCCCCGGACGCCACGCAGGACATCCGGGCGGCGGCGATCCGCCATTACGGGCTCGACCTGCCGCTGTGGGAACAATACCTGGCCTTCCTGGGGCGGCTGCTGCGGGGCGATCTCGGGCGGTCCTTCGTGCTGAACATGCCGGTGACGGACCTCGTCTTCTCCCGCCTGCCGGCGACGCTGGAACTGGCGCTGGCCTCCGTGCTGATCGGCGCCTTCGTCGGCATCCCGCTCGGCATCTTCGCGGGCTACCGGCCGGGCAGCCCGGTGGCGAAGGCGGTGATGGCGGTGTCCGTGCTCGGCTTCTCGGTGCCGACCTTCTGGGTGGGGCTGATCCTGATCCTGACCTTCGCGGTCAATCTCGGCTGGCTGCCGGCGGGCAACCGCGGGCCCACGGTCGAGGTCTTCGGGGTGGGCTGGTCCTTCCTGACGTTGGAAGGGCTGGCCTTCATGGCCTTGCCGGCGCTGAACCTCAGCCTGTTCAAGCTGGCGATGATGATCCGCCTGGCCCGCGCCGGCACGCGGGAGGTGATGCTGGGCGACACGGTGAAGTTCGCCCGCGCGGCGGGGCTCGGGGAATTCACCATCCTGCGCCGCCACGTCCTGCGGCTGATCGCCATTCCGCTGGTCACGGTGTTCGGGCTGGAATTCGGATCGACGCTCGCCTTCGCGGTGGTGACCGAGACGATCTTCTCCTGGCCCGGTGTGGGCAAGCTCATCATCGATTCGATCACCTCGCTCGACCGGCCGGTGATGGTGGGGTACCTGGTGCTGGTGGCCTTCCTGTTCGTGACGATCAACCTGGTGGTGGACCTGTCCTACGCGCTGCTCGATCCCCGCCTGCGGCGCGGCGGGCGGGCGGCATGAGGGCCTTCTGGCGGGAATACCGCGAGAACTGGGTGGCCGTCGTCGCGCTGGCCGTGGTGGTGGTGGTGGTCGGCGCCGCGCTGGGGGCGCCGCTGATCGCGCCGCAGGACCCCTACGACCTCGCCAACCTGGACCTGATGGATGCGCGGCGCGCGCCGGGCTTCGTGGGCTCGGGCGGCTATGTGCACTGGCTGGGGACGGATGCGCAGGGGCGGGACCTGTTCTCGGCCATCCTCTACGGGCTGCGCATCTCGTTGCAGATGGGGGTGGCGGCGGGGGCGGTGGCGCTGGCCATCGGCACCGCGCTCGGCATCCTCGCCGCCCATGCGCGTGGCTGGGTGGAAGGCGCGATCATGCGGGTGGTGGACCTTCAGCTGTCCTTCCCCGCCATCCTGCTGGCGCTGGTGCTGGTCGCGGTGCTGGGGCAGGGCAAGGTGCCGCTGGTGATCGCGCTGGTCACCGCGCAATACGCCTATTTCGCCCGCACCGCCTACGGGGCCGCGACGGCGGAGCGGCAGAAGGACTATGTGGAGGCAGCGCACGCAACGCCGCTGCCGGGGTGGCGGGTGGTGTTCCGCCACATCCTGCCGAACTGCCTGCCGCCGCTGATCGTGGTGGCGACGGTGCAGGTGGCCAACGCCATCGCGCTGGAGGCGACGCTGTCCTTCCTCGGCCTCGGCCTGCCGCCGACCGAACCCTCGCTCGGCATGCTCATCTCGAACGGGTTCCAGTACATGATGAGCGGGCGGACCTGGATCTCCGTCTATCCCGGTATCGCGCTGATCGTGCTGATCGTCGGCATCAACGTGGTGGGCGACCAGCTGCGCGACCAGTTCAACCCGAGGCTCAGCCGATGACCGCGCTGCTGGAGGTGCGTGACCTGCGGACGCATTTCCTCACCCGCGCGGGCGTGGTGAAGGCGGTGGAGGGCGTCACCTTCGCGCTGGACCGGGGCGAGATCCTGGGGCTGGTGGGCGAATCCGGGTCGGGCAAGTCCGTCACCGGCTTCTCGCTGATCGGGCTGGTCGATCCGCCGGGCCGCATCGCCGGCGGCTCCATCCGCTTCGACGGGCAGGAGCTGGTGGGCCTTCCGCCGGCGCGGATGCGCGCCATCCGCGGGCGGCGCATCGCGATGGTGTTCCAGGACCCGGCGGCGACGCTGAACCCGGTGCTGACCATCGGCCGGCAGATGGCGCTGGCGGTGCAGGCGCATGGGCGCACGACCGAAGCCGCGGCGCGGGACCTCGCGGCGCGCACCCTCGCGCGGGTCGGCATCCCCGACGCGGCGGCGCGGCTGGATGCCTATCCGCACGAATTCTCGGGCGGGATGCGCCAGCGCGTGGCGATCGCCACCGCGCTGCTGCACGGGCCGGACCTCATCATCGCGGATGAGCCGACGACCGCGCTCGATGTCAGCATCCAGGCGCAGATCCTGACGGAGATGAAGGCGCTGGCGCGGGAGACGGGGACGGCGCTGATCTGGATCAGCCACGACCTGGCCACCGTCTCCTCCCTCGCCGACCGGGTGATGGTGATGTATGCCGGCCGCATCGTGGAAAGCGGGCCGGTGGCCGCCACGCTGCGCGCGCCGCGCCACCCCTATACGCGCGGCCTGCTCGACAGCCTGCCGGCGATGGCGCGGCCGGGGGAGAGGCTGAACCAGATCCCGGGCACCACGCCGTCGCTGCTGAGCCTGCCATCCGGCTGCCCCTTCCGCCCGCGCTGCCCCCGCGGCGACGCGGCCTGCGCGGCCGACCCGCCGGTGGTCGCGACGCCAGACCGCATGGCGTTGTGCCACCACCCGCTGGACCTCGCCGCATGACCGCGCTGCTGGTCGCCGAGAATGTCAGCAAGCGCTTCTCGCCGCGCATCACGCTGGGCGACCGCATCGCGGGCGCGCTGGGGGCGAAGGTGGACCGGCGT
The DNA here is from genome assembly GCF_050563535.1 of Falsiroseomonas sp. CW058. NCBI lineage: Bacteria > Pseudomonadati > Pseudomonadota > Alphaproteobacteria > Acetobacterales > Roseomonadaceae > Falsiroseomonas > Falsiroseomonas sp. CW058. Next base: position 42,394 of record NZ_JBNXUO010000006.1, read on the forward strand.
GCGGTTCATGCCGTGAGCGAGGTGTCGCTCGGCGTGCCGCAGGGGCGGACGCTGGGGCTGGTGGGCGAATCGGGCTGCGGGAAGTCCACGCTCGGCCGCATGCTCGCCGGCATCCTGCCGCCGAGCGAGGGGCGCGTGACGCTGCGCGGCGAGGCGCCGATGCAGGGCCGCCACAAGGTGACGACCCGCATCCAGACCGTCTTCCAGGACCCCTACGCCTCGCTGAACCCGCGGCTGCGGATCGGCGAGACGATCGCGGAAGGGCCGGTCGCGCATGGGCTGGTCACGCGGGAGGGCGCGCCGGCGATGGTGGCGGAATGGCTGGCGCGGGTCGGGCTCGACCCCGCCTTCGCCACCCGCTTCCCGCACCAGTTCTCCGGCGGGCAGCGCCAGCGGGTTGCGATCGCGCGCGCGCTGGCGATGCAGCCCGACGTGCTGGTCTGCGACGAGCCGGTGGCCTCGCTCGATGTCAGCATCCAGGCGCAGATCCTGAACCTGTTCCTGGACCTGCGGCAGGCGCTGGGGCTCACCTGCCTGTTCATCTCCCACGACCTGTCCGTGGTGCGGCATGTCAGCGACAGGGTCGCGATCATGTATCTCGGCCGCATCGTGGAGAGCGGGGAGGCCGCGCGGGTCTATGCCGCGCCGCGCCATCCCTACACGCAGGGGCTGCTGGCGAGCGTGCCGAAGCTGGTGCTGGACAGCAATACGGGACTGGATTTCCGCCCCATCGCGGGGGAACTGCCGTCGCCGCTGTCGCCGCCGCCCGGCTGCGCCTTCCACCCGCGCTGCCCGCGGGCGACGGAGGTCTGCCGGGTGGAGCGGCCGCCGCTGACCCCGCGGGAGGACGGGACGCTGGTGGCCTGCCACCACGCATAGCCGGCGGTCGCCTTGCCGTGATCAGCCGGCCCGCAAGCAGGTCGGGCCGGCGGCAGGGCGGCGCGACCGGAGTTCAGAACCCCACCCGGTCCCCGCCCTTCAGCGACAGGATCTCGCGCGCCTCGTCGGGCGTCGCGACCTCCAGCCCGAGTCCCTCGATGATCTGCCGCGCGAGGCGCACCTGCACCGCGTTGCTCTCGGCCAGCTTGCCGGGACCGGCCCAGAGGCTGTCCTCCAGCCCCACGCGCACATTGGCGCCCATCGCGGCGGCCTGGGCGGCGATGGCAAGCTGGCTGCGGCCGGCGCCGAGCACGCTCCAGCGGTAGTTGTCGCCGAACAGGCGGTCCGCGGTGCGCTTCATGTGCATCACGTCCTCGGGGTGGGGGCCGATGCCACCCTGGATGCCGAAGACGGTCTGGATGAACAGCGGCGCCTTCACCAGGCCGCGGTCGAAGAAGTATTTCAGGTTGTAGAGATGCGCGGTGTCGTAGCACTCGAACTCGAAGCGGGTGTCGTTGCCGGCGCAGGTGGTCAGGATGTACTCGATGTCCGCGAAGGAATTGCGGAACACGATGTCCTTGTTCGCCAGGTAGTCGCGTTCCCAGGCGTGCTTCAGGTCCTTGAAGCGGTTCAGCATCCCGAACAGGCCGAAATTCATCGACCCCATGTTGAGCGAGGCGACCTCCGGCCTGAAGGTCGCGGCGGGCGCAACGCGCTGCTGGATGGTCATGGTGGGGGCGCCGCCGGTGGTCAGGTTCACCACGCAGTCGCTGCGCTGCTTGATGACGCGCAGGAAGGGCGCGAAGGCCTCCGGCGTCTGGTCGGGGCGCCCGTCCTCGGGGTTGCGGGCGTGCAGGTGCACGATGGCGGCGCCGGCCTCCGCCGCGCCGATCGCGGCATCCGCGATCTCCTGCGCGGTCACCGGCAGGTGCGGCGACATGCTCGGCGTATGGATCGCGCCGGTGACGGCGCAGGTGATGATGACCTTGCGGTCGAGCTTGCCGGGCATGCGTGGCCTCCCCCCGTTCGTCGCCGCCACGATGGCGGGCGACGGGGAAGGCGGCAAGCCGGGGGCGGAGCGTCAGGTCAGGACGGGCGGTCGAGCGCACGCCAGAGGGAGAGCACCAGGCTGCGCGCCGTCTCCTCGTCGGCCGGCACGCGGAAGCGGCGGCCATCGGTCGCGATCAGCTGCACCTCCGACCCCTGCGCGGAGGTGAGGAGGGATGCGGCGATCAGTTCCTCGGGCAGGGCGGGCGGGGTGGGGGCGTGGGGGGTCATCGGCGCGGTGTCCTCTTGGCGTCCTTCCGTGGTCTTCACGGCTGACGCCAAGAGTGGGCGAATGCGCGTTGCGCAAGGGTGAACAGTGGCGTGATTCAACCGGAGTGTGATGCGAGCCCCAGCACGCCGCGCAGCCGCGCCAGCATGGCCAGCGCGGCATCGCCGAGCTCCTCCTCCGGCCCGGCCACCGCCTCCACCGCGGCCAGCGCGCGGCGGCGCGCCTCCATCTCCGGCAGCAGCCGCGGCAGGGCGGCCAGCGCCTCCTCCGGCGCCATCTCCACCACCACCGCCTGTTCGCGGATCAGCGCCTGCCGCGCGGCGGCGGTCATGGCGGCGAAGGGCTCCTCCGTCGTCAGCATCGCCTGCGAGCGGGCGAGCCGGTTGCGCCGCACGCCGCCGCGGGCCTTGGCCAGCAGGATCATCATGCGGACCACCGCCTCGGCATGGCCGCCTTCGGCGATGCGCGCCAGCGCGGCGCGCACGTCGGGGACATCGGCCAGTTGCTCGGTCGCGGCGTCGCCCGCGGCCTCGGCGCCCGTCGGCGCCACGCCGAAGGCGGCCAGCGTGCCGTAGACGGCGTGGAAGGCGGTTTCCTGCCAGGCGTCGCGCCAGTCCCGCCAGGCGTTGATCGCGCCCTCGACGCCATCCGCCCAGGATCGTTCCAGCGCGAGGAACGGGTTGTCGGCGGCCGCCGGCCTGCGGTCCGCCCGCACGCGTTCGGCCGCGGCGGCGAAGGGCTGCATCAGCGGGTTCAGGTCGCTCGCCAGCGTGCGGCGGAGCCGCAGCGGGTGCAGGCTGCGCCGCGTCTCCGCGCTGCGCTCCGTCGTCACCTGGCGGATTACCGGGCCCGCGAACATGTCGTAGAGCGTCTGGTTCACGGCGGAGATGCGCGCCACCTGGGGGAAGGCCTCGTTCTCCGCCTCGCCCGAGACCGCGCGGATGTCGGCGATGGTGCGGGCGACCAGTTCCACCTGGAATCCGGTGTTGAGGCCGCTGCCCTCGGCCCCCGTGATCCGCATCTCGTAGAGGCCGGGCGCCACCGCCTCGATCATCTCGAGGGTGTTGGCGATCTCGGTGTGTTCCTTGTTCGCCACCTTGCCGCTGACGAAGATGCCGAGATGGCCGATGTCGTCATGCACCAGGTAGACGATGGTCTGGCCCAGCGCCTTGATCTCCGCCTCGTCGCGGTAGACATCGGCGATCCAGCGCAGCGCCTGGCCGGGCGGGGTGATGTTGTCGCCGGCCGAGGCGAAGACGACGATGGGCGAGCGGATGGCGCGCATGTCGAAGGTGGCGCCCTTGCCGGCATTGATCTCGCCGCGCGCGAAGCGGTCGCCGATGAACAGGTTCTCGACGATCCAGCCGATCTCCTCCCGGTTCATCAGGAAGAAGCCGCCCCACCAGCGTTCGAACTCCAGGAACCGCTCGGCCTCGGAATCGGCCTTCTCGTAGACGTTGTAGTATTTGCGGAACCAGGTGTTGCCGGGCGACAGGCTTTCGAAGTTCATCACCAGGTTGGCGCCGTCGAAGCGGCCGTTGCCGAGATCGGCCAGCAGCGTCGCCGGCCAGCCGCCGCCCGCCAGGCCGCCGGTGTAGCGCATCGGGTTGCGCCCGCGCTCGCCGGCCCAGTAGGACAGCGGCGCGCCGTTCAGCACCAGCGGGCCCGTCAGCTCCGGCTCCGACGCGCCGAGCATCATCACCGCCCAGCCGCCCTGGCAGTTGCCGATGACCACGGGCTTCTGCGCCTCGGGGTGCAGTTCGTGGATGCGGCGGAGGAAGACCGCTTCCGCATTGGTGATGTCGAGGATGGTCTGCCCCGGCTCCGGGTCCTTGAAGAAGATCACGAAATAGACCGGGTGGCCGCGCCGCAGCGCGACACCCACCTGGCTGTCCGACTTGAAGCCGCCGATGCCGGCACCGTGGCCCGCGCGCGGGTCGATGATGACGAAGGGGCGCATCCTCGGGTCGGTCGGGCGGGTCCCGGCGGGGGGCTTGATGCGGACCAGGGCGTAGTTGCAGCGGCGCGGCAATTCGCGCCCGTCCACCACCATCTCCCACTCGAAGACAAGCACGGGGGGGCAGCCGTCGCGCTCATGCTCGACGAAGGCATTGCCGGCCCGGCGCATCGTGTCCCAGAACAGGACCGAACGCTGGGTCGCGTCCACCCAGTAGGCGGCGGCGTCCCGCATCAGGCCGAAGGGCCCGCGCGTCAGCATCGACAGGGCGGCGATCGGCGGTTCGGGCAGCTTCGGCGCCAGCGTCTGCGCCTGCCGCGCGGTCACGTCCGCCATGTCCCGCACCTGGTCGAGCACACGGGTCACCGTCTCGGCCCCCTTGGCGAGGAGTTCGCGGCCGGGCGGCGGCGTCAGGGCGTTCATTCCGTCAGGTATCCCGTCGATCTGGCGAGTGCTGCATTGCGGTATATAGCGTGCAGGTCCCACCTGTCCGTTAAGTCGTGGCCATCAGGCCGGATCGGCCCTTCATGCGCCGGCGGGTCCCCCGGCCAGGGCTTCCGTCAGGTGCAGGGCGATCATCGCCTCCTCATCCGTCCGGCGGATCAGGATGCGGGCGGGGCTGCCCGGGGCTGAGACGTCCGGCAGGCCGTCCCGGTTCCGCGCGGGGTCGAGATGCAGGCCGAGGTAGCCCAGCCCCTCGCAAACCGCGGCGCGGATGCCGGCCGAGTTCTCCCCGATGCCGGCGGTGAAGACCAGGGCGTCTATCCCGCCCATCGCGGCCGCGAGTGCCCCGACCTCGCGCCGGACCCGCCAGGTGAAATGGGACAGGGCGGCGGCCGCGCGGGGATCGGCGGAGGCTTCCAGCACCCGCACGTCCTGGCTCAGCCCCGACATCCCCTTCAGCCCCGCGCCGGCATAGAGCAGGCGGGAGAGCTCGGCGGCCGTCATCCCCTCAGCCTCGATCAGGTGCAGCAGCACGCCCGGGTCGATCTGCCCGCTGCGCGTGCCCATCGGAACCCCGTCCAGCGCCGTGAAGCCCATGGAGCTGTCGAGGCTGCGCCCGCCCCGGATGGCGCAGAGGGAGGCGCCGTTGCCGAGATGCGCCACCACCAGCCGCCCCGCCGCCAGGGCCGGGTCCTCCGCCGCGACCAGGCGGGCGATCCATTCGTAGGACAGGCCATGGAAGCCGTAGCGGCGGATGCCGCGGGCGTGGAACTCCGGCGGCAGGGCGTAGGTGTCGGCCTCCCATGGATGGGTGCGGTGGAAGGCGGTGTCGAAGCAGGCAAGCTGCGGCACGCCCGGGAAGCGCGCGGCGCAGGCGCGGATGCCCGCCAGGTTGTGCGGCTGGTGCAGCGGCGCGAGGGGGACCAGCGCCTCCAGCCGCGCCATCATCGCGTCGTCGATCGCCGCCGGCGCGGCGAGGTCCGGCCCGCCATGCACCACGCGATGGCCGATCGCCGCCGGCCGGAGGTCGCCGAGGGCGCCGAGGATCGCGTCGAGCGCCTCCGCATGGTCCCGCGGCGCGCCGCCATCCTGCCAGCCGCGGTCCGCCAGGAGGGCGCCGGCGGCATCGCGGAGGCGGAGATGCGGGACGGCGCCGATCCCCTCCACCTGGCCGCCCATCAGCGCGACCGGCGCCGGCCCCGCCGCGAAGGTCTCGAACTTGATCGAGGAGGAGCCGGCGTTGAGGACGAGCAGCGTGCCCCTCACCGCGCCGCCTTCTCGATGTTCCACAGGATGATGATGCCCGGCATCCCCAGCACGCCCGACAGCTGCGGGCGGTAGGCCACCGGCAGGAACCACTGGCCGAAGGGCAGGTAGGGGACGACGCGGTACGCGCTCTCGTGCAACTGGGTCAGGATGCGCTGCCGCTCCTCGGCGCTCGCGGCGTAGGGGAAGGCGTCGATCAGCGCCTGGTGCCCGGCGTCGCAGGGCCAGCCCGGCCAGGCGCGTTCGCAGCTGGCCTGCATGGGCACGTTGCCCACGGGGTCCGATGCGCCGAGGCCGTTCCAGAAGGTCAGGCCGAAATCCCAGCCGCCTTCCGAGGGATGGCGGCGGTTGGGCCGTCGCGTTGCCATGGTGGCGAAGTCCATCGCCTGCACGTCCACCCGCATCCCCGCCTGCTGCAGCTGCTGCGCCAGCACCAGCGTCGCCGCGTGCATGAAGGGGTTGTCGGTCGGGTCCATGATGACGATGGGGCGGCCGTCATAGCCGCTTTCGCGGATCAGCTGGCGCGCGCGTTCCATGTTGCGCCCGATGCCCTGCGGCACGCCCGCATCGCTCTCCTGCGGCGATCCGCAGACGAAGAAGGCGTGGCAGACCTGGTAGAGCGAGGGGTCCGGGAACATCGCCTGGAGGTAGTCGTTCTGGTCGGCCAGGTAGATCAGCGCCTGCCGCGCCCGCGGGTCGCTGAAGGGCGGGTGCAGGTGGTTCATGCGGATCATGCCCTGGAAGCCGAGGCGGTTGATCCGCTCGATCCGCATCCCCCGCCGCTGGAGCATCGGCAGGAAGTCGGTGCCGGGCGTCTCCACGAAGTCCACCTCGCCCTGGGCGAGGGCCAGCGCCGCGGTCTGGGCGTTCGCGATGTTCAGCCACTCCACCCGGTCCACATGCACGCGCTTGCCGCCCGCGGTGCCGCTGGCCGCCTCGGTGCGCGGCGCATAGGCGGGGTTGCGGCGGTAGACGACGCGGCTGCCCGGGATCCAGCCGGGGCGGTCGAAGACGAAGGGGCCGCTGCCGGTGGTGTCGGTGATGTTGGTGAAGGGGTCGGTCGCGGCGATGCGCGCGGGCATGATCGCCGGCATGTTGCCCGCCGGCTTCGACAGCGCGTCCAGCATCAGCGCATAGGGCCGGCGCAGCCGCCAGGCGAAGCTGCGGCCATCCGCCTCGGCGGCGAGGCTTTCGGTGATGGCCATGATCTGTCGGCCATGCGGGTCGCGCGCCGCCCAGCGGCGGAGCGAGGCGACCGCATCTTCCGCCGTCACCGGCGCGCCGTCGTGGAAGACCAGGCCGGGGCGCAGCGTGAAGCGCCAGGCGAGGCCGTCGGGGGAGGTGGTGAAGGCCTCCACCATCTGCGGCTGCGGGCGCTGCTGCGCGTCGCGGCCGAAGAGCTGGTCGTAGACCATGTGCGCGTGGCTCTGCACCACGCCCGCCGTGGTGTTGACGGGGTCGAGCGTCTGCAGGTCCGCATTCGGCACCACGCGCAGCAGCCGGTTCGCGGGCACGTCCTGCGCCAGCGCCGGCGCGGCCGCGAACAGCAGCGCGGCACCGGCCGCGAGCAGCGATCGCTTCATCGGTTCTCTCCCGTTCATTCCAGCCGGGCGCCTTCGGGCACGCGCATGCCGCGCTGCACCGCCGGGCGCCGGCCCATGCGGGCGAACCATGCCGCAAGATGCGGCGTGTCCGCCAGTTCGCGCCCGGCCCAGCCGTGCTTCTCCACCCAGGGGTAGGCGGCGATGTCGGCGACGGAGAAGTCCGCCCCGGCAAGGTGCGGGTGGCCGGCCAGCCGCGCATCCAGCAGGCGGTAGACGCGGTCCACCAGCGCGGTGCTGTGGGCGCGCGCGGCTTCCGGCTTCTCGGGCGCGAGTTCGGTCCAGTGATGCGCCTGGCCGGTGAAGGGGCCGAGCGAGGTGAGCGCGACCATCAGCCAGGACAGCACCGTCGCGCGCGCATCGCCATCCCGCGGTAGCAGCACGCCGTGGCGTTCGGCCAGGTGCAGCAGGATCGCCCCGCTCTCGAACAGCACCAGCGGCGGCGCGCCGGCGCGGTGCTCCACCAGGATCGGGATCTTGCCGTAGGGGTTCAGCGCCAGGACCTCGGGCGCGAACTGCTCCCGCGCGCGGATGTTCACGCCCCGCACGGCGTAGGAGAGGCCGCATTCCTCCAGCATGATGGAGACGCGCCGGGAATTGGGCGTCGCCCAGCCGTAGAAGGTCAGGCCGCTCACCGCGAGCAGGCGGCGCCGCCGAGCACGCAGAATTTCGCGCAATGCGGATGGTTGAGCGCGACCGGGCGCGCGGCCTCGGCGAGGGTCGCGCCGAGCTCGAAGGCCGGGTCGTAGGGCAGCAGGGTGCAGGCGACCACGGCGGGGCGCGCCGCCCCCCGGCGCTTCACCACCATGCGCGAGGAAGCGCACATCACGCTGTCCGGCGACTTGTGGAGGATGCCCCAGCAGGCTTCCGTGATCTCCGGCACGTCCACCCGCGCATCCATCTCGGGGAACAGCATCAGCGCCACGGGGTCGGCGGCGTCCACCGCGATGCCATGGGCCGCGAACAGCCGCGCGAAGCCCGCGCGCATCGCCGCCTCGTCCTCCCGGCCGAAGCCGGCGCGGCCGGCGACATGCAGGCGGAAGCCCTCGCGCGCCAGCCAGGCCAGGCCGTCGAGCGTCTTCGCGAAGCTGCCTTCTCCGCGTTCCAGGTCGTGATGCGCGGCCTCGTGATGGTCGAGGCTGACGCGCAGGATCAGCCGGTCGGGGCCGAAGCGGTCACGCAGGTCCAGCAAGGCGTGCGCGTGGCGGCGCATCGGCTGCATGGCGTTGGTCAGCACGATCGCCTCCAGCCCGGGCCGGCGCAGGGTGTCGGCCAGCATCGCGGGCAGGGCGGCGTTCATGAAGGGCTCGCCGCCCGTGAAGCCGACCTGTTCCAGCGGCATCCCCGCCGCCGCGGCCTCGTCCAGATAGGCCGCGACCTCGGGCGCCGAGAGATAGGAGAGACTGTCGTTCCGCGGGCTGCTGTCGATGTAGCAGTTGGCGCAGGTGATGTTGCAGAGCGTGCCGGTGTTGAACCACAGCGTCCGCAGCGCGCCGAGCGCCACCACCGCCCGGCGCTCGCCCTTCGCGGTGACCGCGGGATCGCGGAACTTCGCGGGCGCGAGCGGCGGGGCGGCGAGGCTGCGGAGGGACAAGGGCGGCTCCAGTCGCGGCATGGGCGAGGGTGGTCCGCCGCGATGCCGCGGCAGGCTACGCCATGGAAGGTGGGGCGCGGAAGCGCCGCGGGAAGGGCGGCCCCGAGGGGGGAAGGAGGGACCGCCCGGCCGTTCAGGCCGCGCGGGCGGCCCGCTTCTCCATCGCGTTCCGCAGCAGGGCCAGGCTGCGGTACACCCCATGGACCATCTTCGAGTAGGGCAGCGCCACGAAGAAGGCGAGCACGAGGCCGAGATGGATGGCCAGCAGCAGGCCCATCGCCCCGGTGTGGCGCACCGCCAGCAGCAGCAGCCCCGTGGCGGAGATCAGGAACAGCAGGGCGAGGATGGCGTATTCGCCTCCCATCAGGTGCCGCGCGACCGGCCCCGGGTCGGTGACGACCTTCACCCGGATCAGCCCTGCCGTGCCGAGGCAGAGCAGCACGCCGCCCCAGGTGCCGAGCTGTACCGGAAGGCTCCAGAAGGCGTGCGGCGAGGTCCAGCCGAGGAAATGGTGGTAGAAGGCGCCCGTGGTCGTCGCCGCGAAGCACAGGAAGAAGCCGTAGAACATGGCGTGGTGCAGCCAGCGGCGTTCCTTGGAGAAGCCGTCGTCCACGTCGTTGCAGCCATGCCCGCCGCCGTCGAGGTTGCGCAACGTCAGGATGTCCACCGCCGCGTCGCGCGCGGGCGCGAGGCCGACCTGCCGCCCCGCGCCGCCCGCCGTCCCCCGCCAGTAGCGGATTCCCCCCATCGCCAGCGCGACGAGCGCGAAGACGAAGGTGCTGCCCGCCAGCAGGTTCATCAGCCAGAGCGGGATGATGCGGTAGAAGGCGCCCGGCCCGGTCTGCGGCGAGTACAGCACCGAGGGGTCCTGGATCGCCGCGGTGCCGATCAGCACCAGCGCCGTCAGCAGCGCCGCCGCCAGCGTCACCACCGTGCCGTTGCGTTCGAACAGGCGGCCCATGGCGGGCGGCCAGGCGTGTTCCGCGTAGCTCTCCTGCCGGATCTGGGCGAAGGTGGCGGGGATGTTGATCTCGAAGGGATGCGGCGGCGCGAACTGGCAGGCGTGGTAGCAGCCCTTGCAGGAATGGCAGAGATTGGCGAGGTGCGTCAGGTCGCCGGTCGTGAAGTCCCGCCGCGTCGCCATGGCGGGGAAGACGGCGCAATAGCTCTCGCAGTAGCGGCAGGCGTTGCAGACCTCCATCTGCCGCCGCGCGTCGCGGATGGCGTCGGTCTCCTGCTTAGTTTCTTGCATTGAGCGCGGCCCCTTCGCCCGCGAGCCGCCCGAAGACGGTGCCGATGGTCATGCCGAAGCCGGCGAGGTAGCCCTGGCCCAGGATGTTGCCGGACATGATCTCGCCGCTGGCGAAGATGTTGGATGAAGGCTTGCCGTCCGCCATCATCACCCTGGCCTTGTCGTTCACCTTGACGCTGAGGAAGGTGAAGGTGATGCCCGGCCGCAGCGGGTGCAGGTAGTAGGGGGGCGTGTCGATGCGCCGCGCCCAGTGGCTTTTCGGAGGGGTGAGCCCCTCGGTCCGGCAGTCGTCGGGCTCCATCGGCCGGAAGGTGCCGGGGCGGACGGCGGCGTTGTAGCCGGCCACCACGCGTTCCAGCTTCGCGCCATCGATGCCGGCCTGGGCCGCGACCTCGGCGATGGTGTCGCCCCGGTAGGGGGGGAAGACGCTCGGCAGGTAGTTGTGGATGGCCTTGCTGTCGGTGACGGCGAAGGCAACCTGGCCGGGCTGCTGCGCGATCAGCCGGCCCCAGATGGCGTAGCGCTTCGGCCAGACATCCTCGCCCTCGTCGTAGAAACGCTCCACCTCGCGGTTCACCACGACCGCGAAGGGTACGCAGTCCAGCCGCATGGCCAGCCCGCCATCCTCCATCGGCGCGCGGGCGTCGTTGGCCACCGCGTGGAATTGCGTGGGGTCGCCCACCTCCTGCACGCCCTGGGCCAGCAGGTCCTTCAGGACCGTGCCCTGGGCATAGGGGGTGCCGCGGATCTGGAAGTTGTCGGCGGCGTCGCCCCAGTATTTCCGCAGCCAGTCGCGGTTGGCCTGGAAGCCGCCGGCCGAGGCGACGAGCGCCTTGAAGCGGATGCGGTCGGGGAAGCCCTTGTGGGAGACGATCGCCTCCACCGCATGGCCGTCCTGCACCTCGATGTGCTGGACCTCGGTGTCGTAGAGGATGGTGACGCCGAGCCGTTCCGCCGTGCGGTACATCGCGTTCAGCAGCGCCTTGCCGCCGCCGAGGAAGAAGGCGTTGGTGCGCGACAGCGACAGCGTGCCGGAGAGCGAGGGCTGGAAGGTCACGCCGCAGCTGGCCAGGAACTCCGGCGCATGTTCGCTGGCGCGGATCGTCATGCGGGCCAGGTGTTCGTCCGTGCGGCCCGCGGTGACGCGGCGCAGGTCGTCCCAGTACTCCTCCTCGAGGTAGGAGCCGGTCAGCACGCCGGTCGGGCCGTGATGCAGGGCGCGCAGGTTGCGGGTGTGGCGCGAATTGCCGCCCCGCATGGGCTTCGGCGCGTGTTCCGCCACGATGACGCTGGCGCCGAGCCGGCGCGCGGTGATGGCGGCGGACAGCGCGGCGTTGCCGCCGCCCACCACCAGGACGTCGTAGAGCTTGGTCAGGTCTGCCACAGGATCCCCCGTGGCATGATCTATAGGCCGTGGCCGAGCCCTGTCCAGACGCCGCGCCCGCCGCGCCAGCGCCGCTTTCGGTCCGCGGCGCCCGCGCCGTTCCAGTCCGCGGCGCCCGCGCCGTTTCAGTCCGCGGCGCCGGCGCCGATCAGTCCGCGGCACCAGCGCCGACGAAATGCTCCAGCCGCACCACATGCGTGTCGGAGATGAACATCACCCCCGACTGCTTCTCGAAGATGGGTTTCAGGCCGGCGGCGACGCGGCGGATCACCGCTTCCGACCCCACCGCGATGAACATCACCACGCTCGCCTGGTCGTTGTAGAGCAGCTTGCCCTCGTGGAAGCCGTGATGGCCCATGCCGGCCACGTCGCGCAGCAGCGTGTAGCCGGTGGCGCCGGAGCGTTCCAGCAGGTCCCGCACGAAGCCCGTGCGTTCCCCGCGCACGATCACCTCGATCTTCTTGAGAGGGTGGAAGACCAGTTCGTCGGCGGCGTTCATTCGGTGTTGCTCCGGGCTCAGGCGGCGATCAGCCGGGGGGCGGGATGGCGGGCGGCCTCGGCGACCGCGGTCCAGGACCCGTCCCGGCCACGGCGCAGGAAGCGCCCCGTCTCCGGGTCGGCGACCATCAGCGCGACCCAGCCATTGTCGAACAGGGTGCGGAGGATCGCGTGGCGCGCGATCACCTCCTCCACCCGCAGCAGCGGCGCCTGGACCACCGTCATCAGCCGCAGCGGCTCGTGGTACGGCACGCCTTCGGCGGCGGCGACGGATTGCAGGGGCAGGCCCGTCATCAGGTCGCTGGCATTGCCCTGCATCACCCCGAAGCCGCCCACCACGTTGTGCGTCACCTTCGACCCCGCGCCGAAGACGCCGTTGTCGACGGTGGAGAAATAATACTGGGTGTTGATCCATTCCGCGACCACCATCGGCGCGGTCAGGATCACCTCCAGCGAACTGCCCGTGGCATCCGCGCGCCAGTCGTAGGAATGCAGGAAGCACCGGCCTTCGAGGTCCAGCCCCCGCGTGAAGCCGCGGTCGGCGACGATGAAGCCGGCGTTGCGCGCCAGCGCCCATTCCGGCCGCACCTCGGCCCAGTCCGCCGCGCGGGCCTCGACCGCCGCAACCGGGTCGGCGGTCGTGCCGGGCGCCATCCGCGCCAGGCGCTCGGCCGCCGCGGCGCGGCGCGCCGTCGCCAGATCCGCCTTCAGCCGCGCCAGCACCGCCGCATGGGGGGCGGCCGGGGCCTCGTCGGCGATGGCCAGCGCATCGGTGGTGGTGTTGTGCTCCGCCGCGAGGAAGACCGTCTCCGCCGGGATGGCGATGCCGCGGCCGGCCAGCGTGGCGCGCACCCCCGCATCGTTCAGCACCGCCGCCATGATGCGGGCATTCGGGCCGCCCGGGTTGCCCCCGCAGGCGCCGCAGTCCAGCCCCGCCGCGAAGGGGTTGTTCGTCGCGCGCCCGCCATGGCCGCACAGCAGGACCAGCTTCGCGAAACCCTCCGTCAGGCCCATGATCCGCAGCGCGCCTTCGGCGAAGAAGGCCTGTTCGGCGGGGCTCAGGCCGGTCGCCTCCCCCGTCGCGTCGTCGCAGGCCAGCGCAATGCGGTGGGTGGTGCGCGCCGCGGGCGCCGCCCTGTCCGCAAGCCGCGCCACCGTCCGGCCGAAGCCGGCAGGCGCGACGGTGCGCGCGACCATCGCCGCGCCGAAGGCCGCGCCGGTCGCCTCCACGAAGCCGAAGGCGCCGGCCACGCTTTCCTTCAGGGCGCGCAGCCCCGCCTTCGCCCCCTTCAGCCGCGCCAGCCCCGCCAGCCGCGCCGCGCCCGCCGCTTCCTCGCCCGGGGCGGCGACCTCGGGGATGGTGTGCTTGGGCCGCAGCAGCACAGGGCAGGAGGCATGGGCCCGGTCCTCGCCGAAGGGCTGCACCGCGACCGGGGCGCCGAAGAAGCCGGCGAAGCCGAGCGTGGCCCAGGGGCCCGTAGCCTCCAGGTGGCGGCGCAGCACTTCCGACCGCACGTCGATGCAGAAGACCAGCTGCGCCGCCGGCGCCGGCGCCGGCGCCGGCACCCGGGTGGCGAGCGCGCGGGTCAGCCTGCCCCGCCAGGTCTCCTCCCATGCCTCCAGCCAGATGGCGGCCGCATCCGGCGCCGCCGGCGCGGGCGGGGCGGACGGGGCCTCCGCGAACTGCCGCGCGAGGAACAGCCGCACGGCCAGGAAATCGGCCATCGTCACCGGCGCCGCCTTGGCCCAGGGATGCGCGCCTTCCCCCGCCCGCCACTTCACATGCCCCGCCCATCCCGCCAGCGCGGCCAGGTGGCGCGTCAGCAGCACCGTCCTCTCCCGCTCGGCCACGCCCTCCAGCAGCGCCTGCACCGCCTTGAGGGCGTCGTCCGGCAGGGACTGGAGGTCGCCGCGGCGCGGGATGTCCCGGTCATGGCGCGCCACGTCGCGGAAGGCGCGCCAGAAACCGCGATCCCGCCCCGGCATCGGCCAGGCGGCCTGCCCTTCGTCGAGGAAGGCGGCCAGCCAGCGGATCATCACCCGGTTCACCGCCGACGGCGGGGGATCGCCCGCCGGCTGGGCGGGAACCTCCAGCGCGGCGGGGCGGGCGGCCTGCGGCACCCCGGCCCGCGCGGCGGCATCGGCCAGCACCGTGCTGTCGATCCGCCCATCCGACAGCGCCGCCTTCAGCATCGCCGGCGCGGGCCAGGTGCGGCCGCCGAACAGCGCGGCACCGGTGCGGGCCGCCGATTCGAAGCCCTGCTCCTCCAGCCCCTGCAGGGGGTTGGCGGCGATGAAGCTGCGCAGCGGCCAGTAGGGGGTGACGTGGCCGGCCGCGATCTCGATCTGCGCGGCAAGCCGGGCGAGGTCAGGCATGGTGGGCTTCCCTGCGGTCGGTGACGGCGGCGGCGGCCGGCTGCGACAGCGCGACCAGCCAGGCGTAGAGCGCGACGGAGCGGCGGTGCAGCCCCGCCTGCACGGCGATCCAGATGCCGGTGAAGGCGGCTGCGGCCAGGGCGTGCAGCGCCGTGAAGGGCTGCGGCGCGACGAGACCCGGCGTGCCGGCCAGCAGCGCCTCCACCCCCGCGACGAGCGCGCCGTAGAGCGCGCCGGCCACCGCCAGGACCGACGGCGCCAGCAGCAGCATCCGCGCCGGCTGGCCGGCCAGCGCGACCACCGCCTGCGCGGCGGCCAGCGCGGCGAACAGCACCAGCAGCCCCCCCGCGCCGCCATCGAGCTTGCCCGAGGTGAGCGCGAAGCCCGCCCCCGCCGCGATGGCCGCGGCCAGCGCGATGGCCGCGACCGGGGCCGCAGGCCGTGCCTCCGCCCCCGGCCGCCGCGCCTGGGCGAGGCCCGAGCCGGCGCCGAGGAACAGGCTCGCCTTGTACAGCCCGTGCAGCACCAGATGCGCCATGGCGGCGGCGTGGAAGCCGAGCCCGCATTGCAGCAGCATGAAGCCCATCTGCGCGGTGGTGGAGGCGGCGAGGCCGCGCTTCACGTCGCTCTGCACCAGCGCGGCGAGCGCGCCGAACAGCGCGCTGGCCGCGCCCGCCAGGAAGACGAGCGCGAGGATCGCCGGCGCCGCCTCGAAGGCGGGGGCGAAGCGCGCCACCAGCACGCCGCCCGCATTGACCAGCCCCGCATGCATGAAGGCGGAGACCGGCGTCGGCGCCGTCATCGAGGACATGAGCCAGCGGTGGAAGGGGAACAGCCCGCTCTGGATCGCGGCGGCAAGGCCGAGCAGCGCGCAGCCGAGCCCGACCAGCACCCCATCCGCCGCCGCCGCGCCCGCGACCACGCCGGAGATGGAGAGGCTGCCCGTCGCCCACCCCAGCAGCGCGAGGCCCGCGGCAAGCGCCGCCGCGCCGCGCAGGAACCAGGCGCGCGCCAGCGCCGCCGCGGCCGCCGCCTGCCGCCAGCCGCGGACATGGCCGATGAGGTCCGCGAGCAGCCAGCCCATCGCCACCCAGAGCCCAGCGAAGAGCAGCAGGTTGTCCGCCGCCAGCAGCAGCAGCACCGCGGCGGCGAGAGCCGACAGCCGGGGGAAGAAGGCGGCGAAGCGGGCGTCGCCAGCCATGAAGCGGAGCGAGAAGGCATGCACGACCGCGCTCACCAGCAGCACCGCCGCGCCGAGGAACAGCGCCAGAGAGTCGACCCGGAAGGGGCCGGAGGCGACCGGCCCCGCGCCCCAGCGCAGCAGGGCGAGCAGGGCAAGGAGGAGGCAAAGGCCCGCATTGGCCAGGGTCAGCAGGCGCGGCATCGGATCGTCCCGGAGGATCAAGGCGGGCTGCTTCTGCCCTTCTCAGAACAATCCCGAAAGCAGATTTGTCTTATATGTCTTATCTGTTTTGCCGATAAATTGGCGCGCGGTCCGCGATGAACTCGGCCAGTGCCGCGGCCGCCGCCGGGGGGCGGGGGGCGGCAAGGAGGGCGATCTCCACCTCCGGCAGCGAAGGCCAGCCCGCGCCGTCGTCCAGCACCTGCAGCGCCTCCGGCACCATCCTGCGGGGCAGCACCGTCACGCCGAGCCCGGCACGCACCGCCGCGACCGTCCCGGCAAAGGACGGGCTGGTATAGGCGATGTCCCAGGGCAGCCCCGCGGCGTCGAGCGCCGAAACGGCGCGGCGGCGGTAGACGCAGGGTGCGGGGGACAGGACCAGCGGCAGCGGCGTGGGGTCGGCCGGGGCGCGGCCGCCACCCGCCCAGCCCGCGCCGTCCTGCGCGACCCAGACCGGGCGTTCCCGCCACAGCCGCCGCGCGCCGGGATAGGGCTCGGCCGGGTCCTGCTTCACCACGATCAGGTCGAACTCGCCGCGCCCGAAGCCCTCCACCAGGCGCAGCGTCAGGTCGCAGTTGACGTGCAGCCGCACGCGCGGGTGCTTGGCGGCGAAGGCGGCCAGGATCTCCGGCAGGTAGTGGGTGGCGAAATCCTCGGGCGAGCCGAAGCGGACCTCGCCCTCCACATCCACCCCGCGCCCGCGCGCCACCATGCCCTCGGCAAGCGCGATCATCCGCCGTGCATCGCCGAGCAGCGCCTCCCCCTCCCGCGTCAGGCGGACATTGCGCTTGTCGCGTTCGAACAGCGCGCAGCCGAGGATGGCTTCCAGCTTCTGGATCTGCACCGACACGGCCGACTGCGCCCGCCCCACGCGTTCCGCCGTGCGGGAGAAGCTGAGCGTCTCGGCCAGCGCCACGAAGGACCGCAGCAGGGTGGTGTCGAGGTCGGGCATGGCGTGTCGCTATCGCGCCGCGGCGGGCGGCGTCGTGCCCAAGCCGGCCCATTCGGGCAGTTGCGCGTCCTGACGCAGCCGGAGGCGGCGGAAATCCAGCGCGGCGAAGACCTCATCCAGCTCCGGCGGGCCGTCATGCGGCAGCGGCAGGGTGCTTCGCGCCTCCTCGGCAAAGCGGTCGCGGGTCGCGTCGTCCGCCTCGAGGTAGCCGCGCTGCCACCAGCGAAGGATGCGGGGCTTGGCCTCGGCCAGCGCAGGGGCCGCCACGATCAGCCCGGACTTCATGCGGTTGGCGGCGGGAGATGCCGGCAGCAGGTTCCAGAGGTCGTTGCAGGCCCAGGCCGACCAGGGCAGGCAGTGGTCGATGTCGAACGCGCCGGGGCGCAGCGCCTCTCCGGTCCAGACGCATTCCACCCGCTCGCCCCGGGCGAGGCGGGACGCCGCCAGGCCACGGACGAGGGCGGTGTCGCGCGCCGGCTCCAGCCAGCGCAGGGCGTCGAGCACCTCGTCGGAGGCCAGCGTCACGCCCGCCCGCGCGGCGAAGTCGCGCGTCTGCTGCACCCAGGCGGCCAGCAGCATCGGCTCGATCCAGGCGGCCATGCGGCGCAAGGCCTGCCAGACATGCAGCGGAACGCGGAGGCGGCCGAGGTTCCAGAACAGGTCCCCGTCCAGCGCCAGCGTGCCCGCTGCGCGCGGCGGCCGCCGCGCCTCCGCGGGGAAGACCGGCGTGTCGTCCGCGAAGGTCAGGTGACGCGCGGGCATGTCGGCGATGAGCCGGGCGGCGTCGCCGAGCGCCCTCCGCAGGCTTCCCGCCACATCGCCCGTGACGAGGCCGCCCGGGCGAAGGTCGAAGGGCGCGAGCGGGCGGAGCGCGTGGAAGGCGGGCCTGACGAAGGCCAGCCGGACACCGGCGGGCGCCTGCGGCAGCCCGCGTTCGACCAGGGGCTTGTACATCCGCAGCCAGTAGAGCGCGACGAGGCCGAGCGGCAGTTCCACATGCCCCTCCTCCTCCCGCGCGACGTTGGGCGAGGCGTCGGCGATGCGCGCGATGCAGCGGAGCAGCGCAAGCTTGTAGGTGGCGAAGCGTTCCTGCCGCAGGATCACGCCGCGCAGCAGGGGCAGCGCGCCGCCGCCATCGTCGGGCAGGTCGAGGATGACGGTCTGCCAGCGCACGTCGCCGCGGCCCTGCCGGTCCTCCGCCCGTTCCGTCGCGACGCGCAGCGCCAGCCCGTGGTCGAGACCGAGGCGCTCCACCTCCTGCGCGTCCACCGGCCACATCGGCCGGTCCTCAGGCGCGGGGCCGTGGCGCAGGGTCAGCACCATGCGCCCGCCCGGCTTGAGCAGCGTGGCCAGCTTCCGCATGGCCCGCGGCCGGTCCTCGGGCCGCATGTGCTGCCACACCCCGCTCGCCCAGACCAGGTCGAAGCCGAGGCCGAGCCGATGGGTCGCCGACAGCGCCGGCAGCCGGTCGTCGAGCCAGCGGATCAGCGGCGAGGGATGCAGCCGCGCCGCTTCGGCGCGCAGCGCGGGCGCGGGCTCGACCGCCACAACCTCGAAGCCCTGCCCGGCGAACCAAGCGGCATCGCGGCCGCTGCCGGCGCCGACATCCAGCACGAGGCCGGGCGGCTTCGGCAGGAAGGGCATCGCCCCGCGGTGGATCTCCTCGAAGCCGAAGGCCTCGTAGGCGGCCGTGAATTCCCGGAAGCCCCGGTCGTAGGCACCGATCGTGTCGGGCGTCGTCACGCGACCCCCTCGGTGAATTGCAGCGCCGCGAGGCGTGCGTAGAGCCCGCCCTGCCGCACCAGCACGTCATGCGTGCCGGTGGCGACGATGCGACCGGCATCCATCACCAGGATGCGGTCGGCGCGGCGCACGGTGGCCAGGCGGTGCGCCACCACCAGCGTCGTGCGGCCGGCGGCCAGGCGCTCCAGCGCCTGCTGCACCGCCCGTTCGCTCTCGGCATCCAGCGCGCTCGTCGCCTCGTCCAGCAGCAGGATCGGCGGGTCGCGCAGGATGGCGCGCGCGATGGCGATGCGCTGGCGCTGCCCGCCCGACAGCGTGACGCCGCGGGCGCCGAGATGGGTGTCGTAGCCCTGCGGCAGGGCGGCGATGAAGTCGTGCGCGGCGGCGGCCTCGGCGGCGGCGCGGATCGCGGCGTCGTCCGCCTCCGGCCGGCCGTAGCGGATGTTCTCGGCCGCCGTCGCGCCGAAGATCAGCGGCTCCTGCGGGACGAGGCCGATGCGGGCGCGGAGCGCGGCGGGGTCCACGGCGGCGGCATCGACGCCATCCACCAGCACCCGGCCACGCTGCGGGTCGTAGAAGCGCAGAAGCAGCTGGAACAGGCTGGTCTTGCCCGCGCCGGACGGGCCGACGACGGCCACCGTCTCCCCGGGTTCCACCGCGAAGGACACTCCGTCCAGCGCCGGCTGGCCGGGGCGGGTCGGGTAGGCGAAGCGCACGCGGTCGAAGGCGACGCGGCCCTGCGGGGCGGGCAGGGGGAGGGGGTTCGCAGGCGCCTCGACCGCCGGGCGGGCGGCCAGCAGTTCCAGCAGGCGGTCGGCCGCGGCGGCGGCGCGCTGGATCTCGCCCCACAGCTCGCTGACCGTGGCGACCGAGCTGGCCAGCAGCACGGCGTAGAAGACGAAGGCCGACAGCTCGCCCCCCGTCATCCGCCCCGCCACCACGTCGCGCCCGCCGACCCACAGGCTGAAGGTGATCGCCCCGAAGCCGAGCAGGATGACCGCCAGGATCAGCCCGGTGCGGCTGGCCACCCGCCTCAGCGCGGCCGCGACGGAGGCCTCCACCTCGGCGGCGAAGCGGCGCCGGTCGATGGGCTCGTGCGTGAAGGCCTGCACGGTGCGCAACCCGTTCAGCGTCTCCTCCGCCGTCGCGGCGAGGTCGGCCACCCGTTCCTGCGAGGTGCGGGACAGGCGGCGTTCGCGCCGGCCGAAGACCACCAGCGGCACCACCACGAGCGGCACCACCACCAGCATGACGCCGGCGAGCTTGACGGAGGTGGCGACCAGCATCGCCATCGCGCCGAGCCCGGTGACCGCGTTGCGCAGCCCCATCGACACGGCGGAGCCGATCAGCGACTGCAGCAGCGCCACATCCGCCGTCATGCGCGACAGGATGTCGCCGGTGCGCGCCGTCTCGAAATAGGCGGGGGAGAGGGTGAGCACATGGTCGAAGACGCGGCGGCGGATGTCGGCCGCCACGCGCTCGCCCAGCCAGGAGACGAGGTAGTATCGCGCGGAGGTCGCGGCCGCGAGCGCCGCGACGATGCCGAACATCAGCAGGGCGGAGCGGTCGAGCGCCGCCGCGCCGGCCGTGAAGCCCTCGTCGATCAGCCGCGCCAGGCCCTGCCCGATGGCGAGCGTCAGCCCCGCCGCCAGCAGCAGCGCCGCCCCGGCGCCGAGCGCGCGCGGCAGGTAGGGGCGCAGATGCGGCAGCAGCAGCCGCAGCGAGGCGACCGGCGGGCGGGCAGGGGGCGTGTCCACCGCGCCAAGGTGGACGCGCACCCGCCCCCCCGCAAGGCTACTTCAGGAAGTCCGGCTCGATCAGCCGCGGCAGCAGCAGCGCCATGTCCGGCCACAGGATCAGCAGCGCCAGCACCAGGAACATCGGCACGAGCATGATCATCGTGTCCCGCAGCGCGTCCACCATGCGGATGCCCGCCACCGCGCAGGAGATCATCAGGCACAGCCCGTAGGGCGGCGTCACCAGCCCGAAGGCCAGCGACACGATGCTGATCATGGCGAAGTGGATCGGGTGCAGCCCCGCATGTTCCGCCATGGGCTGGAGGATGGTGCCGACGATGATGATGGCGGGGATCGCGTCCAGGAAGCAGCCCACCACCAGGAAGACCCCGGCGATGAAGAAGCCGGTCGCGACCGGCCCCATGTCCCAGGCGATGACGCCGGCCAGCATCGATTCGGGGATCTTGTAGTAGGCCAGCAGCCAGCCGAAGGCGGTCGCCGTGCCGACGCAGAACAGCGTGATGGCCGACAGCCGCCCGGTTTCCGCGAAGGCCAGCCGCAGGCCCTTCAGGTCCATCTCGCGGTAGACGAAGATGGACAGCACGCCGGCATAGAGCACGGCGATGCAGGCCGCTTCCGTCGCGGTGAACCAGCCGAAGATCTTGCCGCCGATGATGATGAAGGGCGTCAGCAGCGCCGGCACCGACACCACCAGGGAGGAGAAGAACTCGCGTAGCGTCGCGCGCTGGTAGGTGGGGTATTTCCGCACCTTCGCATAGGCGTGGACGGTCGCCATCTGCGCGAAGCCGATCAGCAGCCCCGGCAGCACCCCGGCCAGGAACAGCCCGCCGATCGACACCGTCAGCACGCCGCCCCAGACGATCATCAGGATGGATGGCGGGATGATGACGGCGAGCACGGCCGAGACGGCGGTGATCGCGACCGAGAAGCTGTCGTCGTAGCCTTCCTTCCGCTGGGCGTCGATGAAGATCTTGGACTGGCTGGCGGCGTCGGCGGTGGAACTGCCGGAGATGCCGGCGAAGAAGATCGACAGCACGACGTTGATCTGCGCCAGGCTGCCCGGCATGTGCCCGACCAGCGCGCGGGAGAAGCGGACCAGGCGGTCGGTGATGCCGCCGATGTTCATCAGGTTCGCCGCCAGCAGGAAGAAGGGCACGGCGATCAGGATGAAGCTGTTGAAGCCGTTGAACGTCTCCTGCAGGAGGATCATCGGCCAGAGCCGGTCCTCGATGACCAGCGCGGGCAGGCAGGCAAGGCCGAGCGCGACGGCCACCGGCACGCGCAGCACGAGCAGCGAGAAGAAGACGCCGAACAGCAGGGCCGCGGCCTGGCCGGCGGAAAGCGCCGCGCCGGTCACGCGCCGTCCCTCGCGCCGCGGCGCAGGGCCTGGATGTCGTCCCACATCCGCTCGCCCTGGAAGACGATCCAGGTGAAGCCGGCGATCGGCCAGGCGATGTGGATCAGCCACAGCGGCAGTTCGGCCAGTTCGCTGATGCGGAACCAGGCGAAGTCCGTGAACTCGATCCCCCACCACAGGAAGACGGCGCCGAAGGCCAGCACGAAGACGCCGGCCAGGATGTCGGCCGCGGCCTTCGCGCGGCCCTTCAGGCCGGGAAAGAGGTCGACGTTGAAATGCGTTCCCTCCCGCATGCCCACCATCGCGCCGATCATCACCATCCAGACCAGCAGGAAGCGCGACAGTTCCTCGGTCCAGATGTAGCGGGGCAGCAGGTCGGTGAAGCGGGCGAAGATCTGCAGGCTGACCGGCAGGATGATCAGCGCGACGGAGACGACCAGCAGGTGGTCGAGCAGGCGCGCATAGACCTCGGTGATGCGGCGCAGCGTGCCGCGTGCGCCGGCTGGCGCCATGCGAAGTGCTCCTTGGACAGGGAAGGCGGCGGTGGCCCCGCCCTGGACCTCCCCCGCAGGGTGCGGGGGAGGGGGGCGGGGCAGGGGACCGGGCCGCTACGACGTGATGGCGTTGATGCGCGCGTGGATGCCTTCGGCGTCGATCTCCCGCGCATAGGTCGCCATCACGGGCTGCACGGCGGCGTTCATCTGCGCCCGTTCGGTGAAGGCCACGCGGCGCAGGCGCCCGGCCTGTTCCAGCGCGGCCACCTTCTGCTCGTCCTCCGTGCTCTCGGTCTGGCGGCCGAAGACGCCGGCTTCCCGGCCGGCGCGGCGGATCGCCTCCTGCAATTCCCGCGGGAGGCGGGCGAGGGTGGCGGAGGAGAAGCAGAGCGGGCGGATGGTGATGGCGTGCTGCGTCATCAGCAGGTTCGGCCCGACCTCGTAGAAGCGCATCTGCTCGACGCCCGCGGCCTCGTTCTCGCCGGCCTCGATCACGTTGTTCTGGATGGCGTTGTAGACCTCGTTGTAGGCGATGACCTGGGGGGCCATGCCGATGGCCTGGAAGGTGCGGGACCAGATGGGCGCGCCCTGCACGCGCACGCGCAGGCCGCGCAGTTCCGCCATGTTCCGCGCGGGGCGTGAGGAGAAGATGTTGCGGATGCCGCCGCCGGCATAGCCGATCAGCTCCACCCGCGCGCGGCGCGCCACCTCGTCCGCGACCGGCTTGAACAGGTCCTGGTCCAGCACCTGGTTCCAGTGCGCCAGGTCGCGGAACAGGAAGGGCGCGTCGATGAAGGGCGCGGCACGGCTGAAGGTGGACATGTGGG
Source organism: Falsiroseomonas sp. CW058 (assembly GCF_050563535.1). Lineage (NCBI taxonomy): Bacteria > Pseudomonadati > Pseudomonadota > Alphaproteobacteria > Acetobacterales > Roseomonadaceae > Falsiroseomonas > Falsiroseomonas sp. CW058. The sequence continues at coordinate 65,453 of NZ_JBNXUO010000006.1, forward strand.
CGGGGCTGACGATGGCGTAGTCCACCGCGCGGCCGGCCGACATGTATTCGAAGAACTGCTTCTCGAGCCCGAGGGAGCTGTTCTTGTGCATCACGAAATTGACCGGGCGGCCGTAGTACTGCTTCACCAGCTCCTCGAAGCGGGTCATGCAGCGGTTGAAGACGTGCTCATCGTTGAACTGGCTCGCGCCGTTCAGCGTGACCGGCGCCTGGGCGCGGACCACATGGGGGGCGGCGAGCAGGCCGGAGGCGGCGCCGATTGCGCCAAGCAAGGCACGACGTTCCATGGGCTGTCTCCCTATCGGTGCCGGCTGTGACCCGGCTTGCGGAAGGAAGGCTAGCCCGGCGCCGCGGCGCTTGGGAACCGCCCAGTTACCCGGTTGCCACCCATTTCATGATGTGGCGCGCGACCAGGCAGGTCTCGCCCGCCCCGTTTACCACCTCGCAGGCGGCCTCGCTGCGGGCGCGGGCCTCGTCCGCAACCTCGACCACGTAGCGCGCGGTCAGCGTCTCGCCGATGAAGACCGGGCGGAGGAAGCGCACGCGGTCGTAGCCGGCCGAGACGGGCACGCCTTCCGCCCCGCCCGCGATGGCGCGGCGCGCGATGGCCGATGCGGTGGCCGAGAGCAGGCCCTGGACCAGCACGCCATGCGCGATGCGCCGGCCGAAGGCGGTGGTCGCGGCATAGGCCTCGTCCAGGTGCAGCGGGTCGTGGTCGCCGGTGATCTCGGCCGTCAGCAGCAGGTCGCGTTCGGTGATGGTCCGGCTGTGGCTCGCATTGTCACCCGCCGCGATGCCGAGCTTCACAGCGCGGCGAGCCTGGCGGAGGCGGGGCGCGGCGGCTTCGCGGTGATGTCGGCGGCAAGGCCCATCCGCGCGTCGCGGAACAGGCGCGGGTCCATCTCCCGCAGGTCCGGCGCCAGGGCGGGGCGGAAGCCCATGCGCGCCGCCACCTCCTCCACCGTCAGGCCGGGCGCGATCTCGGCCAGTTCCGGCCCCGCGCCGCCCAGGCGGAACACCGCCGCCTCGGTGACGTAGAGCACCGGCTGCCCGCGCCGCGCGGCATAGGCGCCGGAGAAGGTCACCTGTTCCACCCGCGGCACCGCCTTCGGCTTGCCGCCCGCCGTCAGCGTGCCGCCGAACACCACGCGCCTCGCGTGCTGGCTGATGTTGATGAAGCCACCGGGGCCGATCAGCTTCGACCCGAAGCGGCTGACATTGACGTTGCCCTCCGCATCGAATTCCGCAAAGGAAAGGAAGGCGAGGTCGAGCCCGCCGCCGTCGTAGAAGTCGAACTGGTAGGGCTGGTCCACCTGCATGTCGGGGTTCATCGCCGCTCCCGCATCGCCGCCCGAGGCCGGGGCGCCGCCGATGTTGCCCTGTTCATTGGTGAGGCAGACGGCGTCGAGGCAGCCTTCCTCCGCCGCCACATTCGCCAGCCCGGTGAAGATGCCGGAGCCGAGGTTGCAGACCGCGCGGGGGAACAGCTCCAGCGCGCCGCGCCGCGCCACCACCTTGCGCGCGTCGAGCGGCAGGACGGGGATGTCACCCAGCGGCACGCGCAGCTCGCCCGCATAGGCGGGGGAATAGGGCGTCAGGTAGGTCTGTTCCTGGTCGGGCACGACGACGACGCAATCCACCAGTATGCCGGGGATCTTCACCATCTTCGGGTGCAGCGTGCCGCGCCGCGCCATGCGCTTGACCTGCACCACCACGATGCCGCCGCAGCGCCGCGTCGCCTGCGCTTCCGACAGCATCTCGAGCGTCACGGCCTCCTGCTCCATCGAGACGTTGCCGTCCTCATCCGCCGTGGTGCCGCGCAGGAAGGCGACGTCGATGTGGTAGGGCTTGTAGAACAGCCATTCCTCGCCGCGGAACTCCACCAGCTCGACCAGGTCCTCCTTCGCGGAGGGGCTCTGCCGGCCGCCCTGCAGGCGCGGGTCGACGAAGCTGTGTAGGCCGGTCCTGGTCAGCAGCCCGGCGCGGCCGGCCGCCATCTCCCGCATCAGCTGGCTCAGTGCGCCCTGCGGCAGGGACCAGGCCTCGATCTCGTCGCGCAGGGCCATGGCGCCCACGGGCGGCGAATTGACGTAGCTGCCCGCGATGTTCCGCCTCAGCAGGCCGCGCTGCGCGAGGTGGCCGAGCCCGCGGTTCCCGCCATCGCCGACGCCCACCGGATGCAGCGCGGTCAGGCCGCGCGGGCTGCCGGTTTCGCGGAAGCGGCGGCCGAGGGCTTCGAGCAGCGCCTCCGGCACCGCATGGCCGCCGCCCGAGCCGCCGATCAGCAGCGTGTCGCCGTCCCGCACCAGGGATGCGGCCTGCGCCGGCGTCACCTTCCGCATCCCGGTGGTTTCCTCCTGCACCTCGCGGCTAGTCTAGCGGCCGGCGGCGCGGGGGGAAGGGGCCCGCCGGCGGCGCGGGGGGAAGTTGCATGGACGGCCAGGTCACGCTGGAGATGCGGTCGGGCGTCGGCGTGCTGACCCTGGACCGGCCGGGCAAGCACAACGCCATCACCGATGCGATGGCGGCGCAGCTGGCGGACCATGCGAGGGCAATCAACGCGGATGACGCGGTCCGCGCGGTGATGCTGCGCGGGGCGGGCAGCCGCGCCTTCTGCGCGGGCATGGACCTGAACGCGATCGAGGCCTACCGGACGCCCTGGGACTTCCGCCACCGCCCCGACTATCCGGGCGCCGTGCGGTCCATCCGCAAGCCCGTGGTGGCGGCGCTGAAGGGCTGGGCGCTCGGCGGCGGGTTCGAGATGGCGCTGGCCGCCGACATCCGCGTGGCCGCGCGCGGCACGCGGATCGGCTTCCCCGAGGTGACGCGCGGCTGGGTGGGCGGCGGCGGCGCCAGCCAGGTGCTGCCGCGGCTGGTCGGCCCGGGCCAGGCCATGCGCCTGCTGCTGACCGGCGAACAGGTGGATGCGGAGGAGGCGCTGCGCCTGCGCCTGGTGGAGCAGGTGGTGGAGGACGGCATGGAGGAGGCCGCGGCCTTCGGCCTGGCGGTCCGCCTGGCGGAGTTGCCGCCGGTGGCGGTGCAGGCGGCGAAGGCCGCGGTGCGGCAGGCGATGGAGATGCCGCTCTCGGCGGGCCTCGCCTATGAGAACGAGATGAACGTGCTGTGCCTGGCCGCGCTGCGCGGGACGTGAGCTAGGCTGCGTCGATCGCGGCGGTGTGCACCATCAGGTCGTTCTCGCCCTTCTGAACCACCTCGCCCCGCTGGTTCAGGAGTTCGAAGCCCAGCGTGACGATGCCGCGGGCCGGGTTGCGCGTGGCGCGCTTCGCCAGCACCGTGATCCGCGCCGCGATGCGGTCCCCCACCAGGATCGGGCCGGTGAACGACCAGCGCCAGTTGAGCGACACGATCGCCGCGAAGCGCACCGGGGCGCGGTTCTTCAGCCCGTCGCAGAGCGCGAGTCCCAGAAGCCCGTGCGCCACGCGGCCGGGGTAGCCGAGGGCGCGGGCATACTCGTCGTCGGTGTGGATGTCGAAGAAATCCCCGGTGAGGCCCGCGAAGCCGAGGATGTGCCCTTCCGTCACGGTGATGCCGCCCGTCTCGAAGGACAGGCCCGGCTCGGCCTGTTCGTAGCGCAGCAGCGCGGGGTCGATCCTCACAGCCGGTGCAGGTGCAGGCCGCCGTCGATGTGGAAGGCATCGCCGGTGGAGAAGGGGATGGCGCCGGTCAGCAGGGCGGCGACGGCGCGGCCCACATCCTCCGCCTCGCCCCAGCGGCGGATCGGGGACAGGCCCTCGGCGATGCGCTGGGCGTAGCGCGCGGCGACGGGCGCGGTCATGTCGGTGCGGATCACGCCGGGGCGGATCTCGAAGACCGGGATGCCGTCATCGGCCAGCCGCAGCGCGAGGCACCGCGCCACCATGCTCGCCGCCGCCTTGCTGGCGCTGTATTCCGTGCGCTCCGGGCTCGCCATCGCGGCGTTGGCCGAGGAGACGATGACGATCCCGCGCGGCCCGCGCCGCGGCGCGTCCTCCGCCAGCATCCGCCGGGCTGCGGCCTGGCTGACGAAGAAGGGCGCGCGGGCGTTGACGTCCATGCAGCGGTCCCAGGACTGCGGCGTCATCTCCAGCAGGTCGCCGCGCGACAGCGCGCCGATGCCGGCGTTGTTCACCACCGCCTCGATCCCGCCGCCCTCCTGCCAGGCCCAGTCCAGCAGCGGTTCGATCGCGCCGAGGTCCGCGAGGTCGGCGAGGCGGTGGGCGAAGCGGCCGCCGGCCGCCTGCACGGCCGCCGCCGTCTCCGCCATGCCGTCCTCCGCCAGGTCGCAGCCCAGCAGGTCGTAGCCGGCGGCGGCGAGCGCCGCGCAGGCCGCGCGGCCGATGCCGCGCCGCGCGCCGGTGACAAGGGCGACCGGCCTCATCCCAACAACTCCCGCGCCATGATGACCCGCTGGATCTGGTTGGTGCCTTCGTAGATCTGCGTGATCTTGGCGTCGCGGTACAGCCGCTCCACCGTCACGCCGCGGATGTAGCCGGACCCGCCATGGATCTGCACCGCATCGGCGGTGCGCGCCACCGCGGCGTCGGAAGCGAAGCACTTCGCCATGCTCGCCTCCAGCGTCGCGCGCGCGCCGGCGTCCATCCGTTCCGCCGCGCAGCGCACCATCAGCCGCGCCGCATGGGCATCCTTCGCCATGTCGGCGATCAGGAAGCGGACCGCCTGCTGTTCCGCGATCGGCCTGCCGAACTGCACGCGGCCCTTCGCATGGGCGATGCTCTCCTCCAGCGCGCGCTGGAGGATGCCGAGGGCGAGGGCGGCGATGCCGATGCGGCCCTTGTCGAGCACCGACATCATCATGTGGAAGCCGCGCCCTTCCGGCCCCAGCAGCGCATCGGCCGGCAGGCGCACGCCGTCGAAGCGCAGCCCCCCGACGGGCGAGGCGCGCTGGCCCATCTTGTGCTCCGCCCGCAGCCGCTCCACCCCCGGTGCGTGCAGGTCCACCAGGAAGATGGACATGCCGCGATGCCCGGCCGCCGGGTCGGTGCGGGCCAGCACGGCGGCGAAATCGGCCAGCGGCGCCATGTGGATCCAGGCCTTCGTGCCGTCCAGCACCCAGCCGCCGCCGTCGCGCCGCGCCGTGCTGCGCAGCGCGGCCAGGTCCGACCCCGCCTCCGTCTCCGTCAGCGCATAGGCGCAGCTGCGGTCGTAGCGCAGGAGCGGCGCGAGGAAGGCGGCGCGCTGCGCCTCCGTGCCGTGCTCCGCCAGCAGCGTCGCCACCAGCTCCACCAGCCCCAGCTGGTCCGCCACGCTGGCATAGCCGCGCGACAGCTCCTCCATCACGATGGCATAGGCGAGGGTACCGGCCTCCGCCCCGCCCATCGCCTCGGGCACGGTGATGCCGAACAGGCCGAGCCTGGCAAGCGCGCGGTAGATGTCGCGCGGGAAGGCCTCGGTCGCGTCCAGCTCCGCCGCGCGGGGCGCGACCTCGTTCTCGGCGAAGCGCCGCGCGGTGTCCCGCAGTGCATCGAGCGGCCCGGCTTCGGCCACGGCGTTCCTCCGGCCTGTCCCGCGCATCCTGCCGCCGCCGCGCCGTCAGCGCCAGACCGCGGGGCGGACGGAAGCGGCGGTGACCAGACCATAGGCGGTGATGCCGAGCGCGACGCCGAGGAACTGCCCCTCCAGCCCGTAAGGCCCGGCCAGCAGCGCCCCGCCCCCCACCGCGACCGCGAATCGCGACAGCGCGGCCGCCACCGGCCAGCCCATCCGCCCCGCGCCCTGGCAGGCGAAATACATCGCCATGCCGAGCCCGAAGCAGCCATAGGCCGGCCCGATGACGCGCAGCGCGCGCGCGGCGATGGCCGCGACCTCGGCATCGGCGGTGAAGGCACGCGCGAAGGGCAGCGGGAAGGCGGTGACCACCAGCCCGACCGCGCCCGCCAGCAGGAAGGCGAGGCCGCCGCCGGTCCAGGCCAGGCGCCGCGCCTCCGCCCAGTCGCCGCCGCCCACCGCGCGGCCGACCAGCGCGGTCAGCGCGGAGCCGATGCCGAAGGCGAGGGGGATCATGATGAATTCCAGCCGCGCGGAGATGCCGTAGGCCGCCACCACCGCCGGTCCCTGCGCCGCAAGCTGCGCGGTCACCATGATGGTCGTCATGTTGGCGATCGCCGCCAGGACGCAGGCGACGAGCCCGACCGAGAGGATGCGCCGGAACATGACGCGCGAGGGGGCGACGCGCAGCACCGGGCGGAAGCCCGCCCCGCCGCGCAGCACGACCAGCCCCATCGCCGCCGCCGCCACCCAGAAGACCGCCGCGAAGGCGGCGCCGATGCCCGCCAGCCCCATGCCGGCGGGCTCGGCCAGCGCCCAGGCCAGCGGCGGATACCCCGCCCAGGCCAGCACCAGCACCCGCGCCGCCAGCGCATGCCGCCCCGCCCCGCGCAGCACGGAGGCGAGCGTGTTGGCGAACCAGGCCGGCAGCGCCCCCGCGCCGAACAGCCAGGCGGCATAGGGCGCCGCCGCGGCCGCGGCCTCCGCCCCGCCCACCCAGCCGAGCACGGCGCGTGGCGCGAGCGCCAGCGGAAGGGCGAAGATCGCCGCCGCGGCCAGCGCGATCAGCGCGGCGTGCAGCACGAGGGCGGAGGCTTCCTCGCGCCGGCCCGCGCCCAGCGCGCGGGCGATGGCGCTGACCACCCCGCCGCCCATGGCGCCCGCCGACATCATCTGCATCAGCAGCGCGAAGGGCAGCACCACCGCCCAGCCCGCCAGCGCCGCCGTGCCCTGCCGCGCGGCCAGCCAGGTCTCGAACAGCTGCGCCGCGACCTGGAGGATGGAGACGAGCGCGGTCGGCGCCGCCAGCGTCAGGATCGCGCGCAGCCTGCTTCGCATCATGCGCCCGCCGCGGCCCCGCCCATGGTGGCGCGACGCCTCATGCTCCGCGGTACAGCGACATGCCCCAGGGCGTGAACTTCACCGGCAGGTGGTAGTGCTGCGCGTCGTCGAAGACGCGGAAGCGGAAGGGCACGACATCGAGGAAGGGCGGCGGCGGGCGGTCCGACCCGGCGAAGAAGGCGCCGACATGCAGCAGGATCTCGTGCAGGCCGGCGCGGACCCCGGCCCCCTGCGCGACCGGGTGGTCCAGCGTGCCGTCCGCGGCGATCCGCCCCTCCGCGATGCGGAGCCGCGCGCCGTCCTCCTCGATGCGGTCGATCTGCACCAGCATCCCGCGCGCGATGCGCCCGTTCGCCACGTCCACCGCATGCACCGAGATGCCGCCGCCCATCGCCACCCCCAGGGGGCAGGGCATCCGCGCCCGCCCCGGTGCCATCCTGCGCCGCGCGCGGGGCGGGCGCCAGGGTGGGCGCGGCTTGACCCGGGCGGGCGCGCTGGCATGGTGCGCGCAACGACACCGCCCGGGGGAAAGACGCCATGCTTCGCCGCCACCTGCTGGCCGCCGCCGCAGCCGCGCTGCCCCTGCGCGCCGCATGTGCGGCCTGGCCCGACCGGCCGATCCGCGTGATCGTGCCCTTCGCGCCGGGCGGCAACGCCGATGTGGTCGCGCGGCTGCTGCAACCGCGGCTGCAGGAACGGCTCGGGCAGCCCGTGGTGATCGAGAACCGCCCCGGCGCGGGCGGCAGCGTGGGGGCGCAGGCGGTGGCCCGCGCGCAGCCCGACGGCTACACGCTGCTCGTCGGCTCCAACGGGCCGCTCAGCGTCAATCCCGTGGTGCAGGCGCGGCTGCCCTACGACGTCGCGCGCGACTTCGCGCCGGTGGGGATGGCGATGCAGGTGCCGCATTGCCTGGCCGTGCAGCCCGGTTCGCCCTTCCGCAGCGTGGCCGACGTGGTGGCCGCGGCCCGGGCCCGGCCGGACACGCTCGGCATCGGCACCGCCGGGGTGGCCAGCGCGACGCATCTCTCGCTCGAGACCTTCAAGGCGACGGCGGGGGCGGCGCTGCTGCACGTCCCCTATCGCGGCGGCGGCGCGGCGGTGCCGGACTTCGTCGCGGGGAACATCCCTATGCTGTTCACCGAATTCTCCACCGCCCTGCCGCTGCACCAGGCCGGGCAGGCGCGCATCCTGGCCGTCGCGTCCTCCACCCGGCTGCGCGCGCTGCCGGAGGTGCCGACCATGGCGGAGCAGGGCGTGCGGGACTTCACCGCGGGGTCCTATGTCGGCGTTCTGGCCACCGCCGGGACGCCCGCCGAGGCGCTGGCCACGCTCGCCGCCGCGCTCGGCGCGATCGTGCAGGAGCCCGACTTCCGCGAGCGCATGGCGGTGATGGGGGGCGAGGCGGCGGGCGGCGCGGTGGCGACGCCGGAGGGCTTCGCGCAGTTCATCGCGGCCGACCTGCAACGGTCCCGCGTCGCGGCGCAGGCGGCGGGCATCCGGCCCGAATAGCGGCGGCTAAGGCTTCGGCCGCGCCCGCAGCTCCTCCAGGATCTCGGCCAGCAGCCGCTCGGACGGCGTCGGGCCCTTGGGCGCGGCCTCCTCCCGCAGGCGGAACCGCGTCAGCGCCTTCAGCAGCCAGAAAATGGCCAGCGCCACGATCAGGAACTTGATGATGGCGTTGATGAACTTGCCAAGGGCCAGCACCGCCGCGCCCCCCTCCCGCGTCGCCTCGAGCGAGGCGCGGCGTTCGCCGGTCAGCACCACGAACAGGTTCGAGAAGTCGATGCCGCCGATCAGCACGCCGATCAGCGGGTTGATCAGGTCCTCGACCAGGCTGGTGACGATGGTGGTGAAGGCCGCGCCGATGACGATGCCGACGGCAAGGTCGATGACGTTGCCGCGCATGATGAAGGCCTTGAACTCGCGCAGCCAGGCGGGTTCGGCGATCGGGATGGTCGGCGGCATGGCGTCCCTCCGGGTGCGGGGGAGGGTAGCGCGGCGGCCGCCCGCCGCGCCAAGCCGAAAATGCGCCGCGGCGGCTACGACACCCCGCACCATCCGGCGATGAGCGCGGCGACCACCGCGACGCCGCGCCGGTAATCCGCGACATCCACCCATTCGTCGCGCCCGCCGTTCTGCGTCAGGTCGCCGCAGAGCGGGCCGAGCCCGACGCAGGGGATGCCCGACTGCACCATCGGGTTGCGGATGTCGGAGGAGGTGTGCAGCGGGTTGATGTGCGGAAGGTGGCCGGTGCCGCGGCGCACCGCCTCGCTCGTCACCTGCCACAGGGGGTGGTCGAGCGCGACCTCCGCCCCCGTCACGCCGGACAGGAAGGCAACCTGCGGCGGGTTGTCGCGCAGGAAGTCGTCGCCCGCCGCCGCCTCGCGCAGCGCGGCTTCCACCTCCGCCCGTACCTCGGCCAGCTTCTCCCCGGGCGGGAAGGCGAGCGCGCAGGACAGTTGCACCGCAGGCGCGACTCGCGCGGCGCGGCCATCACCGAGCGTGCGGATGTCGCCCACCAGCAGGTTGGTGGACCGGCCGATGGCAGCATCCAGCGCCGGGTGGCGAACCCGCACGCCGCGCCGCGCATCGAGCGCGCGCAGCGCCGCCAGCACGACCATCGCCTTGTCGACCGGGTTCACCGCGACATGCGCGAAGGCGGCGTGGCCGGGTTCCTGCGTGTCGGGCAGGCGGCCGGGCACGGTGATGCGGAAGACCAGCTGGCCGGGGGCGAGCGCCTTCACCTCCCGCATGCCGACGCCGGATTCGGCGGGATGGAGATAGACCGCGGCATCGGCCGCGACGCCACCATGCAGCAGCGCATGGACCCCCCGCGCATGGCGCTTCGACGGCGTGCTGGCCAGGATGACGTCGCCCTTCGGCGACAGCCCCGCCGCGCGCAGCACGCGCAGCGCCTCCACCATGGTGGCGACGCCGGCCAGGTCGTCCGCCACGCCCCAGCCATGGATCCTCCCGCCCTCGATCCCGCCGGCCAGCGGGTCGTGCCGCCAGCCGTGGTCGGGCTGGAAGGGTTCGCCATCCGGATGGGCGAAGAAGATCACGCTGCGGCCGCCGCCGGTGCCGCGGAAGCGGGCGAGCACGGCTTCGCGTTCCTCCGCCGCCATCGCGGCCCCGTCGGCGAATTCCTCGCGCAGCGGGACCTCGGCCGGGCGGTAGCGGCGGCGCTCCACCTCGCAGCCGATCGCCTCGCAGGCGGCGGCGATGCGGGCCTGCACCGCGGCCTCGCCCCTCGATTGCAGACGGATCAGCTCCCGCAGGAATGCCACGGCGTCGTCGCCGCCGGCTTCCGCCGCGCGGTCCACGCGCGCTGCCACATCGTCCATGCTTGTCCTCTCCGGCGTTGCGCCGCATCGTCCGGCGGCAGGGGGGATGCGTCAATGACCGGGGGCGGGATGCGGCTGGTGATCGGGGCGAAGTGGTCCTCCACCTGGACCATGCGCGGCTGGCTGGCCTGCCGCCTTTCCGGCCTTCCCTTCGAGGCGGAGACGCTGTTCCTCTCCCGCCCCGACAGCAAGGCGCGGCTCGCGGAGGTCTCGCCCACCGGGCTGATCCCGGTGCTGTTCCATGACGGGCTCGCCATCACCGACACGCTGGCGATCGCGGAATACCTGTGGGAACTGGCGCCGGGCTGCGACATCTGGCCGGCGGAGCGCGGCGCGCGCGCGGCGGCGCGCAGCTCGGCCGCCGAGATGCACGCGCATTTCGCCGAGCTTCGCGCGGCGCTGCCGATGAACCTGGTGAAGCGCTGGCCGATCCGGGACGGCATCCCTTCCAACGCCAAGCTGCTGGGCCGGCCGGGGGTGGAGGGGCAGGTGGCGCGCGTGCAGGAGAGCTGGCGGGGGACACGCGCGCGCTGGGGCGCGGGCGGGCCCTTCCTGTTCGGCGCGCGCTTCGGCTTCGCGGATGCGATGTGGGCGCCGATGGCGAGCCGCTTCCGCACCTATTCCGTGCCCCTCGCGCCCGACGCGCAGGCCTATGCCGATGCGGTGCTCGGGCACCCGCTGGTGCGCGAATGGGTGGAGGGGGCGGAGGCACAGGCGCGCGAGATCGGGTGGGAGGCCTGCGCCGCCTGGCCGTGAGGCGGGGAGGGGCGCGCTACTCGATCCGCGTCGCCTGCGTCACCGGCGGGCCGAGGTTGAGGCTGCCCTCCAGCCGGTAGCCCAGGTTGACATTCGCCCGCCGCACCCAGACCTGCAGCAGGTCGTAGAGCGGCACGCTGCACCCGGCTTCCAGGATCTTCCGCTGCGCGGCGGCCCAGAGCGCCATCTGCCGCGCCTCGTCCGGCTCGGCCCGGGCAGCGTCGATCTCGGCATCGGCGGCGTCGCAATGGGCGAAGTTCAGCGACATGGTCGGCCGCCCCGGCGCGCTGCGGGAATGGTAGAACTGGCCGAGATAACTGTCCGCCACCGGATAGCGCGCGGCGCCGTAGAAGGTTATCTGCGACAGGTCCTGGCGGATGCGCGCGTGGTAGGTCGCGTGTTCCACCACGTCCATCTCCAGCCGGATGCCGGCGCGGCGCAGCTGCGCCTGCACCACCTCCATGATCGGCAGCTGCGCGGAGTTGGAGGAGACGACGGCGCGGATCGCCACCCCGTCGCGGTGTCCGGCCTCGGCCAGCAGGGCGCGGGCGCGGGTCGGGTCGGGGGCGAAGCGCGGCACCTCCTGCGTGGCGCCGAGATAGCCGGGCGGGACCGGGCTGGCCCAGGGCGTGGCGACGTCGAGCCCGACGAAGCGCGCGATGGCGCCGGGGTCGATCGCGTGCTGCACGGCGCGGCGCACGCGCGGGTCGTTCAGCGGGGCGCTGCGGCTGCTGATCAGGATGGTGCGGAACTCGCCCGGGCCGAAGACCTCCACCGCCGTGTTCGGCAGGGCGCGCATCCGCTCCACCCATCGCTGTTCGCGCCGGCCGATGATGAGATCGAGCTCCCCCGCCGTGTAGGCCAGTTCCCGCGTCGCGTCCGAGGTGATGAAGCGCAGGTCGATGGCGCGGATCGCCGGGCGGCCGCGCCAGTGGCCGTCGAAGGCCACCATCCGCGCCTGCCCGCCGGCAGCGCGCTCCATCCGGAAGGGGCCGGTGCCCTGCTGGAAGCCGCCGGCATCGGCCCGGCGGGAGACGATCATGCCGCCATGGTAGTTGGCGAACAGGCCAAGCGCGCCGGCCACCGCTTCCCGCAGCGTCACGCGCACCGTCATCGGGTCCACCAGCTCGACCGCGGCGACCGGCGCGTAGTCGGAGGAGAAGGCGCTGCGCGCAGGGTCCGCGGCGCGGCGGAGCGAGAAGACGACATCCTCCCCCTCCAGCGGGCTGCCGTCGTGGAAGCGCACGCCCTGCCGCAGGCGGAAGGTGTAGGTCAGGCCGTCGGGGGAACGCGTGAAGCCCTCCGCCAGGTCGGGCTCCAGCCGGGCGGGGTCGGCGCTGCCGGGGGGAAAGCGCACCAGCGCGTCATGCGCCCAGGACAGCGGGGCCTTGTCCTGCGTCGCGCTGGCGCGGTGCGGGTCCGTCGTGCCCATGTCCTGCGCGATCAGGCCGACGCGCAGCGTCTGCGCCCCCGCCGCCAGTGGGAACGCCACCAGCGCGGCCGCCGCCATCATCCGCAAGCCCATCGCCTTCGCTCCCGCCCCGACGGCTTGCAGGATGGGGCCAGCCGGGCCACGCTCGCAACCATGGAACGCTATGATCTTGCCGTGCTCGGCGGCGGCATGGTGGGGACCGCGATCGGCTTCGGCTGCGCCGAGCGGGGGGCGCGCGTCGCCGTGCTGGACGAGGGCGACACGGCGCTGCGCGCCTCGCGCGGGAATTTCGGGCTGGTCTGGGCGCAGTCGAAGGGCGACGGGATGTATCCCTATGCCGCCTGGACGCGGCGCAGCGTCGCGCTCTGGCCCGCGCTGGCGGAACGCGCCTCGTCCCTGGCGGGGCGGGACGTGCAGTACCGCGCGGTGGGCGGGCTCAGCTTCTGCCTCGGCGAGCGGGAGATGGAGGCGCGGCGGGACTTCGTGCGCCGCCGCCACAACCAGGGCCACCACACCGTCCGCATCGTGGACCGGCGGGAATTGCTGGAACTGATGCCCGGCTGCCCGCTGGGGCCGGAGGTGACCGGCGCCAGCTACGACCCGACCGACGGGCATGTGGACCCGCTGACCCTGCTGCGCGGCCTGCATGCCGGGCTGCGTGCGGCGGGGGGGGCGCACCTGCCGGGCGCGCCCGTCACCGCCATCGACAAGGTGGGCGGCTTCCACCGCATCCACCGCGCCGACGGCACGGCGCTGCTGGCGGAACGCATCGTCGTGGCGGCCGGCGTCGCCACCACGCGGCTTGCGGCGATGGTCGGGCTCGACGTGCCGGTGCGCCCGGTGCGCGGGCAGAACATCGTCACCGAACGCCTGCCGCCGATCCTGCCCCTGCCGGCCAGCGCGCTGCGCCAGACCGGCGACGGCACAATCCAGATCGGCGTCACGAACGAGGATGACGGCAGCTTCGAGACGCCGACCACCACCGCCGCGCTGGCGCGGATGGCGGCGCAGGCGATCCGCGTGCTGCCGGTGCTGGCGCGGGCGCGGATGGTGCGCGCCTGGGCGGCGCTGCGGCCGATGACGCCGGACGGCTTCCCCGCCTATGCCGAGAGCGCGACGCATCCCGGCTGCTTCGTGGCCGTGTGCCATTCCGGCGTGACCCTCGCCGCCGCCCATGCGGGGCCGCTGGCGGAGGGCATCCTGGCCGGCACCCTGCCGGAGCACGCGGCCGACCTCCATCCCTCCCGTTTCGTCGGAATGACCCATGTTCCAGCGCACTGACCCGCCCGACTGCACCATCCTGTGGGACGGGCGCGAGGTGCCGGCGCGCGCCGGCGAGAGCCTGGCCGCCGCCCTGCTCGCCGCCGGCATCACCGCCTTCCGCGAGACGCCGGTCAGCGGCGCGCCGCGCGGCGCCTTCTGCATGATGGGCGCCTGCTTCGATTGTCTGGTGGTGCTGGAGGGCGAGGAGAACGTGCAAGCCTGCCTGGTGCCGGTGCGCGCCGGGCTGCGCGCCGCGCCGCAGCGCGGCGTGCGGTCGCTGGCGGAGGAGGCGGCGTGACCGCGCCCGACCTGCTGATCCTCGGCGCCGGCCCCGCGGGCATGGCGGCGGTGGCGGAGGCGCGGAGGCTCGGCCTTTCCGTGCTGCTGCTGGACGAGAACGCGTCTCCCGGCGGCCAGGTGCATCGCGCGGTGGAGATCCGCGCGGCGAAGGACGACCAGGACGCGGATGGCCGGCGGCTTGCGGCCGGGCTGCGCGCCGCGGGCGCGGAATGCCGCTTCGGCGCTGTGCTGTGGGCGGTGGAGCCGGGCGGCAAGGTCTTCTGGTCCGAGGGCGGCGAGGCGAGGTCCGCCACCGCCGGGCGCATCCTTCTCTGCGCCGGCGCCACCGAACGGCCGCTGCCGGTCCCCGGCTGGACCCTGCCGGGGGTGATGAGCGTGGGGGCCGCGCAGATCGCGCTGAAGACGGCGGGGCTGAAGCCGCAGGGGAAGGCGTGGATCGCCGGGCAGGGGCCGCTGCTCTGGCTCTATGCCCACCAGGCGATCGCCGCGGGCGGAAGCTTCGCCGGCATCGTCGACCTGTCGCACGGGGTGCCGCCGACGGCGCTGTGGAAGCTGCCGCGGGCGCTGATGGCGCCGGGCTACCTGCTGAAGGGCCTCGCCTGGCAGCGCGCGGTGAAGCGCAGCGGCGTGCCCATCCTGCGCGGCGAGGCGCTGCGTGCCGAGGGCGATGGCCGGCTGGAGCGCATCACGCTCGACGGCGTCGCGCACGAGGCGGACCTGCTGCTGCTGCATGACGGCGTGGTGCCGAACACGCAGGTGACGCGCGCCATCCCCGGCTGCGCGCATGAGTGGGATGCGGCGCAGCTCTGCTGGCGCCCGCGGCTCGACGAATGGGGCAACACCACGGTCGAGGGCGTGATGGTGGCCGGCGATTCGGGCGGGATCGGCGGCGCGCGCGCGGCCGCGCTGTCCGGCCGGATCGCGGCGATCGAGGCGGCGCGCGCGCTGGGCCGCATCGGCGCCGACCGGCGCGACGCGGAGGCGGGGCGGCTCCGGCTCGCCCGCAGCCGGCAGATGGCGCCGCGCGCCTTCCTCGACGCGCTGTTCCCGCCGCTGCCCGCGGCCGCCATCCCGGACGAGACGGTGCTGTGCCGCTGCGAGGAGGTGACGGCGGGCCGGGTGCGGGAGGCCGTGACGCTGGGCTGCCTCGGCGCCAACCAGACCAAGGCCTTCACCCGCGCCGGCATGGGCCCCTGCCAGGGGCGCATCTGCGGCCCCGCGGTGCATGGCGTGATCGCCGCGGCGCGCGGCGTCGACCCCGCGGCGGTGGATCCCTTCCGCACGCGCTTCCCCACCAAGCCGCTGACGTTGGGCGAGCTGGCGGCGCTGGCGAAGTGAACAGGGCGGTCGTCATCGGCGGCGGGCTGCACGGGCTTTCCACCGCGCTGCACCTGGCCCGCACCCCCGGCTGGGCGGTGACGCTGCTGGAGCGGCGGCATGTCGGGCGGCATTCCAGCGGGGTGAATGCGGGCGGCGTGCGCCGGCTCGGCCGCGACCTCGCGGAGATCGCGCTCTCGGCCGTCGCGAACGAGATGTGGCACGCCATGCCGGCCCTCGTCGGCGACGATTGCGGCTTCCAGGCCACCGGCCAGGTGAAGGTGGCGGAGACCGAGGACGACCTGCGGAGGATGGCGCAGCGGGAGGCGCAGGTGCGCGCGCTGGGCTGGACGCATGAGGAACTGGTGGACCGGGCGGAGCTGCGTCGCCTGCTGCCCGCCATCTCGCCGCATGTGCTGGGCGGGCTGGTGACGCGCGACGACGGCGCGGCCGACCCGATGCGCACCGTCATGGCCTTCCGCCGCGCCGCCGAGGCGGCGGGCGTCGCGATCCGCGAAGGGGTGGCCGTCACCGGCCTCGCCGCCACCGCCGCCGGCACCATCCGGATCGGGACCGACCACGGCCCCTTCGAGGCGGAGCGCGTGGCCAACTGCGCCGGCGCCTGGGCGCGCGACCTCGCGGCCCTGGTGGGGGAGGACATCCCCTGCGGCGTCAAGGCGAGCATGATGATCGTGACGGAGCGGATGCCGCGCTTCTGCGAGCCGACCGTCGGCGGCTCCTCCCGCCCGCTGTCCTTCAAGCAGACGGCGACGGGCACGGTGGTGATCGGCGGCGGCCACCAGGGCAGGAACGACCCGGCGGCCGAGACCTCGACCGTGCTGTTCGACAGCCTGGCCCATGCCGCCCGCATCGCGTCCGAGCTGTTCCCCATCATGCGGGGCGCGCGGATCATGCGCAGCTGGGCGGGGATCGAGGCGCGGACGCCCGACCAGATCCCGGTGATGGGCGAAAGCCGGACGCTGCCCGGCCTGTTCCACAGCTTCGGCTTCTCCGGCCACGGCTTCCAGCTGAGCCCGGCCGCCGGCGCCGCCATCGCGGAGCTGATGGCGCGGGGCGCCACCAACCTTCCGGTCGCGCCCTTCAGCCAGGACCGCTTCCGCAGCGCCGCGTGATGGGGCAGGCTGCACGCCGATGACCGCACCCGCCCTCGAGCTGACCGGCCTGCGCACGGAATTCCGCATCGGCGGCACCTGGCACCCGGCCGTGCGCGACCTGTCGCTGACCCTGATGCGCGACGAGACGCTTGCCCTGGTGGGGGAGAGCGGGTGCGGCAAGTCGGTGACCGCGCTGTCCGTCATGGGCCTCGTCCAGCCGCCCTACGGGCGGGTCGCGAAGGGGCGCATCGTGCTCGACGGGCGGGAGCTGTCCGGGCTGGGCGAGAAGGAGCTGGAACGCGTGCGGGGCGACCGCATGGCGATGATCTTCCAGGAACCGATGACCTCGCTGAACCCGGTGATGACGGTGGGCGACCAGGTGGCGGAGGCGCTGCGCATCCACCGCGGGCTCGACCGCGCCGCGGCGATGGAGAAGGCGCGCGCGCTGTTCGAGGAGGTGAAGATCCCCTCCGCCGCGCAGCGCCTGCGGGAGTATCCGCACCAGTTCTCGGGCGGGATGCGCCAGCGGGTGATGATCGCCATCGCGCTGGCCTGCGAACCCGCGGTGCTGCTGGCGGACGAGCCGACGACGGCGCTCGACGTCACGATCCAGGCGCAGGTGCTGGGATTGCTGGCGGACCTGCGCGCGAAGCACGGCATGGCGGTGCTATTCATCACGCACAACCTGGGCGTGGTCGCGCAGATCGCCGACCGGGTGGCGGTGATGTATGCCGGCGAGATCGTGGAGCAGGGGCCGGTCGGCGCCATCTTCGCCGACCCGCGGCACCCCTACACGCGCGCGCTGTTCTCCGCGATCCCGCGGCTGGACGCGGCGGGGCAGGCGCTGTCCGCCATCCCCGGCCGCGTGCCGCCGCTGGACCGGATGCCGCAGGGATGCCGCTTCGCGCCCCGCTGCCCGCTGGCGCGCGCGGGCTGCGAGAGGGAACAGGTGCTGGCCGGCGTCGCGCCTGGCCACGCCGCGCGCTGCCATGTCGCCACCGGGGAGTTCGCCTTGCATGCTTGATCCAGTCGGCCGCGTGGTGATGATCAGCGGCGCCGCGCGCGGCATCGGGCGGGAAGTGCTGCGCCGCCTGCACGGCCATGGCTGGCTGGTCAGCGCCGGCATCCGGTCCTCCACCACGCTGAAGTCCGGGCAGGACATGCTGCTGCACCGCTACGAGGCGGAGGAGGAGGGCAGCGCCGAGGCCTGGGTCGCCGCGACCATGGCGCGGTTCGGCCGGATCGACGCGGTGGTGAACGCCGCGGGCATCAACCCGATGGCGCGGCTGCTCGACGCGGAGGAGACGGCGCATGACGCGATGTGGCGCGTCAACGTGAAGGGGCCGATGCGCGTCATCCGCGCCGCCTGGCCTCACCTGGTCGCCGGGGGGGAGGGCAGGGTGGTCAACATCTCCTCGCTGTCCGGCAAGCGGGTCGCGAACGAGAACCTGGGCTATGCGATGAGCAAGTTCGCCGTCGTCGCGCTGACGCAGGAGGTGCGGCGGCTGGGGTGGGAACACGGCATCCGCGCCACCGCGCTCTGCCCCGGCTTCGTCGCCACCGAGATGACGGCGAAGGCGAAATGGCCGCGCGAGCAGATGACCCGGCCCGAGGACGTGGCCGTGCTGGTCGAGACGGTGCTGCGCCTGCCCAACACCGCGACGGTGGGCGAGCTGAAGGTGAATTGCCGCTTCGAGGCGCTTGCGTGACCGTCACCCGCCTGCTCGACCAGGACCGCCCGGCCATCGCCTTCACCGTGGACGGCGAGGAGATCGGCGCGCGGCAGGGCGACACGCTGCTGACCGCGATCCTGGCCGCCGGGCTCGGCGCCGTGCGGCTCAGCGAATTCGGCGACGGGCCGCGCGCGGGCTTCTGCTGGATGGGCGCCTGCCAGGATTGCTGGGTGGTGGTGGAAGGGCGCGGCCCGCGGCGCGCCTGCACCACGCTGGCCGAGCCGGGCATGGTGGTGGCGCGGCGATGAGGGTGGTGGTGGTCGGCGCCGGCCCCGCCGGGGTCCGCGCCGTGGAACAGCTGGTCCGCGCCGGTCTCGCCCCGGTCTGGATCGAGGAGGCGCCCGATGGCGGCGGCCGCATCTACCAGCGCCCGCCCGCGGGCTTCGCGCGCGGCCACCGCGCGCTCTACGGGGCCGATGCCGGGCGGGCGCGGCGCCTGCATGCGGCGCTCGATGCGCTGAAGGGGCGCGCCGACTGGCGGCCGGAGACGCTGGTCTGGAACATCCGCCCCCATGCCGGGATGCTGCAGGTGCTGACCCGCGGCGCGATCCAGGGCGAGGTGGCGTTCGACGCCGCCATCCTCTGCACCGGCGCGATGGACCGGGTGGTGCCGATCCCCGGCTGGACGATGCCGGGCGTGACCACGCTCGGCGGGTCGCAGATCGCGCTGAAGGCGCAGGGCGTGGCCATCGGGGCGCGGCCGGCGCTGGTCGGCACGGGGCCGCTGCTGTGGCTGGCGGCGCTGCAATACCTGAAGGCCGGCGCGCCGCCCGCGCTGGTGCTGGACACCACGGACTTCGCGACCAAGCTGCGCGCCGCGCCGGGCATGCTGTGGAACGCGCCCACCCTGCTGCGCGGCCTGCGCTACACCGCCGCGCTGAAGCGCAGCGGCGTGCCGGTCGCCGAAGGCGCGACGCCGCTGGCGATCGAGGGGAACGGCACCGTCGCGGCGCTGCGCTGGCGCGACGCGGCGGGGCGGGAGGCGGTGACGGAATGCGATGCCGTCGCCCTCGGCTGGGGGCTGAAGCCCGAGGCGCAGCTCGCCGACCTCGCCGGCGTGCCCTTCGCCTTCGATGCCGTGCAGCGCGGCTGGGTGCCGCGGCGCGACGCGGCCGGCCGCACGCCGGTGGCGGGCATCTACCTGGCCGGCGACGGCGCGGCGATCGGCGGGGCGGAGGTGGCGGAGCTTGCCGGCGCGCGGGCCGCGCTGGCGCTGCTGGCGGATCGCGGCCTGCCGGCCGACCTGGCACTGGTGACGCATCTCGACCGGCGGCTGCGGACCGAGGCGCGGTTCCGCCTGGCGCTGGAACGCGCCTTCCCCTTCCCCGCGCATCTGGCCGCCGCCATGCCGGACGGGACGCTGCTCTGCCGGTGCGAGGCGATCACGGCGGGGGAGTTGCGTGCCGCCGCGCTGTCCCCCGCGCCGGAGATGAACCGCGCCAAGGCGCTGAGCCGCGTCGGCATGGGCCGCTGCCAGGGGCGCGTCTGCGGCCCGCCGGCGGCGGAGGTGCTGGCCGCCGCGCTCGGCGTGCCGGTGGCGCAGGCCGGGCGGCTGCGCGGGCAGCCGCCGGTGAAGCCCATCCCGCTGGTGCAGGGGGCGTGATGCGGGAGGCGGATGTCCTGATCGTCGGCGGCGGCGGCGCGGGCTGTTCCGCGGCGCTGCACCTGGCGCTGCGCGGCGTGCGCGTCACGCTGCTGGAACGCAGGCTGGTCGGCGGCGAGGCGACGGGCGTGAACTATGGCGGCGTCCGCCAGCAGGGACGCGACCCGCGCGGCCTGCCGCTGGCGCGCAAGTCGCGCGAGATCTGGGGGCGGCTGAAGGAACTGACCGGCGGCGACGCCGAATTCGACCCCTGCGGGCACCTCAAGCTTGCCCGCAGCGCGGAGGAGGAGGCGGAGCTGCTGCGCTGGAACGCGCTGGCCGAGGGGCACGGCCTGCGCCCCCGCATGGTCGGCCGCAACGCCATCCGCGCCGAGCACCCCTATTTCAGCGAGGCGATCGTCGCCGGCAGCCTGATGGAGGAGGATGGCTCGGCCAATCCCCGCCTGCTCGGCCCGCTGCTGGCGGGCGCCGCGCGCCGGGCGGGCGCCGAGATCCTGGAGGACTACGCCGTCACCGACCTTGCCCATGACGGGCGGCGCTTCGTCGCGTTGGCGAAGGGCGAGGCCTTCGCCGCGCCCTGGCTGCTGAACTGCGCCGGCTTCTGGGGCGGCGAGATCGCGCGGCGCTTCGGGGAGCCGGTACCGGTCGAGAAGCTGCACCCCAACATGCTGGTGACGGAGCCGCTGCCCTACTTCATCCGCCACAGCCTGGGCGTGGTGGGCGGCGACCTCTACCTCCGGCAGATCCCGCGCGGCAACGTCATCTTCGGCGGCGGGCGCGGCGAGAGCGATGAGGGGATCAGCTGGACCCGCCCGCGCCCCGATGCGGCCTTCGGCGCCATGCAGCGCGCCGTCGCGGTGATCCCGCGCCTGGCGGGCGCCATGGTGATCCGCAGCTGGACGGGCACGGACGGCATGATGCCCGACCACTTCCCGGTGCTTGGCCCGTCCCGCACCACGGCGGGGCTGGTGCACGCCTTCGGCTTCTCGGGCGAGGGGTTCCAGACCGGGCCGGGCGTCGGCGCGGTGCTGGCGGAGCTGGTGATGGACGGGCGCACCGACATCCCGATCGAAGCCTTCGACATCGGCCGCTTCGCGGGGCAGGATGCGGCGACACGGGATTGAACGACGGATGGGGGAAAGCAGGATGAGCGGACTCAAGGCGGCCCTGCTGGGCACGGCGGTGGCGGTTGTCGCGGCGGGTGGCGCGCTGGCGCAGACGGCGCCGACGCTGCGGGTGGGCATGGCGGCGCAGGATGTCGGCCGGCTCGACCCGCATTTCGCGGTCTCCACGATCGACCGCGTGATCGTCGCCTGGATGTTCAACGGGCTGGTGCGTTTCAAGCCCGGCTCCATCGACCCCTCCGAGATCGAGCCCGACCTGGCGGAGCGCTGGGAGACGAGCGCGGACGGCCGGACCTGGACCTTCCACCTGCGCCGCGGCGTGCAGTTCCATGGCGGCTTCGGGGAGCTGACGGCCGATGACGTGGTGGCCAGCCTGCGCAAGGCCGGCACCGCCGCCACCTCCGCCTTCTCGGCCGATTTCCGCGCCTTCCAGACGGTGGAGGCGGTGGACCCCTACACCGTCCGCATCGTGCTGAGCGAGAACGTGCCGAGCCTGCTCGGCCTGCTGACCAACTACTCGGGCGGCTTCATCGTCTCCCGCCGGGCGGTGGAGCAGCGGGGCGCGGAATTCGCGCGCAACCCCGTGGGCACCGGCCCCTTCGCGCTCGACCGCGTGACGCCGAACCAGAGCGCGGAGCTGGCGGCGCATGCCGGGTATTTCCGCGGCGCGCCGCAGCTCGGCCGCGTCAGCTACCGCTTCATCCCGTCCGACGCGTCGCGCGACCTCGCCTTCCAGAACCGCGAGCTGGACGTGAACTACGGCCGCGCGGACCAGACCTGGATCAACCGCACCCGCCAGGTGCCGAACACGGTGGTGGACGTGTTCGAGCCGGGTGAGCTTGCGATCCTCAACCTCAACACGCGCCAGCCGCCCTTCAACGACATCCGCGTGCGCCAGGCGGTGGCGCATGCGATCAACCGGGCGGAGCTGGTGCGCTTCCGCGGCCAGGACGTCGCGCGCGAGGGGCAGAGCCTGGTTCCGCGCGGCTATCTCGGCTTCGCGCAGCAGCAGCTTCCCGCGGCCGACCCGGCGCGCGCCCGCGCCCTGCTGGCCGAGGCGGGGCACCCGAACGGGCTGACCATCCGCATGATCCACACGCAGCTGCCGGAGATGCTGAACATGATGCAGGTGGTGCAGCAGCAGCTGCGCCGGTCCGGCATCACGCTCGACCTCCAGGTGGTGGAGCACGCGACCTTCCACCAGCAGATCCGCCAGGACCTGTCGCCGATGGTCTACTACTCCGCCGCGCGCTTCCCGGTGGCGGACATCTACCTCACGCAGTTCTGGCACGGCCGGTCGCGCGTGCAGACGCCGACGGCGGTGACCAACTTCTCCCATTGCGACCAGGCGGACGCACAGATCGACCGCGCGCGAGTCAGCACCGACATCAACGAACAGCGCCGGCTCTGGGCCGAGGCGCAGCAGATCCTGGTGCAGAATGTCTGCGGCGTGCCGCTGATCGAGACGCTGCTGGTCTTCGCGCGGCGGGACAACGTGGACTACGGCTATGAGCTGAAGGGCTCGATGAGCCTCGGCCCGATGATCACCGAACGCACGCGGATCAGGTAGGTGGCGGGCTTCGTCGCGCGCCGCATCCTGGCCGCCGTGCCGACGCTGCTGGCGGTGCTGACGCTCGTCTTCGTCATCGTCCGCATCGTCCCCGGCGACCCGGCGCTGGTGATCCTGGGCGACCAGGCGACGCCGGAGGCGGCGGCGGCGCTGCGCGGGCGGCTCGGCCTCGACCGGCCGCTGTGGGAACAGTACGTGTCCTTCATCGGCTCCGCGCTGGTGGGGGATTTCGGCAATTCGCTGGTGACCAGCCGGCCGATCCTGGCGGAGGTCGCGGCTGTGCTGCCGCACACCATCGACCTGACGCTGGCCGCGATGGTGTTCGGCATCGTCGTCGGCGTGCCGGTCGGCATCTGGGCGGCGCTGCACCGCAACGGCGTGATCGACGTGGCGGCGCGCATCCTGTCGCTGATCGGGCTGTCCTTCCCGGTCTTCGTCTCCGGCATCTTCCTGCTGCTGGCCTTCGCGCTGCACTGGCGGGTCTTCCCGGTGATCGGCAGCGCCAACCTGGATGACTACGGCGACCGGCTGCACAAGCTGATCCTGCCGGCCATCACGCTCGGCCTCGTCATGGCCGCCTACATCACGCGGGTGACGCGCAGCGCCATGCTGCAATCCCTGGGCGAGGACTACATCCGCACCGCCCGCGCCAAGGGCGTGCCCTGGCGGCGCGTGGTCTGGGTGCACGGGCTGCGGAACGCGTCGATCCCGATCGTCACAGTGGTTGGGCTCTATGTCGGCATCCTGATCGGCAATTCGGTGCTGACCGAGATCGTCTTCAACCGCCCCGGCCTCGGCAAGATCATCGTCGGCGCGCTGAACCAGCGCGACTACACGATGCTGCAGGGGCTGATGGTGATCTACTGCTTCCTGATCGTGGTGGTTAACATCGTCACGGACCTGCTCTACGGCGTCATCGACCCGCGGGTGAAGGCGGAATGAGTGGCGCCTCGGACATCGTGGCCCCGCCCGCGCCGTCCTCGCTGAAGCGCGCGCTCGGCAAGGCGCGAAGCAATCCCACCACGATGATCGGCGTGCTGATCTGCGCCGTCATCGTCCTCTCCGCCGTGCTCGCGCCCTGGATCGCGCCCTACGACCCGGCGGACCAGGACATCCTGAACCGGCTGCAGCCTCCCGGCGCCGAATACTGGCTCGGCACCGACCAGTTCGGGCGCGACATCCTGTCGCGCCTGATGTGGGGGGGGCAGATCTCGCTCACCGTCTCCATCGGCGCGATCTTCGCGGCGATGGTGATCGGCGGCGCGATAGGGCTGGTGTCCGGCTATGTCGGCGGGCGGTTCGACCTGCTGGTGATGCAGGTGATGGACGTGCTGCTGTCCTTCCCCTCGCTCATCCTCGGGCTGATCGTGGTGGCGCTGCTGGGGCCGGACCTGGTGAACCTGGTGGTCGCCATCGCGCTGACCGCCATCGCGCCCTTCGCGCGGGTGGCGCGCGCGCCGACCATGGCGCTGAAGGAACGCGCCTTCGTGGAAGCCGGCCGCGCGCTGGGCTTCAGCCACGCGCGCATCCTGTTCCGCCACATCCTGCCCAACATCCTGTCGGAGGTGATGGTGATGGGCACGCTGTGGCTGGCCACCGCCGTCCGGGTCGAGGCGTCGCTGTCCTTCATCGGGCTCGGCGTGAAGCCGCCCACGCCGACCTGGGGCGGCATGACCCGCGACGGGTTCGAGAACATCCTCGACGCCCCCTGGCTCGCGGTCTTCCCGGGCGTCGCGATCCTGCTGCTGGTGCTGGGCCTCAACATGGTGGGCGACGGGCTGCGCGACGCCACGGACCCGAAGCTCCGCAATGAGTGACCCCGTCCTGACCGTCGAGGGGCTGCGCAAGCACTTCGTCACCCGCAAGGGCTTCCCGAAGCCGCGCACCGTCACCGTGCGCGCGGTGGAGGACGTGTCCTTCCGCATCCACCCGGGAGAGGCTTTCGGGCTGGTCGGCGAATCGGGCTGCGGCAAGTCCACCGCCGCCCGCGCCCTGCTGCGCCTGATCGAGCCCGATGCCGGCCTCATCCGCTGGAAGGGCCAGGACGTGATGGCGGCGCGCGGGGCGGAGCTGAAGGCGTTGCGGCGGCGCATGCAGATCGTCTTCCAGGACCCCTATTCCTCGCTCGACCCGCGGCAGTCCATCGGCTCCGCGCTGATGGAGCCGATGCGCGTCCACGGCATCGCCGAGGGCGCGGAGGCCCGTCGCCGCGCCGGCGCGCTGCTGGAGGAGGTGGGGCTGCCGCCCGCCGCGCTCGACCGCTTCCCGCACGAGTTCAGCGGCGGCCAGCGCCAGCGCATCGGCATCGCCCGCGCGCTGACCGTGGAGCCGGAGCTGATCGTGGCGGACGAGCCCGTCAGCGCGCTCGACGTCTCGGTCCAGGCGCAGGTGCTGCTGCTGATGCAGGAACTGCGCCGGCGCCGCGGCCTGGCCTTCCTGTTCGTCAGCCACGACCTGTCGGTGATCCGCTGGTTCTGCGACCGGGTTGCGGTGATGTATCTCGGTCGCATCGTGGAGGAGGGGCCGGCGGCGCGCGTGCTGGCCGACCCGATGCACCCCTATGCGCAGATGCTGCGCGACGCCTCGCCCCTGCCGGACCCGTCCCGCCGCGGCGTGCTGCCGCGAATCCTGGGCGAGATCCCCTCCGCCGCGAACCCGCCGCCGGGCTGTCCCTTCCACCCCCGCTGCGTCCACGCCATGCCCCGATGCTCGCAGGTCATGCCGCGCTGGACGGCCGCCGCGGGCGAAGGGCAGGGCGGGGTCGCCTGCCACCTGCACGGATGATGTTCCCCACCCTCTTCTCCCCGATCACGCTGGCGGGCCAGCGCCTTCGCAACCGCATCGGCTTCGCCGCCATGTCCACCCGCTTCCCGGCGGGCGGCCGCGCGACGGACCAGCTGGTGACGCATCTCGCCGCCCGCGCCGCCGGCGGGGCCGCGGTGGTGGTGACGGAGGCGCTCTGCGCCGCGCCCTCGGCGACGCTGCCGGTGCGCATCCACGCCTATGACGACGCCGCCCTGCCGGGGCTGGAGAAGGTGGCCGCTGCCGTCACCCGCCACGGCGCCATCGCCATCGGGCAGCTCTGGCACGGCGGCAGCGCGCATCACGGGCCGCGCGGGCTGGATTCCGTCGGTGCCTCCCCGGTGCCGGACGCCATGTCCTGGACCGTGCCGCGCACGCTGTCCTCCGCCGAGGTGGCGGAACTGGTGCAGGACTACGCCGCCAGCGCGCACCGGCTGCAGCGCGCCGGCTTCGGCGGGGCCGAGGTCTCGGCCGCGCATGGCTTCCTGCCGCTGCAGTTCCTCTCGCCCGTCACCAACCGGCGAGAGGACGCGTGGGGCGGCGACGTGGGCGGCCGCAGCCGCTTCGTGCGGGAGATCATCCGCGCCATCCGGGACCGCTGCGGCCCGGGCTTCATCATCGGCCTGAAGATGCCGGCGGACGACTTCGTGCCGGGCTCGATCGACGTGGCGGAGGCCGCACGGCTCACCGCCGCCATCGTCGCCGATGTGCCGCCGGACTGGCTCTGCCTCAGCCAGGGCAGCCATGGCTGGTCCCTGCACCGCCACGCGCCCGACATGCACGATCCCGTCGCGCCCTATCGCGACATGTGGCGCGCGCTGCGCGCGGCGGCGGGGCCCGTCGCGCTGGCCGCCATCGGCCGCATCGGCGGCCCGCGCATGGCGGAGGAGGTTCTGGCGGCGGGCGACGCCGACCTGGTGATGATGGCGCGCCCGCTGCTGGCCGACCCCTTCTGGCCGGAGAAGGCGGAAGCGGGGCGGGTGGCGGGGATCACGCCCTGCATCCACTGCAACGCCTGTTGGGGCGAGATCCACCGCAACGTGCAGGTCGGCTGCTCCGTCAACCCGCATGTTGGCACGCCGCGCGACCTTTCGCCCGCCGTGCCCCGCGCCATCCACGGCAGGCGCGTGGTCGTGGTGGGGGCGGGCGTCGCCGGGCTGAAGGCCGCGACGGCCGCGGCGGAACGCGGCCACCGCGTGACGCTGCTGGGTGCTGCCGTCGAACCGGGCGGCGCGGCCGCGCTGCATGCCCGCCTGCCCGGCGCGGCCGATGTGGGGCGCGCCGTCGCCCATTTCGCGCGCCGCGCCCGCGAAGCGGGGGTGGAACTGCGGCTCGGCGCCGCGGTGGATGCCGCGGGCGTGCTGGCGCTCGGGCCGGATGCCGTGGTGCTGGCGACCGGCGCCGCCATGGCGCCCCCCGCTGGCTTCGCCGATGCCGATGGCACGGCGCGGGACATCCGCAGCGCCTGCGCCGCGCTGCTGGCCGACCCCGGGGCGGGCGGGCCACTGGCCGTGCTGGTCGACCTCGACGCGACGCCCGCGACCTACGACGCCGCCGAATTGCTGGCCGCCCGCTTCGGCCGGGTGGTGCTGGCGACCCCGCGGGAGGTGATCGCGCGCGACAGCCCGGTGATCGTCGCGCAGGGCATCCACCGGCGGCTGACCGGCCTCGGCGTCGAGGTCCTGACCTGCCGCGAGGCGGTGGCGCTGCGCGGCGGCAGGCTGGTGCTGCGCCATGTGTTGACCGGCGCGGAGGAGGCGATCGCGGATGTCACGCTCCTCGCCTGGTCCGGTCCGCGCGTGCCGCGCGATGCGCTGGCCGCGCCGCTCCGTGCCGCCGGCATCCCGGTGCGCGCGGTCGGGGACGCGCTGGCGCCGCGGCTGATGCTGTCGGCCGTGCGGGAGGGGCAGGCGGCGGGCGAGGCGATCTGAACGCCGCTACGCCGCGACCTCGCGCGCGACCAAGTGGCGCGCGGCATCCGGCACGCCGTCGCGCACCACCAGTTCCACGATGCGGTCGGGGCGGCTGAGCCCGCGCCGGTGCCGCCAGGCCGCATGGTCGGTCGGCAGCAGCGGCGCGAAGGTGGAAAGCCCGCGGCGTGCCGGCACATGGAGGGTCGAGCCGGAGTTGAAGGGCGCGATCTCCACCCGCGCCGCATGCGCGCCCACCAGGCCCAGCGTGTCGAAGACCAGCACCTCCCGCTCCGTGCCGCGCCGCCGCTCCGCCTCCAGCAGCAGGTCGACGCGCGGCCTGTCCACCCAGAAGAACACGCGGGCGTTCAGGATGCGCAGCCAGTCGGCCGGCGAGAGCCCGTCCTCCAGGCAGGCGGCCAGCTTCCGCTCATCCAGCGGCGCGTTGTTGGTGACCAGCGCCTCGCCATGCAGGGGATGCGACAGCCGCGTGTTGCCAGCGCGACGGCGCGTGGTCAGCGCGATCCGCCGCTCCTCCTCCACCTCGAACAGCGCCAGCAGCGCGGCGGTGGAGAGCAGGCCCATGCGTTCGATCAGCGGCCAGGATCGCGGCGAGGTCACATGGTACAGCCGCGGGTGCAGCCGGGCCAGTTCCTCGGGTGTCAATCCACCCGTGCCCCCGAGATCTCGACCGCCCGCCGCCACTTCTCCAGCTCGGCCCGGTGGAAGGCCGCGGTCGTCGCGGGGTCGGCGCCGGAGATGGTGGCGCCCTGGTCCAGCAGCCGGTCGCGCAGGGCCGGGCGGTTGAGCGAGGTCCGCATCTCCGCCGCCATGCGCTCCACGACCGGGGCCGGCGTGCCGGCGGGGGCGAAGATGATGATCCAGGCCGCGGCGTCGAAGCCCGGCACCGTCTCGGACACCGCCGGCACGTCGGGCAGCTTCGGCGACCTCTCGCGCGAGGTGACGGCGATGGCGCGCAGCTGCCCGCCCGCCAGCAGCCCGGGCAGCGAGGGCAGGCCCTCCACCGCGACCTGCACCTCCCCCCGCATCACCGCCTGCACCGCTTCCGTCCCGCCGCGGAAGGGGACATGGACCATGTCGATCCCCGTCGCCGCGCGCACCAGCTCGATCGCCAGGTGGCTTGTCGCGCCGTTGCCGGAGGAGCCGTAGTTGAGCTGGCCCGGCCGCGCGCGGGCCGCCGCCACCAGGTCGGGCAGGCTGCGGACGGGGCCGTTCGGGTTCACCACCATGACCTGCGGGAAGGAGACGAGGTGGCTGACCGCCACGAAGTCCCGCACCGCGTCATAGGGCAGGGTGCGGAACAGGAAGGGGTTGATCCCCATCGTGCCGGGCGAGCCGACGAGGAAGGTCGTGCCGTCGGGCCGTGCCCGCGCCGCGGCCTCGGTGCCGATGTTGCCCGATGCGCCGGTGCGGTTCTCGACGAAGAACTGCTGGCCCAGCCGCTCCGACATGTCCCCCGCGACCAGCCGCGCGACGACATCGGTGGCGGAGCCGGCGGTGAAGGGGTTGATCAGGCGCACCGGGCGGTCGGGCCAGGGTGCCTGCGCGCGGGCGGCGGCGGGCAGGGCGAGCGCGGCGCCCAGCAGCGTGCGGCGGCGGATCATCGATGGGTCTCCCGGTCGGCTGGTCGGGAAGCACGCGGCGGCGACGCGCTGCTGTCAAGCGCCCATGGCTTGGCAGGCGCCGCGGGGGACGCGATGCTCGGCGCATGGAGCAGACCGAAGTCCTCGTTGCCGGCGCCGGCGCCGCCGGCATGGTGGCGGCGCTTGCCGCGGCGCATCGCGGCGCGCGCGTCGTGCTGCTGGAACGCGACGCGGCGGAGCCTTCGACCTTCGCCACCTCCGGCGGGCTGTTCGCCGCGCCCGGCACGCGCTGGCAGCGCGCGGCGGGGGTGGAGGACAGCCCGGCGCTGTTCGCCGACGACCTGCGCGCCAAGACCGGAGGCACGGTGGACGAAGGCGTGCTGGCCATCGTCGCCACCCATGCGGCGCGGCTGGCGGACTTCCTGGCGGACGGGGTCGGCATCCCGCTGCATCTCTACCAGCGCAGCGCCTGGCCCGGCCATTCGGCGGCGCGGCTGCATGCGACGCCGGGCGAGAGCGGCGCCGAGTTCAACGCGCTGCTGCGCGCGGCCGTCGCGGCCCATCCGGCCATCTCGCTGCGCGACGGCGCCGCGCTGGCCGGGCTGGAGCCCAACGTCGCCGAGGTGTCGGAAGCCGGCGCGCGCCGGCGGATCGCGGCGCGCGGCATCGTGCTGGCGACCGGCGGGCATGGCGGCGATGCCGCGCTGCTCGCGCGAGTCTGCCCGCCGGCGTCGCATGCCGTGCATGTGGGGGGAAAGCTGTCGGACGGCACCGCGGTGCGGCTGGCGGAGCCGCTCGGCGCGGCGCTGGCCTGCATGGATGCCTATCAGGGCCAGCCGCATGTCTCGCCGCATCTGGTGGATGGCGTGCGGCCGCGGCTCGGCGCGGCGCTGCCGGCGCTCGGGGCGGTCATGGTGAACCGGCAGGGCCGGCGCTTCGCGACGGAGGACATGGGGCCATCGGAACTCGCGGGCTTCCTGCTCTCCCAGCCCGGCGGCCGCGCGGTGGAGATCTGGGATGCGGCGGCGCAGGACGCCGCGATGGCGGGCGGCCCCTTCCGGCGCGCCGTGGAACTCGGCGCGGTGCGGCGCTTCGACGACGTGGCGGCGCTGGCCGCCGCCTTCGCCCTGCCCGCGGCGACGCTCGCCGCCACGCTGGCCGAGGCCGCGGCCTGCGCCCGTGGCGAGGCGGCAGACCCCTTCGGCCGCCGCGCCTGGCGCGCGCCGCTCTCGCCCCCCTTCCACGCGGCGGAGGTGACGGGCGCGCTGGCGCATACCCAGGGCGGGCTGGCGGTGGACGACCGGGCGCGGGTGCGCCGGGCGGGGGGCGGCGTGCTGCCCTGGCTGTTCGCGGCGGGCGGGGCGGCCTGCGGCATCTCGGGCCGCGGCGCCTCGGGCTACCTGCCCGGCAACGGGCTGTCGCAGAGCTTCGTGCTGGGGATGGTGGCGGGCGAGGCGGCGGCGGCGTTGCGTTAGGGGCGAGCGGCGCGGCCTTCACCGGCCGCCCCCCCCGGCGCGTCAGCAGTTCGGGCAGGTCATCAGCGGGAAGCCGTGCTCCTCGCACATCGCGACGCCGCTGCCCTGCACCGGCAGGTTGCGCGGCGGCGGCGTGGTGGCGGGGGCGCCGTTCAGGTTCACCTTGGCATCGCCCAGCGCCCGGTTCAGCAGGCGGAGATAGGCGACGATGTCCGTCGGTTCCCATCCCGTCCGCTTCGAGAAGAAGTCCACCGTCGGCAGGAACTGCGCCTTGGTCCCGAGATTCTTCACTGTCAGGTGGCTGTCAGACCCGCCGGCGCGCAGCGCGCGGATCACGGTGGTGGAGCAGTTCTTCTTGATGCTGTGGTACGACGCCTTCTCGACCGCGTAGCCGGTCCACCACCGCCCGATCGCGTCGGTGTTCAGCACGCCGTTGGCGATCTCGCACACCATGTCGGCCTGCCGGCCTTCCGCCTGCACGTCCTGCAGGTAGCTGGTGTGGCAGCGGTGCCGGACCTTGTAGATGTTGGTGGTGCCGATGACCTTGCCGAGGAAGGCGGCAAGCTTCGGGTTCTTCGACTTGTCCACCATGTATTGCCGGTTCTCGCTTTCCGGCCACCATGAGATGTAGGCACCACCTTCCACCTGGATCGCGGAATGGCCCCAGGCGGCCCCTTCGCCGCCCCGGACATGGTTCCAGTTGTAGACCCAGACCTTCCCCATCGGACGCCCCCGCTTCCGGCCCTGTCGCGCGATGATGCGCGGGGTCAATAAACCACGGGTTGCCCGGGCGGGGGAGGGGTGGGCCACCCTGTCGCGGGACGGCCGTATGGGATATGCGGCCGCGAACCTTCCCGGACCCCCCGCCCCCGATGATCCGCCTCGACAACATCAGCAAGAGCAACGGCCGCCAGATCCTGTTCGTGGAGGCGTCCGCCGCCTTGCAGCGCGGCGAGAAGACCGGCCTGGTCGGGCCGAACGGCGCCGGCAAGACCACGCTGTTCCGCATGATCACCGGCGAGGAGCCGCCCGAGGAGGGGCAGGTCATCGTGGAGCGCGGCACCACCATCGGCTTCTTCAGCCAGGATGTGGGGGAGATGGCCGGCCGCAGCGCGGCGGCGGAGGTGATGGACGGGGCGGGCGACGTCAGCACCGTCGCCGCGGAACTGCGCGAGCTGGAGGCCGCCATGGCCGATCCTGCCCGCGCCGACGACCTCGACGCCGTCATCGAGCGCTTCGGGGAGGTGCAGGCCCGCTTCGAGGAGCTCGGCGGCTATGCGCTGGAGGGGCGCGCGCGGGAGGTGCTGGCCGGGCTCGGCTTCAGCCAGGAGATGATGGACGGCGATGTCGGCGCGCTGTCGGGCGGGTGGAAGATGCGCGTCGCGCTGGCGCGCATCCTGCTGATGCGCCCCGACGTGATGCTGCTGGACGAGCCGAGCAACCACCTCGACCTCGAAAGCCTCATCTGGCTCGAGAACTTCCTGCGCGGCTATGACGGCGCGCTGCTGATGACCTCGCACGACCGCGCCTTCATGAACCGCATCGTCGGCAAGGTGATCGAGATCGATGGCGGCGCGCTGACCAGCTATTCGGGCGACTACGACTTCTACGAGCAGCAGCGCGCCCTGGCCGAGAAGCAGCAGCAGGCGCAGTTCGAGCGCCAGCAGGCGATGCTGGCCAAGGAGATCAACTTCATCGAGCGCTTCAAGGCCCGCGCCTCCCACGCGGCGCAGGTGCAGAGCCGGGTGAAGAAGCTTGAGAAGATCGACCGCGTGGAGCCGCCGCGGCGCCGCCAGAGCGTGTCCTTCGACTTCCCCCCCGCCCCGCGGTCCGGCGACGACGTGGCGACGCTGCGCGGCGTGACCAAGCGCTACGGCGCGCGGGTGATCCACCAGGGGCTCGACCTGCTGGTGCGCCGGCGGGAGAGGATCTGCGTGCTCGGCATCAACGGCGCGGGGAAGTCCACGCTGCTGAAGCTGGTCACCGGCGCGACGGCGCCCGATGCGGGGACGGTGACGCTCGGCGGCAGTGTCAGGCTCGGCTACTTCGCGCAGCACGCCATGGAACTGCTCGACGGCGACCGCACCGTGTTCGAGGCGCTGGAGGATGCGTTCCCCCGCGCCGGGCAGGGCTCGCTCCGCGCGCTGGCGGGCTGCTTCGGCTTCCCGGGCGACGACGTGGAAAAGCGGTGCCGCGTGCTGTCGGGCGGCGAGAAGGCGCGGCTGGTGATGGCGCGGATGCTGTTCGACCCGCCCAACTTCCTCGTGCTGGACGAGCCGACGAACCACCTGGACATGGCGACGAAGGAGATGCTGGTGGCGGCGCTGGCGGCCTATGAGGGGACGATGCTGTTCGTCTCCCACGACCGCCACTTCCTGGCCGCGCTGTCGAACCGCGTGCTGGAACTGACGCCCGAGGGCCTGCACCAGTACGACGGGGGCTACACCGAATACGTCGCCCGCACCGGGCAGGAGGCGCCGGGCCTGCGGAACTGAGGCCGCCCTCTCAGCGTCGGCGCCCGGCCGCCCTGCGCGCCGGCGCCGCCGCCTCCTCAGGCGCCTCCGCCGGGGCGTCGAGGTCCAGCCGGTCCAGGCTGGCGCGCCAGGTGGTGGCCCAGCCCCGCGCCGCGCCGCCGCGGCAGCGCAGCAGGTCGAGCTGCCAGCGCGGGTCGCCCAGCGCCCCCGCGCCCGCCCCCTGGCTCGGCAGGGCGGAGACGCGCCAGGAGGTCAGCGCCGTCCCCGCCGCCGGCGCATCGCCGTCCGGCCGCAGCAGCAGGCCGAGCGCGCCGCCCGTCCCGGCAGCCAGCTGCAGGCGCCGCGCCGCCGCGGTGTCGATGTCGCGCAGCATCAGCAGCGCGCCCCCGATGGTGGGGCAGCGCAGCGCCTCCTCCATCGCCCAGAGCGCATCGGCCCCCTGCGCCGCCCGCACCAGGACGAGCTGCGCGGGCGGGAGGCCGAAGCGGCCAAGGCCGGACGGCCAGGCTTCCGCTTCCGGCGCGATCCACAGCACCGGGCCGGCGGTGCGGCCCAGCACCATCGCGCAGAAGCCGGCGGCCGCCCCCGGGTCGCCGGCCAGCACCTCATGCAGCCCGGCACGGGCCAGCCCGCCACCCGGCAGGGCGGGGTCGATCCCGGCGGCCAGCGGCACCGCCTCCTGCCCGGCACCGGGCCGCCCGCCACGCGCGGCGCGGGCGCGCAGCGCGGCCAGCAGCGCCTGGCGGTCGAGGGGCGGGCCGTGCGGCGGCCCGTCTGGGCCAGGGGGGAGGGGGGCCGGGGTCATCGCGTGTTCGCAATACGTTCCGGCATGGCCGCCCCCCGCGTCAAGCGGCGCAACCGCCGCCCAGACCTGTCCTGCCCGCGCTGGCGGGGGCGCCCGATCCCTGCATCCCCCGCCGCGCCGCCACGGCATGATCCACTTTCGTGGATCATGCCGTGGCTCTTGTCCGGGCGGCTGATTCACCGCTTCGGCAATTCCGCCTCCGCGGATCTGGCGCTATTCCGTCGCGACCGTGTCGGCCATGCGCGCGCGCCGCCTGCCCATCGGCTTCTCCGGCCCCGTCGTCGTGTCGCGTGCCGTCTGGTGTTCCATCTCGGCATTCAGCTCGCCGCCCAGCAGCACGACGGCGGAGGAGATCCAGATCCAGGTCATGAAGCCCACCACCGCGCCGAGCGAGCCGTAGGTCTCGTTGTAGCTGCCGAAATTCTCGACATACCAGGAGAAGCCGAGCGAGGCCGCGAGCCACAGCAGCGCCGCCACCGCGCTGCCCCAGGTCACCCAGCGCCACCGCGCCTTCGCGCGGCTCGGCCCCCAGCGGTAGAGGCAGGCCAGCACCAGCGCGACGCCGAGCAGCAGCAGCGGCCAGCGCGACAGCTTCAGCAGCCATTCCAGCCGGCCGCCCAGCCCGACGAAGTTCAGCACGACCGGCAGCACGACCACGGCGGCGAGGGCGAGGACGGCGAAGACGATGCCGCCGAGCGTGAACAGCAGCGTCACCAGGGTCAGCCGCACGAAGCTGCGCTTCTCCTTCTCCTCGTAGACGACGTTCAGCGCGTCGAACACGGCCTTGGTGGCCTGGTTCGCGCTCCACAGCGAGAGCGCGAGGCCGAGCAGCGCGCCGAAGCCCAGTGCCGTTTCGGGATTGGAGGCGAGGCGTTTCACCTGTTCCTCGATCAGCTCCATCCCCCCGCCGGGCACGATGCCGGACAGCGCCGCCAGGTGCTGCCCGATCGTCGCGCGGTCCGCCACCAGGCCGTAAAGGGAGACCAGCGCCGCGATCGCGGGGAAGAGCGCGAGCAGCACGTAGAAGGTGACGCCCGCGGCCTCGGTCAGCAGCCGGTCCTCGCTGGCCTGCCACAGCGTGCGCTTCAGGATGCTCCACCACCCCCGCGCCGGGATGTCGCTGGGCTGCGCTGCGTCATGCCCCTTCCCGTCCGGCAGGGCGGCCGCGGGGTCGTGTCCGCCCGGATGGGCGGCGTCGTGCCGGTGCCCGCGGGGCGGGGCGGCAGGCTTCCCTCCGCCTGCTCTCGCCGCCGCGCCGCGCCGCGAGGATCGGCCGGAGCCGAAGGCGAGCAGCGCGGCCATCGCCGCGGCTGCGACCTGCCAGGGGGGGGGGCGTCGTCGGGTCTCCTGCATGGGGGTCTCCTGATGGCGTGATGCGGGCTTCGTGCAGCCGCAACGCGGCGGCGGCGCGCGGGTGCCATCGGGCCGGGAACCTTCCGACACCCGACCGCGCTGTTCCGGCGGGTGCCGCCGGAGGAGCGGGGGATGGATGGCGAAGGCCGCGCCGCGCTGCCGTGGCTGATGCTGGAGTGGCTCGGCGGGCCGGTGCGCCGCGGCGCGCTGGTGGTGCTGTCGACGGGCGCCATCGCGGCGGGCGTGGTGATGGAGGCGCTGCACCCCGCGAACTGGCGCCGCCGCACGCTGCGCCAGGAACTCCGCCGCTCGCTCCGGCAGTCGGTGGCCGGGGGGTTCGGGACCGTCGTCGTCACCGCCGCGCTGGTCGGCTTCGGCATGGTCCACCAGGCGGTGTCCTGGCTGGCCTATGCGGGGCAGGAAGGGCTGACCGGGCGCATCCTGGTGACGGTGCTGGTGCGGGAAGTCGCGCCGGTGCTGGTCGGGCTCATCCTGCTCGGCCGCAGCGGCACCGTCACGGTGGTCGAGTTCGGCGAGACCAAGGCCTCCGGCCAGCTCGGCGTGCTGGAGGTGCAGGGCCTCGACCCCTTCACCCTGCTGGTGCTGCCGCGCGTGGTCGCGATGGCGGTCGCGGGCTTCACGCTCGGCGTCATCTTCCTCGCGGTCGCGGTGGGGGTGGGGTTCCTGACCGGGCAGCTGCTCGGCGCCACCCAGGCCTCCTTCGCGGAATTGCTGTCGAACCTGCTGACCGCGACCGCGGTGGCCGATTTCGTGCTGTTCGCGGTGAAGCTGGTGCTGGCGGGCGGGCTGGTCGCGGTGGTCTGCGCCATCACCGGCATGTCCTCCACGCGCGCCGAGACGCCGTCCCACCTGCTGCCGCGCGGCTTCGTGCGGGGGCTCCTCGCCATCCTCGGCAGCAGCGCCGCCCTCAGCGTCGCCACCGCATGACCGCGGTGCTGGACATCCGCGCGGCCCGGCCGAAGGAGGAGGAGAGCCCCCTCGGCTCCGGGCTCGACCTGCGGCTCGACCCCGGGGAGCTGGCGGTGGTGCGGGCGGAGGATGCGGGGCTGGCGCGCGCGCTCGCGCTGCTCTGCGCCGGGCTGGTGCCGCTCGACGGCGGGGCGGTGCGGTTCCAGGGGCAGGACTGGTCGCAGCTCGGCCGCCGCGCGGCGGAGGCGCTGCGCGCCCGCATCGGCCTCGCCCCCGGCGATGGCGGCTGGCTGCCGCACCTGACCGTGGAGGAGGGCATCCTGCTGCCCCGCCTGCACCACGACCCGACGCCGGAAGCCGATCTCTGCCGGGAGGCGGATGCGCTCTGCCGCCTGTTCGGGCTCGACGGCCTGCCCTCGGCCCGCCCGGCCGAGATGTCGCGCGGCGACCTTGCGCGCGCCGCCTGCGCGCGCGCCTTCCTCGGCCAGCCCGCGCTGGTGATCCTGGAAAGCCCGCTGGACCGGGAGATGGCGGATGCGCTCGCCGACCCCGTGCTGGCGGCGCTGGCGCCGGCGCGCGGCCGCGGCGCCGCGGCGATCTGGTCCACCCGGTCGCGCCGCGCCTGGGAGGAGCCGGGCTTCCCGGCCACGCAGTGGTTCACGCTGGAGGAGGGCGCGCTGCGCGCCGAGCCGCCATGACGAAGGAGGACCGGGTCCGGCTGCGCCACACCGACCGCTGGGTGGGGGCGCTGGTGATCGTGGCGGTGGCGCTGTTCCTCGGCGCGCTGTTCCAGCGCGGGGTGATCCGCGAATGGTTCAACCGCGGCTCCACCCTCATCGTGCTGCTGCCGGAGGAGGGGGTGGCGGGCCTGGCCGTGGGGGCGGAGGCGGAGGTGCTGGGCATCCGCGCCGGCACGGTGCGCCGCATCCTGGTGGACCCGGAACGCCGCATCCGCGCCGAGCTGCGCATCGAGGACCAGGCCAAGCCCTTCATCCGCGCCGATTCCACCGCCGTGGTCCGGCGCCGCTTCGGCGTGGCGGGCCCCGCCTATCTCGACATCCAGCGGGGCGAGGGGCCGCCGCTGCTGTGGGACTACGCCGTCATCGAGGCGACCAGCGAACGCGCACCGACCGAGACGGTGGGCGCGCTGCTGGACGAACTGCAGAAGCGCGTCTTCCCCATCCTCGACGAGCTGCGCGCCGGCACCGCCGCCTTCGCCGCCGCGACGCAGCGGCTGGAACGCGGGGAGGGCACGGTCGGGCGGCTGCTGACGGACGACACGCTGGCGCGCGAGGCGGAAGCCGCGGCGGCCCGCGCCGCCGCCCTGATCGAGACGGTGCAGGGCGCGGCGCGCGATGTGCAGCGGCTGACCACGGCGCTGTCGGGCGGCAACCGGCCGCGCGGACGCGCGGCGCCGCCCGGCACCCTGCCGTCCCTGCTGGCGCGCGCGGACCGGGCCATGGCCTCCGTCGAGCAGGCGACCCGGGACCTGGCGCGCGCCACCCCCGCCCTGCCGCGCGCCGCGCGCAATGTCGAGGAATCGACGGACCCGCTGCCCGCCGTGGTCGTCCAGGCCCAGGAGACGGCGCGGGAGCTGGAGCTGCTGCTGACGCAGCTGCGTGGCCACTGGCTGCTGGGCGGCGCCAGCGCGCCCCCGCCGCCGCGCGCGGTGCCGCGCCCGGCGGTGGAGCGGGTGCGGCCATGAGGTGGCTTGCCGCGCTGCTGCTGCTGGCCGCCTGCGGCGGCCGCGCCGCGCCCGAGGCGGTCGCGCCGCGGGACGAGGTGCTGGAACGCGCGGCGGAAGCGGCGCAGGGCGCGCTCGACCTCGACCAGCCGGAAGCCGCCGCGCGGCTCTATGCCCGCGCCCTCACGCGCGCGCGGGAACGCGACGATCCCGCCGCGATCGATTCGATGGCCTTCGGCCAGGCCACTGCCGCGCTGGCCCATGGCGATGCCTCCGGCGCGCTGGCGGTCGCGCAGGAGGTGCGGGCCGCACTGGCGCGCCGCGGCCGCGGGGCCTCGGCGGGGCTGCTGCTGGCCGAGGCGACGGCGCAGTTCCGCCTCGGCCGGCTGGACGAGGCGCAGCGGCTCGGCCGCGTCGTTGCGGCGCGGGGCGAGGCGCCGGACGCCCAGCGCCGCGCCTGGTTCCTGCTGGGCCTCGTCGCCGGCGCGCGGGGCGACGCCGCCGGCGTCGCGACCGCGCGCGCCGCGCTGGGCGAGGCCGCGCAGCCCGCCTTCCGCGCCGACATCGTGGAGCTGGAGGCCGTCTCCGCCCTGCTGCGCGGCGATGCCGGCTTCGCCGCCGCGCGGGCCGAGACAGCGGCGGGGCTGCGCCAGGCCGCCATCGACTATCGCGGCCTGTCGCGGGCGCTGGCCCTGCAGGGCGCGGCGCTGGCGCGGCTGGGCGAGGCGGACCGCGCGGCGGACCTGCTGCTGCGCGCCGGCCGTTCCGCCGCCGAACGGGGCGAGCGGCCCGACGCCCGGCTGTGGCTGGCCGAGGCCGCGCGGCTCGGCGCCGGGCGGCCGGACCTCCAGGCCGCCATCCGCCAGGTCCGCCTCTCGGACGATTAGGGGTCGGTGCCGTGCAGCCACGCGGCGGCTGCCGCGTTGCGCCGCGCATGGACGACGACATGCTCGACTGCCTCGTGATCGGCGGCGGCCCGGCCGGGCTGACCGCCGCGCTCTACCTCGCCCGCTTCCGCCGCCGCGTGGCGGTGGTGGATGGCGGGGAGCCACGCGCCGCCTGGATCCCCACCAGCCACAACATCGCCTTCTTCGCCGACGGCATCCCGGGGCCGGAGATCCTGGCACGCCAGCGCGCCAGCCTCGAACCCTACGGGCTGCGCGTGACGCAGGCGCGCATCGCCGCGCTGCGGCGGGACGGGGAGGGGTTCTTGGCCGAGCCGGAGCAGGGCGCGCCGATCCGCGCGCGGCATGTGCTGCTGGCCACCGGCGCGGTGGATGTGGAGCCCGACCTGCCCGACCTGCCGGATGCCGTCCGCCGCGGCCTGGTGCGCTACTGCCCGGTCTGCGACGGCTTCGAGAGTCGCGGGCAGCGCATCGCGGTGATCGGCCATGGCGCGCGCGGCGCGGGGGAGGCCGCCTTCATCGCGCGGACCTATTCGGACGACGTGACGCTGCTGACGCTGGGCCAGCCGATGGACCTGGACGAGCCGACGCGCGCGAGGCTGGAAGGGCTGCGCGTGCGGATCGTGGAGCAGCCGGTGGTCGGGCTCGACGAGCAGGACGGGCGGATCGCGGCGGTCCGCGTCGGCGGGCAGGAGATGCGCTTCGACATCCTCTACTCCGCGCTCGGCCTGCGCTACCGCACGGACCTCGCCCGGCAACTCGGCGCCGAGCATGACGAGGCCGGGGCGCTGCGCGTGGATGCGGGGATGCAGACGACGGTGAAGGGGCTCTACGCCGCGGGCGACATCGTGGCGGGGCTCGACCAGATCGTGGTGGGCATGGGCCACGCCGCCATCGCCGCGACGCGCATCCACAACCGATGCGGACTGCCGACCGAGGACGAGGGCTAGCCGCCCCATCCGCGGAGGCGGAATGGCCGGAGCGGCGGTCAACCGCCCCGGATCACCGCGCGGATGGCGAAGGCGGACTGGATGCGCGCCACGCCGGGCATGCGCGACAGCGCCTCCTTGTGGATGCGTTCGTAATCCGCGGCGTCGCGCGCCTCGACCCGCAGCAGGTAGTCGGCGATGCCGGTCATCAGGTAGCACTCCCGCACCTCCGGGCATTTCCGCACCGCCTCCTCGAAGCGGCGAAGGTGGTCGTCGGTCTGCCGCTCCAGCGTGATCTGCACGATCACCACGACGAGGTCGCGCGGCGGCGGGTCGTCCACCACGACGGTGTAGCCCCGGATGGTGCCGTCCCGTTCCAGCAGGCGCAGCCGGCGCAGGCAGGCCGAGGGCGAGAGGCCCACGGCCGCGGCCAGCGCCGCATTGGGCATCCGCCCGTCCTGGCGGAGGTGGCGGATGATCGCGCGGTCGATGTCGTCCATGCGTCGATCCTGCCATTTCCTCGCAGATCATGCGAATGCCACGCTCCGTCAGGCATGACCTGCGCCGCTTCCGCGTGAAATTCGCACATCCGGCCGCCTATCCTCATGCCGGTTCCAACCCGGGGAGGCAGCGATGCGCGTGGTGGTGCTCGGCAGCGGCGTGGTCGGCGTGACCAGCGCCTGGTACCTGGCCCGCGCGGGCCACCAGGTGACCGTGCTGGACCGCCAGCCGGCGCCGGGGATGGAGACGAGTTTCGCGAATGCCGGCCAGGTCTCGCCCGGCTATTCCGCCCCCTGGGCCGGCCCCGGCATCCCGGT
The DNA here is from genome assembly GCF_050563535.1 of Falsiroseomonas sp. CW058. Taxonomy (NCBI): domain Bacteria; kingdom Pseudomonadati; phylum Pseudomonadota; class Alphaproteobacteria; order Acetobacterales; family Roseomonadaceae; genus Falsiroseomonas; species Falsiroseomonas sp. CW058. Next base: position 105,544 of record NZ_JBNXUO010000006.1, read on the forward strand.
GAAGGCGCTGAAGTGGCTGATGATGCGCCACCGCCCGCTGGTGCTGTGGCCGCGGCTGGAAGGCGGGCTCTATGCGTGGCTTGCGAAGATGCTGGCCAACTGCACGGACACCGCCTACGGCGTGAACAAGTCCCGCATGGTGCGGCTGGCCGAGTATTCGCGCGACTGCCTGCGCGACCTGCGCGACGAGACGGGCATCGCCTACGACCAGCGCATGAAGGGCACGCTGCAGTTGTTCCGCACGCAGAAGCAGCTGGACGGCATCGGCGCCGACACGCGCGTGCTGGAAGCCTTCGGCGTGCCGCACGCGCTGCTCGACCCCGCCGGCTGCGTCGCGGCGGAACCGGCGCTCGGCCTCGTGCCCGGCCGGTTCGTGGGCGGCCTGCGGCTGCCGGGGGACGAGACGGGGGACGCGCATCTGTTCACCCAGCGCCTGGCCGGGTTGGCCGCCGCCATCGGCGTGGAGTTCCGCCAGGGCGTCACCGTGCGGGCGCTGGCCACGGAAGCCGGCGCGGTCACCGGCGTGGTGACCGACCGGGGCGTGGTGACGGCCGACCGCTACGTGGTCGCGATGGGCAGCTACACGCCCGCGCTCCTGCGCCCGCTTCGCGTGCATGTGCCGGTCTATCCCGTGAAGGGCTATTCGCTGACGCTGCCGGTGGAGGACGAGGCCGGCGCGCCGGTCTCCACGGTGATGGACGAGACCTTCAAGGTCGCGATCACCCGGCTTGGCGACCGCATCCGCGTCGGCGGCACGGCGGAACTGGCCGGCTTCTCGCTCCGGCTCCGCCGGCCGCGGCGGGAGACGCTGGCGCACAGCGTGACGGACCTGTTCCCGCGCGGCGGCGACGTGGCGAAGGCGAGCTTCTGGACCGGGCTCCGCCCGATGACGCCGGACGGCACGCCGGTGGTCGGCCCGACGCGCTACGCGAACCTGTTCCTCAACACCGGGCATGGCACGCTGGGCTGGACCATGGCCTGCGGGTCGGGGCGGCTGCTGGCGGATCTCGTCACCGGCCGCGCGCCCGACATCGCGCATGACGACCTGGCCATCGGGCGCTACGCGGCCGCGTAGCGCAAGGCGGGGCGTTCAGCCGCGGGGCAGGGCGCCGAGATGGCGGTCCACGAAGTCCAGCCGGTCCTGGCCCCAGAAGATCTCCCCACCGATCACGTAGCTCGGCGCGCCGAAGACGCCGCGCGCCAGCGCCGCCTCGCTGTCCGCCCGGCGCAGCGCCGCCCAGCGCGGCTGTTCCGCCAGGGCCAGCAGCGCCGGCGCGTCGAGCCCGGCTTCCGCCGCCAGGCGGGCGAGCGTCGCGCGGTTGCCGGGGTCCTGCTCCTCCTCCCACAGCGCCTTGAGGATGCGGTGGGCGAGGGTGGTGGCCGCCGCGTCGCCCGCCGTCTCCCGCGCCGCGATGACGCAGGCGGCGGCGAAGGCCTCGTCGAAGGGATAATGGCGCGGCGCCAGCACGAGCGGCCGGCCGAGCAGGTCGCGCCAGCGCCGCAATTCCTGCATGCGGTAGGCCTGGCGCTGCGGGCTGCGCTTCGGCAGCGGCAGCCCGCCGGAAGCGGGGAAGATCGTGCCGCCGAAATCGCAGGGATGCACGCGCAGCACCGCGCCGTGCCGCGCCGCGATCGCCTCGATCCGCGCGGCGCCGAGATGCGTCCACGGGCTGTTCAGCGAGATGAAGCAGTCGATCCGCATGGCTCAGCTCCGCAACGGGATCACGCGGTCGAGGCGGCAGCGCACCGCCTCGCCAGGGGCGAAGGCATGCACGGCGGCGGGGGTGACGACGAAGATGGTGCCGGCCGGCGTCTCGATCTCGTATTCGCGGGTCTGGCCGAGGAAGGCGGCGCGGCCGATCCGGCCGGGCAGCCCCTCGCCATCGGGCGCGAGCGTGACCGCTTCCGGCCGCACCGCCAACTGCGCGGGGCCGGGCGGGTGGTCGCGCATCGCGGTCGCCAGCTCCACGCCGCCGAGCGCGACGCGGCCGGGGCCCAGCACCTCGCCGGCCAGCACATTCGCCTCTCCCATGAAGTCGGCGATGAAGGCGTCGGCGGGGTCCTCGTAGAGCGCGTTCGGCGTGCCCATCTGCGCGATCCGCCCCGCCCGCATCACGCAGACCAGGTCGGACACCGCCAGCGCCTCCTGCTGGTCATGGGTGACGTAGACGACGGAAAGGCCGAGCCTGCGCTGCAGGTCCCGGATGTCCTCCCGCACGCGGCGGCGCAGCCGGGCGTCGAGGTTCGACAGAGGCTCGTCGAACAGCAGGACCTGCGGGCGCAGCACCAGCGCGCGCGCCACCGCCACCCGCTGCTGCTGCCCGCCCGAGAGTTCGGACGGCAGTCGCTGGCCGAGCCCTTCGAGGCCGAGGGTCTTCAGCATGGCCAGCGCCTCGGCTTCCGCCGAGGCCTTGCGCGCGCCGCCCACCAGCAGGCCGTAGGACACGTTCTCCAGCACGTTCATGTGCGGGAACAGCGCATAGGACTGGAACACCATCGCGATCCGGCGTTCGGCGGCGGCAAGCGCGGTGACGTCGCGGCCCTCGATCTCGATGCGGCCCGCGCTCGGCAGTTCCAGGCCGGCGACCAGGCGCAGCGTGGTGGTCTTGCCGCAGCCCGAGGGGCCGAGCAGCGTCACCAGCGCGCCGCGCGGCAGCGCGAAGGACACCTCGTCCACCGCGCGGACGGCGCCGAAGGCCTTGGTGACGCCGTCGAAGCGGATCGCAGCATCCGTCATGTCCGTCAGGCCCCCGCCCGCATCGGCGCCGCCGGGCGCCGGCCGATCTGCGCGCGGCCGACCAGCTTCTCGATCGCCAGCACGACGGCCAGCATGATGACGATCAGCACCGTGGAATAGGCGATAGCCAGCGCCATCTCCCCCGCCTCCACGCGGCCGACGATGTAGACGGTGGCCAGGTTGTGCCGGGCCGAGACGAGGAAGATCACCGCCGAGACGGCGGTCATCGCATGGACGAAGCTGAAGGCCAGCGCGGTGACGATGGCCGGGCGCAGCAGCGGCAGCACGACCCGCCGCAGCGTGGCCAGCGCCCCGCCGCCCATCGTCGCCGACGCCTCGTCGAGCGAGCGGTCGATCTGCGCGAGCGCGGCAAGCCCGCCGCGCACGCCGATCGGCAGGTTGCGGAAGACGAAGCAGATGACAAGGATCAGCGCCGTCCCGGTCAGCTCCACCGGCGGCACGTTGAACGCCATCACGTAGGACACGCCGACCACGGTGCCGGGGATGGCGAAGGACAGCATCGTCATGAATTCCAGCGTCCGGCGCCCCGTGAAGCTCTGCCGCGCGATCAGCCAGGCCATGAGGATGCCGAGCCCCGCGGTCAGCGGCGCGGACAGCGCCGCGACCCCGATCGTGGTGAACAGGCTGTCCCAGGCCGAGCCGCGGAAGGCAGGGCCGCCCTGCCATTCCACCTCGAACGCCGTCAGGATGTGGCGCCAGGTGAAGCTGAGGTCGCCGCGGCCGATGTCGTGCACGAAGCCGCCCACCAGGATGATGCCGTAGACCGCCAGCGTGAAGGTCATCCACGGCCAGACCACCAGCGCGCAGGACAGCTTCAGCCCCTTCGGCAGCGGGGCGTGGACGCCGCTGTCGCCCTTGCCGGTCACGGTGGTGTAGCGCCGCCGGCCCAGCCACCAGGCCTGCAGCGCGAAGGCGCCGAAGGTCAGCGCCAGCAGCAGCAGCGCCAGCGCCGCGGCGCGGCCGGGGTCGTGCCGCGCGCCGGCGATGGCGAAGAAGATGCGGGTGGACAGCACGTCGAAGTCGCCGCCCAGCACCAGCGGGTTGCCGAAATCGGCCAGGCTCTCCACGAAGCCCAGCAGGAAGGCGGCCGCCAGCGCCGGCTTCAGCAGCGGCCAGGTGACGGACCGGAACACCTTGAAGCGCCGCGCCCCCATGGTGGAGGCCGCTTCCTCGAGGCTCGGCGAGATGGCGCGCAGCGCGCCGTCCAGCAGCATGAAGGCGATCGGCGCCTGCGCCAGCACCTGCGCCAGCAGAACGCCCGGCAGGCCGTAGATCCAGCGGCTGCGCGGGATGTCGAACCAGGTCCACAGCCAGCCCGTGACGATGCCGGTGCGCCCGAACAGCACGATCAGCGCCATCGCCACCACGAAGGGCGGCGTGATCAGCGGCAGGATCGTCATGGCGCGGAACAGCGCCCCGCCGCGCTGCCCGCCGCGCGCCGCCATCAGCGCGAAGGCGAGGCCGAGCAGGGTGGAGAGCAGGCCGGTCAGCGTCGCCAGCAGCAGCGTGTTCCACACCACCCCGCAGCCCTGGTGGGTGGACAGGCAGGCGAGGCTCCAGGCCTCGGGCGCGGTGACGCGCGCGGCCAGCGCATCGGGGGCGAAGCGGTCGCCGTCATAGATGGCGGCGCCGAGGATGGTCAGCAGCGGCGCGAAGACGAACACCGCCAGCAGGAAGGCCCCGCCGGTGACGAGGAAGGCGATGAAGGCATCCGCCCCGAAGCTGCCGCGGGCCGCCAGCCCGGCGGAAAGCAGGCCGATGCCGCCCGCCAGCACCATCAGCGCCCCCCAGCCGAGCGCGGGCTGCGGCGCGGGCGCGCCGAGAACGGGCGCCAGCCATGACCAGTTCAGCCCGCGCAGCCCGACCGCGTAGCCAGACAGGAGGACCCAGGCGACGATGCCGAAGCCGCAGAGCGCCAGCAGCGTCCCGGCCGCGCGCCCGCGCAGCAGCGGCGGCGCGGCCAGGGCCAGCAGCGCGGCGACCGGCCAGAGCCACCACCGCGCGCCGCCCGCCAGCAGCAGGATGAGCGGCGAGGCCGCGCCGCCCGGCCAGGCCGACAGGTCGGCAAGGCCGCCCTCCAGCCCGTGCCAGGGGGCGAGCAGCAGGCCGAGCGCGGCGAGGGCCAGCGCCGCGCGGCCCAGCGGGACGGCACCCAAGGCCTGCTACCGCGCGCCGGCGCGGACCTCGCGTTCCCAGCGCGTGATGATGCGCGTCCGCTCCTCCGCGCTGCCCCAGCGGGCGAAGTCGTAGTCGATCATGCGGATGTTCTCGAAGCGCGGGGCCTGGGGCGGGATCGGCGCGTTGCGGTTCGACGGCAGCTGATAGGCGGTGGCCTGCGCGCCGATCGCCTGCGCCTCGGCCCCCAGCGCCCAGTCGTAGAAGCGACGGGCGTTGTCGAGGTTGCGCGCGCCGCGGATGATCGACATGGAGCCGATCTCGTAGCCCGTGCCCTCGCAGGGGCCGACGATCTCGACCGGCGCGCCGGCCACCTTCTGCGCCACCGCGTCGTGCAGGAAGGTGATGCCCACCAGCGTCTCGCCCGTGGCGGCGGCGCGGGCCGGCGCGGCGCCGGAGCGGGTGTACTGGTTCACGTTGCGATGCAGCGCGCGGAGATAGGTGAAGGCCGGCTCCTCCCCCATCACCTGCACCAGCGTGGCCAGCATGGTGTAGGCGGTGCCGGAGGTGTTGGGATCCGCCACCTGCACCTCGCCCCGGAAGGCGGGTTGCGCCAGGTCGGCCCAGCAGCGCGGGGCGGCGATGCGGCGGCGGTTCAGCTCCGTCGCGTTGTAGGAGAAGCCGAGCGCGCCGGCATAGATGCCGACGGTGCGGAAGCCGGTCTGCTGCGCCTGGCGCACCGCCCAGTCATGCAGCTGGTCCAGCATGGGCGAGCGGTACTCGACCGTCAGATTCTCCTGCGCCGCCTGCATGTGCGGGTCGCCCGTGCCACCCCACCAGATGTCGCCGCGCGGGTTGGAGGATTCGGCGCGGATCTGCGTCATCGTCTCGCCGGAGGAGCGGCGGGTCATCGCCACGCGGATGCCGGTGGCGCGTTCGAAGGCCTGCATCATCGGCCGGCACCACTCCTCCTGCACGGAGCAGTAGACGGTCAGGTTGCCCTGGGCGCGCGCGGCCCCCGGCAGCAGCGCGGCGAGGGCCCCGGCGAACAGGGCGCCGAACAGGCGGCGGGTCTTCATTCTCGTGATCCTCCCAGGTCGATCCGCGGCAGTGAAGCCCGGTTGCGCGGCCGGGCTCAAGCCTCCATCAGCGCGGCGAGCCGCGGGCCGAGCGCGGGCGCCGCGAAGCAGATCGGGTTGCCCTCGGTCAGCCAGGCGCCGCCGTCGAAGTCGCTGGTCCAGCACCCGGCCTCCCGCGCGATGGCGAGCGCGGCCGCCGCGTCCCAGGCATTGATGTGCAGCTCGACATAGGCGTCGAGCCGGCCCATCGCCGTCTCCACCAGGCCGAGCGTGCCGGAGCCGGAGGAACGCACGCCCGCGCCCGCCTCCATCACGCGCCCGACCAGCGCGACGAATTCGGCCGCCGGCCGGCGGAGCGACCAGCCCACCTCGACGATCGCGCGGGTGAAGTCCGGGGTCGGCGCGGCGCGGATCGGGATGCCGTTCAGCGTGGCGCCGAGCCCGCGCGCGGCGGCGACAAGCTCCCCCGGCGCATGGCGCGCCACGGCGCCGACCGCCGCCCTGCCGTCCAGCGCCATGCCGATGGAGACGCACCAGCGGATGCCGCCGCGGGCGAAGTTCGCCGTGCCGTCGATCGGGTCCAGGATCCAGAGCGGGCCGGATTCGGGCAGCACGCCGCTGCCCTCCTCCTCGCCCAGGACCGGCTCGCCGGGGAAGGCCGCCTCCAGCCTCTCGCGGATGAAGCGTTCGGTCGCGCCGTCGGCTTCCGTCAGGAAGTCCTGCGCGCCCTTCATCTTCGTCTCCGACATGCCGCGCGCGCGCATCCCGGCGGCCAGCGCGGCCGCGTCCTGCGCGATCCCCGCCGCGATGTCGCGGCGGCGGGTGAGTTCGGCGGCGTTCATGCGTAGGCGCCCATCACGTTCTGGTCGAAGTCGATCAGCGACCCGGTCATCATTTCCGCCGCGTCCGACAGCAGGTAGACCGCAAGGCCCGCCACGTCGGACGGGCGCAGGATGCGGCCGAAGGGCTGCGCCGGCGCGGCGCGGTCGAGCCAGTCGGCCGGGTTGCCGTCCCGCTGCTGGATCGCGTGTTCGCCCGGCGTGTCGGCCCAGCCCATGTTGATGCCGTTGACGCGGATGCGCAGCGGCCGGAGGCCGAGCGCGGTGTTCTTCGTGAGCGTCGCGAGCGCGCCCTTGGAGGAGGAATACGCCGTCAGGAAGGGCTGCCCGCCATGGCTCGACATGGTGATGACGTTGACGATGGCGCCGGGCCGCCCGAGCGCCTGGAGCCGCCGCGCCATCGCCTGGGTCAGCAGGAAGGGCGCGCGCGCATTGACCGCGAACAGCCGGTCCCAGAGCGCGGCCGGCGTGTCGAGCACGGTGCCGCGGTCGGTCAGCCCCGCCGCGTTCACCAGGCCGTCCACCGGGCCGAGCGCGGCTTCGGCCTGCGCGACGACGCCCATGGTCGCCTCCGCATCGGCGAGGTCGGCCGCGACGAAGTGGGCCCGCGCGCCAAGCGCGCGCAGCTTCGCGGCCACCGCCGCCCCGCGCGCGGCGTCGCGCCCGGTGATGCAGACCGCCGCCGCCCCGGCCTCGGCCGCAGCCAGCGCGCAGCCCTCGCCGATGCCCTGCGTGCCGCCGGTGACCAGCACGACGCGGCCGGCGAGGGAGACCTTCGGCAGGCTGCTCATGCGGCGATCTTCACCGGCCGGCCTTCCCGCAGCGAAACCAGCGCCGCATCCGCCAGCACCAGCGCCTGCCGCCCGTCCGCCGCGCCGACGGGCATCGGCGCGCCGGACGCCACGGCATCGAGGAAGGCCCCCAGCTCGATCCGGTACGCCTTGGCGTAGCGTTCCAGGAAGAAGTGCAGCGGCTTGTCGGCCGAGACGGCGTTCGCATCCGCAAGCTCCACCGTGGTCGGGCTGCGGTTGCCGGCGATCAGCCGCCCGCCGCTGCCGAACACCTCGACCCGCTGGTCGTAGCCGTAGCTGGCGCGGCGGCTGTTGTTGATGTGCGCCATGCGGCCGGACGCCGTCTTCAGCAGCACCATCGCGCTGTCGATGTCGCCCGCCTCCCCGATCGCGGGATCGACCAGGGTCGCGCCATGGGCGAAGACCTCCACCGGCTCCTCCCCCAGCATCCAGCGCGCCATGTCGAAGTCGTGGATGGTCATGTCGCGGAACAGCCCGCCCGAGACCTTGATGTAGGAGACGGGCGGCGGGCCGGGGTCGCGGCTGGTGATGACCACCTGCTCCACCCGACCGATCGCGCCGGCGCCGATGCGGCGGTGCAGCTCGGCGAAGCTGGGGTCGAAGCGGCGGTTGAAGCCGACCAGCATCGGCACGCCGGCCTTCGCCACCTCCGCCAGGCATTCGTCGACGCGGGACAGCGACAGGTCGATCGGCTTCTCGCAGAAGATGGCCTTGCCCGCGCGCGCCGCGGCGATGACCAGGTCCGCATGCGTGTCGGTGGAGGAGGCGATGATGACGGCGCCGACCTCGGGGTCCGCCAGCGCGGCCTCCGTCGTGCTCACCGTCGCGCCATGCATCGCGGCCAGCGCCTGCGCGGCGGGCGGATGCACGTCGACGACGTGCTTCAGCCGGGCGCGGCCGCTGGCCGCCAGGTTGGCGGCATGGATGGCGCCGATGCGGCCGGCGCCGAATTGTGCGAAGTGGAGCATGGCATTTCCCGAGGGCGACCGCTTGCGGGCGCTGTCATCAAAACGTAACACAAGACCCGCCCCGGACAATCCCGGGCGCGACGGAAAGGACGGCGAGGCAGCATGGCCAGTCTACGCCTGACCGCGGCGGAAGCCACGGTGCGCTTCCTGGCGGCGCAGCAGACCGAGATCGAGGGCCGCGCCGTGCCCATCTTCGGCGGCGTCTGGGCGATCCTCGGCCATGGCAACGTCGCAGGGCTCGGCCCGGCGCTGCACGCATCCCGCAGGGCGCTGCCCACCTTCAGGGCGCACAACGAACAGGCCATGGCGCATGCCGCCATCGCCTATGCCAAGACCCATGCGCGCCGGCGCATGATGGCCTGCACCACCTCGGTCGGCCCGGGAGCCACCAACATGGTGACGGCCGCCGCGGTGGCGCATGTGAACCGCCTGCCGGTGCTGTTCCTGCCCGGCGACGTCTTCGCCAGCCGCCGCCCCGACCCCGTGCTCCAGCAGGTCGAGAGCTTCGCCGACGCCACCGTCTCGGCCAATGACTGCTTCCGCCCCGTCAGCCGCTTCTTCGACCGGATCATGCGGCCCGAGCAGCTTCTCGCCGCGCTGCCCGCCGCGATGCGCGTGCTGACCGACCCCGCCGAATGCGGCCCCGTCACGCTCGCCTTCCCGCAGGACGTCCAGACCGAGGCGATGGACTGGCCCTCCGACTTCTTCCGCAAGCGGGTCTGGCGCCCGCGCGCGCCGGAGCCCGATGCGCGCGAACTGCGGGAAGCCGCGGCCCTGCTGCGGGAGGCGAAGCGCCCGCTGGCAATCGCCGGCGGCGGCGTGAAGTATGCCGGGGCGGAAGCCGCGCTGGCGGAATTCGCGCGCCGCCACGGCATCCCGGTGGCCGAGACGCAGGCGGGCAAGGGCAGCCTCGCCTGGAACGACCCCGGCAATCTCGGCGCCATCGGCGTCACCGGCAGCGCGGCGGCGAATGCGCTGGCGGAACAGGCGGATGTGGTGCTGGCGGTCGGCACGCGGCTGCAGGACTTCACCACCGGGTCGCGTGCGCTGTTCGGCAAGGCGCGGCTGCTGGCGTTGAACGTCGCGGCTTTCGATGCCCACAAGCACGCGGCGCAGCCGCTGGTGGCCGATGCGGCGCGCGGGCTCGCGGCCCTCACCGCCGCGCTCGGCCGCTGGTCCGCGCCGCGTGTCTGGCAGGAGAAGGCGGTGACCGCCACCGCCCGCTGGCATCGCGCGGTGGACCGCGTGACCGCGCCGCCGAAGCCGAGATCCACCGCCCTGCCCACCGATGCGCAGGTGGTCGGCGCCGTGAACCGCGCCATGCCGGAACGCGGCATCGTGGTCTGCGCCGCCGGCGGCCTGCCGGGGGAGCTGCACAAGCTGTGGCGCGCCACGGATGCCGCCGGCTACCACCTGGAATACGGCTATTCCTGCATGGGCTACGAGATCGCCGGCGGGCTCGGCGCCAGGCTGGCCGCGCCCGACCGCGAGGTGGTGGTGATGGTCGGCGACGGCAGCTACCTGATGATGAACAGCGAGATCGCGACCTCCGTCGCGATGGGCGCGAAGCTGACCATCGTGGTGCTCGACAACCGCGGCTTCGGCTGCATCAGCCGCCTCCAGCGCGGCACGGGGGGCGAGCCCTTCAACAACCTGCTGCCCGCCGCCGCGCCGAGGGTGGACTTCGCCGCCCATGCCGCCTCCCTCGGCGCCGAGGCGCGCAAGGTGGACGGCATCGCCGCGCTGGAAGCCGCGCTTCCGGACGCGTTCCGCGCGAAGCGCACGCAGGTGCTGGTGATCGACACCGACCCCGGGACCGGCACCGCCGAGGGCGGCGCCTGGTGGGAGGTGCCGGTCCCCGCCGTCCCCCGCACGCCCGCCCAGGCCGAGGCCCGCGAGGCCTACGAGACCAACCGCCAGCGCCAGACCTCCGGAGCCTGACATGCCCATCCGCCTCGGCATCAACCCGCTGACCTGGACCAATGACGACATGCCGGAGCTGGGCGCGGAGACGCCGCTCGAGACCTGCCTTGCGGAAGCGAGGCAGGCCGGCTTCGCGGGGGTCGAGCTCGGCAACAAGTTCCCCCGCGTGGCATCGGAACTGAAGCCGGTCCTGGACCGCCACGGGCTCGCGCTCGCCTCCGGCTGGTACGGCTCGCGCCTGCTGGAGCGCGACGTGGATGCCGAGATGGCGGAAGCCGAGCCGCATGTCGCGCTGCTCGCGGCACTCGGCTGCACGGTGATGGTCCATGCCGAGGTGTCCCGCGCCATCCACGGCGAGCGCACCACGCCTCTGTCGCGCCGCCCGGTGCTGTCGGATGCGGACTGGGCGGTGCTTTCGCCGCGGCTGGCCGAGATGGGGCGCCGCCTGAAGGCGCGCGGCCTGCACCTCGCCTACCACCACCACATGGGCACGGTGATCGAGACCGAGGCGGAGGTGGACCGGCTGATGGCGACGACGGGGCCGGAGGTCGGGCTGCTGCTGGACACCGGCCACCTGACCTTCGCGGGCGGCGATCCGGCGGCGGCGGCGAAGCGCCACGCCGCGCGCGTGGTCCATGTGCACTGCAAGGACGTCCGGCGCGAGGTGATGCAGGACGCGAAGCGCCGCGACCTGCCCTTCCTGGAAGCCGTGCTGGCCGGCGTCTTCACCGTGCCGGGCGATGGCTGCGTGGACTACGCCGCCGTGCTGCCGCATGTCGCCGCCGCGGGCTATGCCGGCTGGCTGGTGGTGGAGGCCGAGCAGGACCCCGCCAAGGCGCATCCGCTGACCTATGCCCGGATGGGGCACGACAACCTGGCCCGGCTGGCGGCGGCCGCCTTCGGCGGCTAGCCTTCACGGCATGGACGCATCGCCGCACGGCGCGACGCGCGTCGTCCTCGCGCTCGGCACGGCGCAGACGCTGTCCTGGGCGTCGAGCTACTACCTGCCGGCGATCCTCGCCGCGCCGATGGCGCGCGAATTCGGGCTTTCGACGAGCTGGGTGTTCGGCGCCTTCTCGGCGGCGCTGGTCCTCTCGGCCCTGCTCGGCCCGGCGGTGGGGCGCGCGATCGACCGCCGCGGCGGGCGGGGCGTGCTGGCGCTGTCGAACCTGGTGCTGGCGGCGGGGCTCGGCCTGCTGGCGGCGGCGCCGGGGCCGCTGGTGCTGGGGCTGGGCTGGGCGGTGCTCGGCATCGGCATGGCGATGGGGCTGTACGACGCGGCCTTCGCCACGCTCGCGGGGCTCTATGGCCGGGCGGCGCGGGGGCCGATCACCGGCATCACGCTGATCGCGGGCTTCGCCAGCACGGTCGGCTGGCCGGCCTCCGCGCTGATGGAGGAGGCGGTGGGCTGGCGCGGCGCCTGCCTGGCCTGGGCGTCGCTGCAACTGCTGCTCGCCCTGCCGCTCAACCGCCTGCTGGTCCCGCCCGCGCCGCCGCCGGAGAGGAACCAGGCCGCGACGGAGGACGGGCCGCCGCCACCCCGCTTCGCCATGCCGCTGCTGGCCTTCGTCTTCGCCGCGACCTGGTTCGTCACCGGCGCGATGGCGGCGCACCTCCCGGCGATGCTGCAGCAGGCGGGCGCGACGCCGGCGCTGGCCATCGCGGCGGCGGCGCTGGTCGGCCCCGCGCAGGTGGCAGCGCGGCTGGCGGAATTCGGCCTGCTGCGGCGGTTCCACCCGTTGGTGGCCGCGCGGCTCGCGACGCTCGGCCATCCGCTCGGCGTCGCGGCGATGGCGGCCTTCGGCGCGCCGGCGGCGATGGCCTTCGCGGTGCTGCACGGCATGGGCAACGGGATGCTGACCATCGCCAAGGGCACGCTGCCGCTGGCCGTCTTCGGGCCGGCCGGCTACGGCGCGCGCCAGGGCTGGATCGGCGCGCCGGCGCGGCTGCTGCAATCCTTCGCGCCCTTCCTGTTCGGCCTGCTGCTGGAAGGCGCGGGCGTCGGCGCCGCGCTGGCGCTGACCACCGGCTGCACGCTGGCCGCCTTCGTGGCGCTGATGCTGCTGCGGCCCGCGCGGCGCGCCTCAGGCTGAACCCTTCCCCGCCGGCGCCACCCCCGCGATCTCCTGCCGCAGCCAGGCGGCGAAGGCCTGCACGGTGGACCGGCGCGACGCGCTGTCGGTCATCACCAGGTGGTATCCGGTCCCGTCCTCCAGCACCGGCGCGAAGGGGCGCAGCAGCCGCCCTTCGGCGATCGCATCGGCCACCAGCACGCCCCAGGCGATGGCGATGCCCTGTCCGGCCTCCGCCGCGGCCAGGGCCAGCGCCGTCTCCCCGAAGCGCGGCCCGGCGGCGGCGAGCGCGGGGTCGAGCCCCGCGACGGCCAGCCAGGCCTGCCAATGCGGCCGCTCGGCGTAGTGCAGCAGCAGGCTGCGGGAGAGCAGCTCGCCCGGCGGCGCCTCCCGCCCCCCGCCGTCGAGCAGGGCGGGCGCGCAGACCGGGAACATCACCTCCCGCGTCAGCGTCTGCACCACATGGCCGGGCCATTCGCCGTTGCCCGTGCGGATCGCGACGTCCACATCCGCGCCGTGCAGCTGCGCGAAGTAGCGATGCGTCTCCAGCCGCAGCTCGATCCAGGGGTGGGCGCGCACGAATCCCGCGATGCGCGGCGCCAGCACCCGCATGGCGAAGGTGCGCGCGGCGTTGACCACCAGCGTGGTGCGCGTGCGCGGCTGGCCGATGCGCAGCAGCCCCGCCTCCAGCTGGTCGATGCCGCGCCGGACATAGTCCGCCAGCAGGTCCCCCGCTTCCGTCAGGCGCAACCCGCGCGGCCCGCGGGTGAACAGCGGCTCGCGCAGGCGTTCCTCCAGCGCCTTGATCTGGCGGCTGATGGCGCCCTGGGTGACGCCCAACTCCTCCGCCGCGCGGCCCATGTTCAGGTGGCGCGCCGCCGCATCGAAGGCGCGCAGCGCCTGCAGGGGCAGCCCTGCGGTGCCTTGAGCTGAACTCATGGCTCGGCACACTAGAGCGTCGCTACCGGCGCGACCAGCCCGCCCCGATACTGCCCCGACCGCATGAGGCAGGACGCATGAAGCCGGGCAGGCGTTTCGACCCCGTCACCCTCCAGATCCTCTGGAGCCGCCTGATCTCCATCGCGGACGAGGCGGCGGCGGCGCTGCTGCGCACCTCCTTCTCCACCATCGTCCGCGAATCCAACGACTACGCGACGGTGCTGATGGACGCCAACGGCGACAGCCTGGCCGAGAATTCGACCGGCATCCCGAGCTTCGTCGGCCTGCTGCCGCGCACGCTGCGCCACATGCTGGCGGAGGTGCCGGTGGAGGACCTGCGGCCGGGCGACGTGCTCATCACCAACGACCCCTGGATGGGCACGGGCCACCTGCTGGACATCACCATGGCGTCGCCGATCTTCCGCGGCGGCCGCATCGTCGCCTTCGCGGGCGCCACCTCCCACATGCCCGACATCGGCGGCACGCTGTGGTCCGCCGACTGCACGGAGATGTACGAGGAAGGCATCCGCATCCACCCCACCCGCTTCCTGGTCGGCGGGCGGGAGAACCGGGACGTGGCGAACTTCATCCGCGGCAATGTCCGCGTCGCCGACCAGGTGATGGGCGACATCCAGGCGCAGATCACCGCGCAGGCGGTCTGCGCGCGCCGCGTGATGGAATTCCTCGACGACACCGGCCTCGACGACCTGACGGAGCTGTCCGCCGAATTGCAGGACCGCGCCGACCGCGCCATGCGCAAGGCCATCTCCGCCCTGCCGGACGGCACCTGGCGCGGCGTGGTCCATGCCGATGGCTACGAGGAGCAGGAGACGCGGATCGAATGCGCCGTCACGGTCGAGGGCGACCGCCTCACCGTCGACTACGCCGGCACCTCCCCGCAGATCGCGCGCGGGCTCAACAGCGTGATGAACTACACCTACGCCTACACGGTCTACCCGCTGAAATGCGCGCTGGACCCGCTGACCCCGCGGAACGAGGGCAGCTACCGCGCGGTGACGGTGACGGCGCCGGAAGGCAGCATCCTCAACCCGACGCCGCCCGCGCCGGTCAATGCGCGGCACCTCACCGGCCTGTTCCTCTCCGGCGCGGTCTATCAGTGCCTCGCGCAGGTCGTGCCGGGCAAGGTGGTGGCGGACAGCGCATCCCCCAGCCCGCGGCCTGTCTACACCGGCCGCGCGCCTGGGGGCGACCGCTTCAGCCAGGTGCTGTTCGGCAGCGGCGGCATGGGGGCCAGCGCCCATGCGGATGGCCTCAACACCACCGCCTTCCCGACCAATTCCGGCAGCGGCAGCATCGAGGCCTTCGAATCCTCCGCGCCCATCGTGGTGTGGAAGAAGGACCTGCTGCCCGACAGCGGCGGCCCCGGCCGCTTCCGCGGCGGCCTCGGGCAGGAGGTGGAGCTGGAGGTGATGACGGAGGAGCCGGTGCGCCTCTCCCTCATCTCCGACCGCATGAAGCACCCGCCGCTCGGCCTCGACGGCGGCGGGGCGGGCGCGCCGGCGCTGGTGCGGCTGCAGGACGGGCGGACGCCGCATCCGAAGTCCCGGTCCCAGCTGCGGCCGGGCGACCGCCTGCTGATGCATTACGGCGGCGGCGGCGGCTATGGTGACCCGCGCGAGAGGGACCCGGCCGCGATCGAGCGCGACCTCGAGGACGGCTACGTCACGCCCGAAGGCGCAATACGGGATTACGGGAGGAAGGGATGAGCCTGCGCCCTACGCGCCGCGGCCTTGCCGCCGCCGCCGCGCTGCTGCTGCCTGCCGCCGCCCGCGCGCAGCCGCGCTGGCCGGACCGCCCGCTCCGCATGGTGGTGCCCTGGGCGGCCGGCGGCGGGTCCGACACGCTGGCGCGCCTGCTGGCGGTGCCGATGGGCCAGGGCCTCGGCCAGCCGGTGGTGGTGGAGAACCGCGCCGGCGCCGGCGCGGTCATCGGCTCGGAAGCCGTGATGCGCGCCGCGCCGGACGGCACCACCCTGCTGCTGGGCGACACGCCGCTGGCCACCGTCCCCGCCGTGCAGGCCGCTGCCGGCCGCCCCGTTCCCTTCGAGGCCGCGCGGGACTTCACCGCCATCTGCGCCCTGGCCGAGGCGCCGGGCCTGCTGACCGTGCAGGGCGCGTCCCCCTTCCGCGGCATGGCCGACCTGCTGGCGGCCGCGCGCGCCAACCCCAGCGCCATCAACTTCGCCTCCGCCGGCACCGCGAGCAGCACGCACCTGATGCTGGAACTGCTGCAGATGCGCAGCGGCGTGCGGATGACGCATGTGCCCTATCGCGGCGCCGCGCCGGCGGTGCAGGACGTGCTGAACGGCACGGTGCAGGCCACCTTCATGGCGCTCGCCACCGCCGCGCCGCTCGTCGCCTCCGGCCAGGTGCGCGTGCTCGGCGTGGCCGGGGAGGCGCGGATGCCGGCGCTGCCGGACGTGCCGACGATGCGCGAACAGGGCATCGACCTGGTCGCCGGCTTCTGGTGGGGCCTGCTCGGCCCGGCCGGCATCCCGGAGCCGGTGGTCGCGCGGCTCGGCGCCGCCGCGAACGAGGCGATGGACGCCGAGGCGGTGGCGGCGCGGCTGCCCGCGCTCGGCCTGCAGCGCCTGCGCCTCGGCCCCGCCGCGTTCCGTGACCTGCTGGCGCGCGAGACGACGCGCTGGCGCGAGGTGGTGCAGGCGGCGGGGATCGTGCCGGAATGAAGGATGGAACCTTGCGGATCGGCGTCGATGTCGGCGGCACCTTCACCGACTTCGTTCTGGTGGACGAGGCGCGCGGCCGCATCCTGACCGGCAAGCGCCTGACCACGCCCGACGATCCGGGCCGCGCCATCCTCGATGGCCTGGAGCGCCTGCTGCGGGAGGCGGGGGCGGATATCGGGGCGGTGCGGCAGATCGTGCACGGCACGACGCTGGTCACCAACACGGTGATCGAGCGCAAGGGCGCGCGCATCGGCCTGATCACCACGCGCGGCTTCCGCGACAGCCTCGAGATGGGGCGGGAGATGCGCTACGACCTCTACGACCTGTTCCTCGAGAAGCCGGAGCCGCTGGTGCCGCGGCCGCGCCGCCATGCGGTGACCGAACGACTGGACGCGCGCGGCCGCGTGCTGCTGCCGCTCGCCGAGGCGGAGGTGCGCGACGCCGCGCGCGCGCTGGCCGCGCAGGGGGTGGAGGCGGTGGCCGTCTGCCTGCTGCACAGCTACCTCGACCCCGCGCATGAGCGCCGCGTGCGGGAGATCCTGGCCGAGGAACTGCCGGGCCTGCGCGTCACGCTGTCATCGGATGTCGCGCCGGAGATCCGGGAATACGAACGCGCCAACACCGCCTGCGTGAACGCCTATGTCCAGCCGCTGATGGACCGCTACCTGGCGGCGCTGGAGGCGGAGCTGGGCCGGCGCGGCCTGCGCGGCCCGCTGCACCTGATGCTGTCCGCCGGCGGCATCGCCACCGTGCGCCACGCCCGCGCCAACCCCGTCCAGCTGATCGAGAGCGGGCCCGCCGCCGGCGCGCTGGCGGCGATGCATTTCGGCCGGCTCTGCGGGGTCGAGGACATGATCTCCTTCGACATGGGCGGCACCACCGCGAAGATGTGCCTGATCGAGGGCGGCGAGGCCGAGCACGCCTCCACCTTCGAGGCCGCGCGCGTGCGGCGCTTCAGGAAGGGCTCCGGCCTGCCGCTGAAGGTGCCGGTGATCGACCTGATCGAGATCGGCGCCGGCGGCGGCTCCATCGCGCAGGCGAGCGAGATGGGGCTGCTGACGGTCGGGCCCGAAAGCGCCGGCAGCGTGCCCGGCCCGGTCTGCTACGCCCGCGGCGGCACGCGGCCGACGGTGACGGATGCGGACCTGCTGCTCGGCTACCTCTCGCCCGAATACTTCCTGGGCGGGGAGATGGCGCTCGACCGCGCGGCGGTGGAACGCGCGGTGGAGGAGAGGCTGGCGAAGCCGCTCGGCATGACGGTGCTGGAGGCGGCGGCCGGCATCCACGCCGTGGTGAACGAGAACATGGCCGCCGCGACGCGGATGTACGTTGCGGAGAAGGGCAGGGACCCGCGCCGCTACGCGCTGCTCGCCTTCGGCGGCGCGGGGCCGGTGCATGCCTACGGGCTCGCGAAGCTGCTGAAGCTGTCGCGCGTGATCGTGCCGGCGGGGGCGGGGGTCGCCTCCGCGCTCGGCTTCCTCGTCGCGGCGCCGGCGATCGACCTGGTGCGGAGCGGCGTGCAGCGCCTGTCCGCCGTGGACTGGGACGCGGTCGGCGCGAAATTCGCCGGGATGGAGGCCGAGGCGCGCGCCATGATCGAGGAGGCCGGCGCGGCGCCCGGCGACGTCGCCTTCGCCCGCAGCGCGGATATGCGCTTCCTCGGCCAGGGCTTCGACATCAATGTGCGGCTGCCTGCGACGGTGACCGGGGAGACGGTGCGGGAGGCCTTCCTCGACACCTACCAGCGCCTGTTCGACCGCCGCATCGAGGGGGTCGCGATCGAGGTGCTGAGCTGGCGCCTGCATGCCGGCGCCACCCGCCCGCGCGTGCCGGAGACGGTGGGCGAGGCCGCCCCCGCCGGCGCCGCGCGCAAGGGCACGCGCCCGGTCTGGTTCGCGGAGACGGGGATGGCGCCCTGCGCGGTCTATGACCGCTACCGCCTGCCGCCCGGCCAGCGCATCCCGGGCCCGGCGGTGGTGGAGGAGCGCGAATCGACCGTCGTCGTCGGCCCCGATGCCAGCATCACCGCCGATGCCCGCGGCAACCTGCTGATCGAGATCGCGGCCGAACCGGCCGCCATGCCTGCCGACGCCGCCGAGTAGAAGGAACGCCCGCATGCCGAAGATGACGGCCGACTGGGTCTGGATGGATGGCCGGCTGGTGCCCTGGAAGGACGCCACGCTGCATGTCGCCACCGAATGCGTGCTCCGCGGCGAGAACGTGTTCGAGGGCGAGCGCGCCTACTGGAGCGAGGAGGAGGGGGAGCTGTTCATGTTCCGCCACGCCGACCACATCCGGCGTCTGCGGGAAGGCGCGCGCATCATGCGCATGTCCATCCCCTATTCGGATGCCGAGATCGAGGCGGCCTGCATCTCCCTCATCCGCGCCTGCAACTACCGCAGCGGCATCCATTTCCGCCCCGTCGTCTATTTCGCCGACGGCGAGCTGACGCAGTACCGCCCGGACGAGATCCGCACGGGGATGTTCATCCTCGCGCTCTCCATGCCGTCGAAGGACACGCTGAGGACCGGGGTGAAGTCCTGCGTCAGCACCTGGCGGCGCAACGGCGACCTCAGCTCCCCCTCGCGCGTGAAGTCGGGGGCGAACTACCACAATTCCCGCCTCGCCTACATCGAGGCGCGGCTGAACGGCTTCGGCCCGCCGATCATGCTGAACAACGCGGGCAAGGTGGCGGAAGGCCCGGGCGCCTGCATCATGATGATGCGCCAGGGCCGGCTGGTGACGCCGCCGGTCACTGCCGACATCCTGGAAAGCATCACGCGCGAGACGCTGATGGAACTCGCCCGCGCGGAACTCGGGATCGAGGTGGTTGAGCGCGACATCGACCGGTCGGAACTGTATGTCTGCGACGAGGCCTTCTTCTGCGGCAGCGGCGCGGAGGTCCTGCCCATCTCCTCGATCGACCACTACGACCTCGGCGACGGCACGCCGGGGCAGGTCACGCGCGCGCTGCAGGACCTGTATTTCCGGGCGGCGCGCGGCGCGATCCCGAAATACCGGCACTGGCTGACGCCGGTCTGGGGCGGCGCGGCGCGCGCCGCGGCCGAATAGCAACGACAACACCGACAAGGAGGCGAGAATGACCACCCCGATCGCGCGGCGCGCCCTGCTCGCCGCCCTGCCGGCCGCGCTGGCCGCGCCGGCGCTGCCGCGCGCGCAGCAGCTGACCCGCGACGTGCGCTGGATCGTCGGCTTCGCCGCGGGCGGCAGCGTGGACGCCATGGCGCGCATCGTCGCCGCCGCGATCGGGCCGCAGATCGGCCGCAACGTGGTGGTGGAGAACCGCACCGGCGCGGGCGGCTTCATCGGATTGCAGGCGGTGGCGAATTCCCCGCCCGACGGCCATGTGCTGGCCATCGCCTCCGGCTTCAACCTCTCCGTCTCGCCTGTGCTGCCGGGGATGACGATGCCGATCGACCCGGATGCGGAGCTGGTGCCGATCGGCGGCATGGGCCGCGGCGCGATGGTGCTGGTCGCCCGCCCCGACGCGCCCTTCCGGACCATGGCGGACTTCATCGCGCATGCGAAGCGGCCGGGGGCGCGCATCACCTGCGGGCATGGCGGCGCCGGCTCCTCCCCGCACCTGATGGCCGCGCGGATGGCGCAACTCGCGGGGATCGAGCTGGACTTCATCGCCTATCGCGGCGGCGCGCCGGCACTGGTGGACCTGATGGCCGGCCGCATCGACGTCTATTTCGCCCTGCTGCCGGAGGCGCTGCAACATGTCCGCGGCGGCGCGATGCGGGGGCTGGCCGTCGCCACCGCCGCCCCGCACCCGACGCTGCCCGACGTGCCGGTGATGCAGGCGACGCTGCCCGGCATG
This sequence comes from Falsiroseomonas sp. CW058, assembly GCF_050563535.1. Taxonomy (NCBI): domain Bacteria; kingdom Pseudomonadati; phylum Pseudomonadota; class Alphaproteobacteria; order Acetobacterales; family Roseomonadaceae; genus Falsiroseomonas; species Falsiroseomonas sp. CW058. Next base: position 125,600 of record NZ_JBNXUO010000006.1, read on the forward strand.
GTGGGCGGCAGCTGGTGGGGCGTCGCGGGGCCGAAGGGCCTGTCGCCCGAATGGGTCGCCTGGTGGTCGAACCAGATCGGCCAGTGCGTGCGCCGGCCCGAGGTGCGGGCGCGCCTGACCGAAAGCCTGATCGACGAGTCCGACACCTCGACCGCCGCCTTCCGAGAGGAGATCGCGCGGGAGCGGCGGATCTGGGCCGAGGTGATCCGCACGGCCGGCATCCGTGTCAGCGAATAGGCCGGTCGGGCGCCTCGTCGCGGAGAGCCTGGTCGCGCATGGCGCGGACCTGGTGTTCTGCGTCCCGGGCGAGAGCTTCCTCGGCCTGACCGACGCCATCACCGACCTGCCGCGGCTGAAGCTGGTGGTCTGCCGGCACGAGGGCGGGGCGTCCTACATGGCCGTCGCCGATGGCCGGATGCGCGGCGGGCGCGCGGGGCTCTGCCTCGTCTCGCGCGGGCCGGGCGTGGCGAATGCCATGATCGGCCTGCACACCGCCTTCCACGACGCCGTGCCGATGATCCTGCTGATCGGGCAGGTGGACCGGCGCGAACGCGGCCGCGGCGCCTTGCAGGAACAGAACTACGCGAAGCTGCTGGCCGACACGACCAAGGCGGTGATCGAGGTGGACCTCGCGCTGCATGCTTCGGAAGCCATCGCGCGCGCCTACCACGTCGCCGAAAGCGGCACGCCCGGCCCCGTCGCGGTGGTGCTGCCCGAGGACCTGCTGGACGACGAGGCGGACGGCCTGCCGCTGGCCACGCCGCGCCCGCGCACCGTGCCGGGGCCTTCCGCCGCGCAGGTCGATGACCTGGCCGCCCGCCTCGCCCGCGCCGAACGCCCGCTCGTCCTGGCCGGCAGCCAGGTGGACGGAAATCCGCAGCAGCTCGCCGCGCTGACGCGGTTGGCCGAGGCCTGGTCGCTGCCCGTCGCGCCGACGCATCGCTGGCCGCACCTGTTCGACAGCCGCCATCCGAACTGCGCGGGCTATGTCGGCAACCGCGTGCAGCCGAGGCTGATGGGGGCGATGCGGGAAGCGGACCTTCTCGTCGCGCTCGGTGAGCGGATGGGCGACGTGGTCAGCCAGTCCTACAGCTTCCCCTCGCTGCCGGATGGCCAGGTGCCGCTGGTGCATGTCTGGCCGGACCCGGTGGAGATCAACCGCGTCTTCCGCGCGGAACTGCCGATCGCCGCCGATCCGCACCAGGTGGTGGCCGCGCTTCTCGCCCGCGCTGCGCCGCCCCCGCCGCCGGGGCGCGCGGCCTGGATCGCGCGGCTGCACGGCATCCATCGCGAACTGACGGCCCCGGTCGCGGAGCCGGCGCCGGATGGCGTGAACTTCGCCGCCGTCTGCATCGCCCTGGCCACGCGCATGGCCGGGGATGCGGTGCTGACGACGGATGCCGGCAACTTCACCAGCTTCGTCCACCGCCATGTGCCCTTCGGCCAGGGCAACGTCTTCCTCGGCTCCGCCGTCGGCGGCATGGGCGCGGGCGTGCCGATGGCGGTCGCCGCCGCCATCCGCCATCCGGGGCGGCAGGCGATCGCGGTGGTGGGGGACGGCGGCGCGCTGATGACGGGGAACGAGATCGCAACCGCCATGCGCCACGGTGCCGCGCCGGTCATCCTGGTGGCGGACAACCGCACCTACGGCTCGATCGGGATGCATCACGGCAACCGCTATCCCGGCCGTCCCGTGGCCGCGGCGGCGGACCTGGTGAACCCGGACTTCGCCGCCTGGGCCCGCGCCTTCGGCGCCGAGGGCTACACCATCCGCGACGAGGCCGGGATCGCCCCCGCGCTGGACGCCGCGCTCGCTCCCCGCCGGGTGCCGGCGGTGGTGCATGTGCATGCCTCGGCGCTGCAGGTCACGGCCTGGCGGCGCGCTACCACCTGACGCCGGCCTCCGACAGGTCGAAGCGGCTCACCTGGTCAAGCCGCGTGCCGAACCAGGCCTCGATGGCGATGTCGCGGGCCGCCTGCGGCACCGGTCGCCCCGACCCGTCCAGCACCAGGGGCAGGTCGTGGCCCGGCAGCAGCACCGTGCCGGACACCTCCCTCCACGCGGCGTCGAGCCGCGCGATGGACCGCGCATGCACCGCCGCATCCATCGTCATGTCCGCCTTGCCGGTCGCAAGCTCGCTGCGGTTCTTCGCGACATCGGCCGAGAAGATCACGCGCGGCGCGCCTTCCAGCACGAAGACGAGGTGGTGCGGCGAATGTCCAGGCGCCTCGAAGCAGGAGATCCCGGGAAGGCCGGTCGGCCCCTCCGCCAGTCGGTGCAGGCGTGGGTCCGCGGCCAGCGCCCGCAGCGAATGCTCGGGCCAGAGCGGCGTGCCGATTGGCTGCGCCAGCGCATAGTCGATTTCAGCCCCCGGCACATGCAGCGTGGCATTCGGGAAGCAGGGCCAGTTCTCGACATGGTCGTAGTGCAGATGCGTCACCAGCAGGTCCGTCACCTGCGCGGGCGCGACGCCCGCCTCGGCCAGCTTCGCGAGCAGGAGGCCCCGCGCGCCCATCCGGCCGGTGTCGAGCACCGCGATCCGCCCCGCCGGCCCGCGCGCGAGCGCGACCGTGCTCCAGCCCAGCCCGCCCTGCTGGCGCGACTTGCCCGGATACCCCTGGATGAGGGTGGTGACCTGCCAGGACATGCGGCGTTCCTTCCGTGACGGCGCGTCAGTTCACCTCGATCCGCGCGTCGCGCACCACGTCGCGCCAGCGGGCGAGGTCGGCGGCGATCAGGCGGGCGAGGTCGGCGCGCGGCGTCGCATCCACCGCGAAGCCGACCCGCGCCAGGCGTTCCGTCACCTCCGGGGTGCGGAGCGTGGCGACCATCACCTCGTTCAGCCGGTCCAGGATGGCGGCGGGGGTGGAGGCGGGCGCGACCACCGCGGTCCAGCTGCCGCTGACGATCTCCGGCAGGCCCTGCTCGGCCATGGTCGGCACATCCGGCGTCGCGGAATGGCGGCGCGGCCCCGCCACCGCGATGCCGCGGATCGCGCCGGACTGGATGTGGGGCGAGACGGTGGCGGCGTTCAGCACCGCGACGGGCACCGTGTTCTGGATCACCGCCTGCATCGCCGCGGGCCCGCCCGCGAAGGGCACCGCCGTCGCCTCGGTCCCCGTCCGCAGGCGGAACAGCTCCATCCCCAGCTGTTCCGAGGAGCCGACGCCGGAGGAGGCATAGTTCACCCCGCCCGGCCGCCCCTTCATCCAGGCCACCACCTCCGCCACCGTCGTCGCCGGCACCGAGGGATGCACCACCAGCATGTTCGGCGCCGTCATCACCAGCGTGACCGGCGCGAAGTCGCGCTCCACGTCGTAGCCGGGGCTGCGCATGACCACCGGGTTGATGGTCAGCGTCCCGCTGGCCGCCACCAGCAGCGTGTGCCCGTCCCCCGCCGACTGCGCGACGAGGCGCGAGCCGATGGCCCCCGTCGCGCCCGGCCGGTTGTCGATCACCACGGGCTGGCCGAGCGCCGCCTGCATCCCGCCCTGCATCACCCGCGCGGCCAGGTCCGTCGGACCGCCGGGGGGGAAGGGCACCACCAGCGTCACCGGACGGACCGGCATCCAGGCGGCCTGCGCCGCGCCTGCCCGCGGCAGCAGCAGCGGCGCGGCGAGCAGCGGCAGGAGGTCTCTGCGGCGCATCTTCGGTCTCTCCCCGTTCGGCATCCGTTGCGGCAGTGAAGCACAGCCGGGGTGACACCGCATCCACCCGCGGGCAGCATCCCGGCATGACAGAGACCCCGACGCCCGAGCAGGTGCGCGCACGCATCGAGGCGATCCGCGCCGCCCGCGGCTTCGTCCTGCCCCACCACGGCGCCATGGCCGCCGCCCTGCCCGAGCTGCACGACGCCTACGAGGCGATGTACCGCGCCCTCACGCTCGACCGCCGCCACCTGACCCCGTTCGAGAGGGAGGCCGTCTGGCTCGCGATCCTCGCCGCCTGCGAGGAGCCGGTGGGCACGCACCACCTCGCGAAGTTCAGCGCCGCGGGCGGCACGGCGGCGCAGGCGGCGGCGATATTCCGGCTTGCCGCCTGGGCAGCCGGGGCGGCGCGCTACGCCATGATCGCCGAGGCCTGGCAGGCGCACGTCCCCGCCATCCCCGCCGCGCGCGAATACCTGGACGGCGCCGAGGCCCTGCTGCGCGGCGCGCCCATCCCGCTGCCGCTGGCGCGGCTCTGCCTCGTCGGCGTGCAGACCGCGGCCGACCAGCCCTTCGGCCTCGGCGCCGAGATCGAGGCCGCCTATGCGGCAGGCGTGCCCGAGCCCTGCATCGCGGAGGCGATGAGCCTGGCGATCTGGCCGCGCGGCGTGAACCGCTTCGTCCGCGCCACCGCGCTCTGGCTCGCGTTGATCCGGGCCGGCCGCGTCACGCCGAGCGCCCCTTTCCGCGCCTGGGCCGAAACCGAGGGGCAGGGCGCCTTCGTCCTGCCCCCGGCGCCGGCGGGCTGATTTCTCAACCTGGGCGGGAATGCGCTACGCTGCCCCCGCCGGGCGGGCGCAGGCCGGCGCGGGGGGCACCATGTCGACCAATCTGCAATCCTTCTCGCTGCGCGACCTGGAATACCTGGTGGCGGTGGGGGAGCACCTGAATTTCGGCCGCGCGGCCCAGGCCTGCGCGGTCAGCCAGCCCACGCTCTCCGCCCAGGTCCGCAAGATCGAGGAGGCGATCGGCACCGAGGTGTTCGAGCGCAGCCCGCGCGGCGCCCTCGTCACCCCGCGCGGAGCCGAGGTGCTGGCCCAGGCGCGCATCGTGCTGGCCGAGGCGCGGCGCCTGTTCGAGGTGGCGGCGGCGGGCGGCGAGCCGCTGGCCGGCACCTTCCGCCTCGGCGTCGTCTCCACCCTCGGCCCCTATCTCGTGCCCTTCCTGATGAAGCCGCTGCGCGCGCGCTTCCCGCGGCTGCGCCTGCTGATCAGCGAGGGCCACACCCGCGCCCTGGCGCACCAGCTGGAGGAGGGGGAACTGGATGCCATGCTTGCCGCCGCGCCTCTGCCGGGCGCCGACCTCACCGCGCTGAAGCTGTTCCGGGAGGAGTTCGTGCTGGTCGTCCCGCGCGACCACCCGCTGGCGCGGGTCGAGCGCGTGACGCGGGCCGACATCCCGCCCGCCGACCTGATCCTGCTGAGCGAGGGCCACTGCATGCGCGACCAGGCGCTGGCCTTCTGCCCCGGGCGCCTGCGGGAGGACCGGCCGGAGATGCAGGCGGCAAGCCTGGAATCGCTGCGCCAGATGGTCGCGGCCGGCGTCGGCATCTCGTTCATGCCGCAACTGGCCGTGCAGAACGGCACGCTGCTCGACGACCTCGTCGCCTATCGCCGCATCGGGAAGGGCGACCTGGCGCGGGAGATCGCGCTGTTCCACCGCCCGGGCTTCGTCCGCATCCGCGAGGCGCGGCTGCTGCGCGGCGCCGTGCGGGAGATCCTGGCCGGGTCGAGCGGCGTGAAGGTGCTGGGCGGGGTGTAGGTCCCCGCGCTGCTTGACGCGCCCCCCCACGCCGCCCTTCATGCCGCCATGGCCGAGACCCTGCAGGTCCCAGATCACCTGACCGTCGCCAATGCCGATTTCAGCCGCGCCCTCGCCTGGATCGACGGCGGGGTCGTGCCGCTGGCCGAGGCGCGGATCCCGGTCCGCGACCTCGGCCTGATGTATGCCGACATGACCTATGACGTGGTGCACAGCTGGCGCGGCGGCTTCTTCCGGCTGGACGACCACCTCGACCGTTTCCTCGCTTCCTGCGCGGGCCTGCGGCTCGACCCAGGGATGACGCGGGACGCGCTGCGCCGGCGCCTGGCGGAGCTGCTGCGCCGCAGCGGCCTGCCGGACGCGCTGGTCTACTTCGCCTGCACGCGCGGGCTGGCTGTGCCGGGCACGCGCGACCCCGCGCGCAGCCGCAACGCCTTCTTCGCCACCGTCACCCCGCTGGTCCTGCGCGGCCAGCCGGAGGAGATGCGCCGCGGCCTGCATGCCACGCTGCCGCGCGATGTCGCACGCATCCCGGCGGAGTCGGTCAACCCGGTCTGGAAGAACAGCCACTGGGGCGACTTCATCCGCGCCACCTTCGCCGCCAAGGACAGCGGCCACGACGTGCCGGTCCTGCTGGCCGCCGACGGGGCGGTGGCGGAAGCGCCGGGCTTCAACGTCGTCGCGCTGGTCGATGGCGCGCTGGTCTCGCCCGACCGGGGCGTGCTGGAAGGAATCTCCTGCCGCACCATGTTCGAGATCGCGCGCGACCTCGGCATCCCCGCCCGCTACGGGCGGCTGATGCCGGAGGAGCTGGCGCGGGCGGAGGAGGCGTTCCTCACCGCCACATCCTGCGGGCTGTTCCCGGTGACGCGCATCGATGGGCGGCCGGTGGGTGCCGGCGTGCCCGGCCCGGTGACGACGCGCTTGCTCAACACCTACTACGCCAGGAAGAATGCCGGCTGGCACATCACCCCGGCCACCAGCATCCCGCCGCCCGAGGAGACACCATGATGAGGCGACCCCTGCTTCTCGCCGCCGCCGCGCTGGCGGCCGGGCTCGGCGCCGCGCCCGCGCTGGCGCAGCGGGACCTGACGGTGGTGGCGGGCGGCGGCGCGCTGCAGGACCACATGCGCCGCACGCTGTTCGAGAGCTTCACCCGCGCCACCGGCACCCGCGTGGCGGACACCGCCTATGACTACAATGTCGGCCCGATCCGCGCGATGGTGCAGGCGCGCAACGTCACCTGGGACGTGGTGCTGGTGGAGGCGCCGGACCTCATCCGCGGCTGCGAGGACGGCGTCTTCGAACGCATCGACTGGTCGGTGGTGCGCCGCGACAGGTTCCTGCCCGGCGGCACCACCACCTGCGGCGCGGGCGCCATCGGCTGGGGGGTCGCCGTCTTCTGGGACGGCGCGCGCCACGCCGCCGGCCCGCGCGACTTCCGCGAATTCTGGGACACGCAGCGCTTCCCCGGCCGCCGCACGCTGCGCCGCGGCGCGCGCATGACGCTCGAGATCGCGCTGATGGCCGATGGCGTGCCGGCGGCCGAGGTGTACCGCGTGCTCGCCACCCCCGCCGGCCAGCAGCGCGCCTTCGCGGCGCTGGACCGCATCCGGCCCAGCCTGCATTTCTGGACCGGCGGGCAGCAGCCGATCGAGCTGGTGAATGCTGGGGAGGTCGCCTACGCCGTCGGCTTCGTCGGCCGCACCGCCAACGCCATCCGCGGCGGCGCGCGCTACGACCTCGTCTGGGACACGCTGCTCTATTCCTTCGACTACTGGGCGGTGGTGCGCGGGTCGCCCAATGCCGCGGCCGGGATGCGCCTGATCGACCACATGACCAGCCCCGCGCCGCTGCTGGACCTCACGCGGGTCTGGCCCATCAACCCCGTCACCGCCGCCGTCGCCAACGATCCCGATGTGCGCGCCCGCAACCCGCTGATGATGAGCAACCACCAGGACCGGGGCCTGCAGATCGACACCGAGTTCTGGCTGGAATACGGCCCGGACCTGGAGCAGCGCTTCGCCTCCTGGCTGAACCGCTGAGGCCGCGCTGCGCCGCCGGAACCTCCTTGCCGCCGCGCTGGTCGCGCCGCTGCTGCTGCTGATCGCGGCATGCTTCCTGCTGCCCGTCGGCCTGACGCTGCTGACCGCCGTCACCGACCGGGAGGTGGCGGAGGCGCTGCCCCGCACGCGCGCCGAACTCTCCCGCTGGGACGGGCAGGGGCTGCCGCCGGAGCCCGCCTTCGCCGCCATCGCCGCCGAACTCGCCGCCGCGCTGGAGGAGCAGCGCATCGGCGAGGTGGCGCAGCGGCTGAACTTCGAACGCGTGGGCATGCGCGGCCTGCTGCTGCGCACGGCCCGCGCCGGCCCGCGCCTGTCCGCCCCCTTCGCCGAGAGCCTGCCGCGCCTCGACCCCCGCTGGGGGGAGGCCGGGACCTGGCTGATGCTGCGCCGCGCCGGCGGGCCGGCCACCACGCTCTACCTCCTGCGCGCGGTCGACATGACGCGCCTTCCGGGGGGCGAGGTGGTGGCGGTCGCGCCGGAGGAGGCGGTGTTCCGCACGCTGTTCTGGCGCACGCTGTCGGTCAGCCTGGTCGTCACGCTGGCCTGCGTCCTGCTGGGCTATCCGGTGGCGGCCGCCATCGCGCGCCTGCGGGCACCCTGGCGCGGCGTCGCGCTGGCCCTCGTGCTGATCCCCTTCTGGTCGTCGGTGCTGGTCCGCAGCGCCGCCTGGTTCGTGCTGCTGAGCAGGGAGGGGCCGGTGAATGCCGCGCTGCTCGCGCTCGGCCTCGTGGAGGCGCCGGTGCAGCTGGTGGGCACGCGCTTCGCCGTGCTGCTGGCCACCGTGCATGTCCTGCTGCCGGTCGCGATCCTGCCGATGCTGAGCGTGATGTCGCGGCTCGACCGGCGCTACCTGCACGCCGCCGCCTCGCTCGGCGCCGGGGGATGGGCGAGCTTCACGCGGGTCTGGCTGCCGCTGACCATGCCCGGCGTGCTGGCGGGCGCGGCGATGGTGTTCCTGCTGGCCGTCGGCTTCTACATCACGCCCGCGCTGGTGGGGGGGGAACGGGACCAGCTGGTCGCCTGGTTCATCGCGTCCTTCCTGAACCGCGACGTCAACTGGGGCATGGCGGCGGCGCTGTCGGTCTATCTGCTGGCGATGGCGGGCGCGGTGCTGGGCCTGGCGCGGCTGCTGACGGGCGGCGCCGGCCTGCCGGGGCTGCGGCCGTGAGGGTGGGGCGCGCCGCGCTGGCGGCGACGGCCGGGCTGGTGCTGCTGTTCCTGGTGGCGCCGATGCTCGCGGCCATGATCCTGAGCCTGTCTCCGACCGAGCTGATGGCCTTCCCCCCGCGCGGCCTGTCGCTGCGCTGGTACGAGGACTTCCTGACCAGCAGCCGCTGGGTGCTGGCCACGCGCAACAGCCTGGTGGTTGCGGCGGCGACCACGGTGGTGGCGACCCTGCTCGGCACCATGGCGGCGGTCGGGCTGCATCTCGGCCGCTTTCCGGGACGCGGCGCGATCGTGGCGCTGCTGACGCTGCCGATGGTGACGCCCTTCATCGTCACCGCCGCGTCGATGTTCTTCGCCTTCTCCGCCATTGGCATCGCCGGCACGCTGGCGGGGCTGGTGCTGGGGCACGCGGTCATCGCGGTGCCCTTCGTGGTGATCTCCGTCCTCGCCACGCTGCGCACCTTCGATGCCGGCCTGCTGCGCGCCGCCGCCTCGCTCGGCGCGTCGCCGATGCAGGGGTTCCTTCGCGTGCTGGTGCCGCTGGCCTGGCCGGGCATCGCGGCGGGCGCGATCTTCGCCTTCGCCACCTCGCTCGACGAATTCGTCATCACGCTGTTCCTGGCGGGGCCCGGCCAGTTCACCCTGCCGCGGCAGATGTACGCCAATGTCCGCGAATACACGACGCCCACCATCCTGGCGGCCGCGACGCTTCTGTTCCTCGCCTCCACCCTGTTCCTGCTGGCGACCGAGCTGCTGCGGGGACGGCGGCGGTGAACGCGCCGCTGGTCCGCTTCCGCGGCGTGTCGAAGACCTTCGACGGCCGCGTCTCCGCCGTCGCCTCGCTCGACCTCGACATCATGCGGGGCGAGTTCCTGACGCTTCTCGGCCCCTCGGGGTCGGGCAAGACGACCACGCTGATGATGCTGGCCGGCTTCGAGGACCCGAGTGCGGGCGCGATCGAGCTGGACGGGCGGCGCATCGAGAGCCTGCCGCCGCACCGGCGCGGCATCGGCGTGGTGTTCCAGAACTACGCGCTGTTCCCGCACATGACGGTGGCGCGGAACCTGGCCTTCCCGCTGTCCGTGCGCGGCGTGCCGCGGCGCGAGGTCGCGGAGCGCGTTGACGCCGCGCTCGCGCTCGTGCGCCTGCCCGGCTTCGGGGAACGGCGCCCGGCGGAGCTGTCTGGCGGGCAGCAGCAGCGCGTGGCGCTGGCGCGCGCGCTGATCTTCCGCCCCGAGCTGGTGCTGATGGACGAGCCGCTCGGCGCGCTCGACAAGCAGCTGCGGGAGGAGCTGCAGATGGAGATCCGGCATCTCCACCGCCAGCTCGGCGTCACGGTGGTCTATGTCACGCACGACCAGTCCGAGGCGCTGACCATGTCCGACCGCATCGCGGTGTTCGATGCCGGGCGCATCCGCCAGCTCGGCACCCCGGCCGAGGTGTACGAGGCGCCGGCGGACGCCTTCGTCGCCGGCTTCGTGGGGGAGAACAACCGCCTCCACGGCGTGGTGGAGGAGCCCGGCGCGGAGACGTCGCGGGTCCGCCTGCCGGACGGGACGCGCCTGCTGGCCGCGCCTTGCGGGCTGCCGGCGGGCCGCCCGGTGGTGCTCTCCCTCCGCCCCGAACGCATCGCCATCGGCCCGGCGGCGGCGGGGCTGGCCAACCAGGCGGAGGCGCGGCTGGAGGAGGTGGTCTATCTCGGCGACCACAGCCGCTTGCGCCTGGCCTTCGCCGGCCGCGACGACCTCCTCGCGAAGCTTCCGCGGCAGGAAGGGGCCCTGGTGCCGCAGCCGGGGCAGGCGCTGCGCATCGGCTTCCCCGCGGCGGCGCTGCGCGCCTTCCCGGACTGACCGCCGACCTGCGGAAATCGCATGGCAGCCCCTTGCGGGCGGGGCTTCCGCCCGTGAGAGTATCGCGTCGCCCGCGACCGGCGCGGCCACGACAACTCCGCAGGGGGAGCTTCACGCATGCGTCTTGCCAAACTCGGCGCCGCGCTCGGCGCGCTGATACTGGGCGCGGGCCTCGCCGCGCCGGCCCTGGCGCAGCCGACCGCCGACACCGTCGCGGCGATCCGCGCGCGTGGGCAGCTGGTCTGCACCACCGCGCCCTCCACCGTCGGCTTCTCGCTGCCCGACAGCCAGGGCGTCTGGCGCGGGATCGACGTGGACTACTGCCGCGCGGTGGCCACCGCCATCCTCGGCGATCCCAACCGCATCCGCATCGTCCCCTCCTCCACCGCGCAGCGCTTCACCATGCTGCAGTCGGGCGAGGTGGACATGATCGTCCGCTCCACCACCTGGACGCTCGCGCGCGAAGCCTCGCTCGGCCTCGTCTTCGCCGGCGTCAGTGTCTATGACGGGCAGGGCTTCATGGTGCACCGCGACAGCGGCGTCACCTCCGCCACGCAGCTCGACGGCGCGACGGTCTGCGTGCAGCCCGGCACCACGACCGAGCTGAACATGGCCGACTTCTTCCGCACGCATCGCCTGCGCTACACGCCGGTGGTCATCGAGAACATCGAGGAGATCCGCAGCTCCTTCATCAGCCGCCGCTGCGACGCCTACACCAACGACGCCTCCTCGCTCGCCTCCTTCGCCGCCGGGCAGGGCGCGAACGCCAACCGCTACCTGCTGCTGCCCGAGATCATCTCGAAGGAGCCGCTCGGCCCGGCCGTGCGCAAGGGCGACTGGCGCTTCTTCGACATCGTGCGCTGGGTCCACTTCGCGCTGGTGACGGCGGAGGAGCTCGGCATCAACTCGACCAACATCGAGAGCTTCGCGAACAGCACCAACCCCGACGTGCAGCGTTTTCTGGGCCGCAGCGGCGACCTCGGCCGGATGCTCGGGCTCGAGAACGACTGGGCGGTGCGGGTGGTGCGCGCGGTCGGCAACTACGGCGAGCTGTGGGAGCGCAACATGACGCCGATCGGCTTCCCGCGCGGGCCGAACAACCTGTGGAACCGCGGCGGGCTGCAATACGCGCCGCCGATGCGCTGACAGCACGCGCGGGCGGTGTAGTGTCGGGGGGTGGCGGGCGACCGCCACCCCCTTCGCATATCGAGGACCACCCATGAAAAGGATCATCGCCGCCGCCCTCGGCCTGCTCGGCCTGGCCGCGCCGGCCATGGCGCAGCCGCAGCCGCCAGCCGACACGGTGTCGGCCATCCGCGCCCGCGGCGCGGTCAATTGCGGTGTCACCCCCAACACCATCGGCTTCGCGACGCCCGACAGCCGCGGTGTCTGGCGCGGGCTCGATGCCGATTACTGCCGCGCCGTCGCCGCCGCACTGTTCGGCGACCCCGACCGCGTGCGCTTCGTGCCCACCACCACCCAGGCGCGTTTCACCGCCCTGCAATCGGGCGAGGTGGACCTGCTGGTCCGCGCCACGACCTGGACCCTCTCGCGCGAGGCGCAACTCGGCCTCGTCTTCGCCGGGGTCAACTACTACGACGGCAACGGCTTCATGGTGCACCGGCGGCTGAACCTCGCTTCCGCCCGGCAGCTCGACGGCGCCTCGGTCTGCCTCCAGCCGGGCTCGACGACGGAGCTGAACGTGGCGGACTACTTCCGCAGCAACTCCATGCGCCTCAACCCCGTGCTGTTCGAGAACATCGAGGAACTGCGCAGCGCCTTCGCCGCCGGCCGCTGCGACGCCTACGCCTCCGACACCTCGACGCTCGCCGCCTTCCGCGCCGGCATGGGCGACCGCGCGGCGGATTTCGTCCTGCTGCCCGAGATCTTCAGCAAGGAGCCTCTCGGCCCGCTGGTCCGCAAGGGCGACTGGCGCTGGTTCGACATCGTGCGCTGGACGCATTTCGCCCTGCTGACGGCGGAGGAACTGGGCATCGGCTCGACCAACATCGACAGCTTCGCGGGCAGCACCAACCCCGACGTGCTGCGCTTCCTGGGCCGGACCGGCGATCTCGGCCGCATGATGGGGCTGGAGAACGACTGGGCCGTGCGCGTCGTCCGCGCCGTCGGCAACTTCGCGGAGGTCTGGGACCGCAACGTCACGCCGCTCGGCACCCAGCGCGGCATCAACAACCTCTGGACCCGCGGCGGGCTGCAATACGCGCCCCCGATGCGCTGAATGCGCGCCGGCGGGCCACCCGCCCGCCGGTCAATCCGCCCGCGCGCCGCTGGCCCGCACCAGCGGCACCCACAGGTCTATCTCGCTCCGCAGGAAGTCGGCGAAGCGCTGCGGTGTCCATCCGCGCATCGCGGGCGTTCCCATCTCGTCGAAGCGGGCGCCGATGGCGGGGTCCGCCAGCGCCTGCTCGATCGCGGCCGCCATGCGGTTCACCACCGGCGCGGGCGTGCCGCTCGGCGCGTAGATCCCGTACCAGGAATAGGCCTTGAAGTCGCCGAGCCCGACTTCCCGCGCGGTGGGTACATCCGGCGCATGCGGGCTGCGCTCCTCGGTCGCCACGAACATCATCCGGGCGGTGCCTTCGCGGTGGAAGGGCGCGAGCAGGCTCGGGATGTCCGTGGTGAAGGCGATCTCGCCCTGCTGGAGCGCGAGGAAGGTCTGGCCCGGGTTGCGATAGGTCACATGCTCCGCCGTGGCGCCGATGCGCGACAGGAAGGTGGCCGAGCAGATATGGCCCGAGGTGCCCGCCCCCGCGCTGCCGTAGCTGAACCGGCCGGGGCTGGCGCGCAGCAGGGCGATGAACTCCTCCGCGTTGCGGGCGCCGAGCCTGGCGGAGGCGGCAATGGCGAGGGGGACGAAGACGGTCGGCGCCACGCTCGCCAGGTCCCGCAGCGGGTCGTAGGGCAGGCGCTGGTAGAGGCCGAGCGCGAGCGCGGTGTTGGAGACGGTGGCGAGCAGGAAGGTCTCGCCGTTCGGCGGCTGCTTCGCCACGTAGTCCGCCCCCACCGTGCCGCCCGCGCCCACCCGGTTCTCCACCACCACGGGCTGGCCGAGGATCTCGGACAGCTTCGGCGCCAGGAGGCGGGTGGTGATGTCGGTGCCGCCGCCGGTGCCGAAGGCGACCACGATGCGGATCGGCCGCGTCGGCCAGGCCTGGCCGAGCGCAGGGCGGGCGAGCGTGGCGGCCGGCAGGACCAGCGCGGCGCGGCGTGGAAGTCTGATCATCGGGGAAGCCCTCCACCCTGCATCAAAGCGCGGAAGCCGGCCCCGCGCCACTCCGCGGGCGGGCTTCGCGCGGCCCGCGCCTATTCGCGGATGTTCAGGCTGCGCACCAGCGGCACCCAGGTCGCGTTCTCCTCGCGCACGAAGGCGGCGAAGCGGTCCGGCGTCCAGCCGCGCATGGCGGGGGTGCCCATCTCCTCGAAGCGGCGGGCGATCGTGGCATCGGACAGCACCGTCTCCAGCGCCTGCGCCATGCGGTCCACGATCGGGCGGGCCATGCCGGCGGGGCCGAAGATGCCGTACCAGGAATAGGACTTGAAGTCGGGGATCCCGGCTTCCCGCGCCGTCGGGATGTCGGGGATGATGGAGGAGCGTTCGTCGGTCGCGGTGAACAGGATCCGCGCCGTCCCGCCATCGTGGAACGGCTTGAGGAGGGAGGGGATGTCCATGCAGTAGTGGATCTCCCCCGATTGCAGCGCCGCGAAGACCTGCCCGCCGCCGCGATAGGGAACGTGCACGGCTTCCGCCCCCACCTTGATGGCGAAGGTCGCGGCCGAGATGTGGCCCGAGGCGCCGACGCCGGAGGAGCCGTACTGGTAGAAGCCCGGGCGCGCCCGCATCAGCCGCACGAAGTCCTGCGCCGTGCGCGCATCCACGCCGCGCGTGGTGATGGCCATGCAGATCGGCACGAAGACGGTCGGCGCCACCGGCGTCAGGTCGCGGATCGGGTCGAAGGGCATCGGGGCCGGCAGCCCGGGCGCGAGCCCGATGGGCGACAGCGTCGCCAGCACGAAGACATCGCCGTTCGGCGGCTGCTTGGCCACGTAGTCCGTGCCCACCACGCCGCCCGCGCCGCCGCGGTTCTCGATCACCACCGGCTGGCCCAGCACCTCCTGCAGGCGGGGGGCGATGATGCGCGTCGTCACGTCGGACCCGCCGCCCGCGCCGAAGGGCACCACGATCCGCACCGGGCGCGTCGGCCAGGCGCCCTGGCCGAGGGCGGGCGCCGCCAGCATCGCGCCGGTGCCGGCGAGCAGGGCGCGGCGGCGCAGGGGGGTGGTCAGGATCTGGTCGGTCATCGAGGCTCTCCCGTCGGTCACGCGATGATGCGGCGCGGGGCCGTCGCTGCGAAGGGGCTTCGGGGCCTGTGGATCACGGGGACATCGGGGATGGACGGAAATCACCCCTTCCGGGCCGGCGGCACGGCGTGGTCCAAGGGTTGCGGGGCGGCCGTTCTTCATCATCTTCAACGAACGAAACGGCAACATTCCGCCCTGGAGCGGCCTCGAAAAAAAACGCAAGTGGCGAACCGGAGCGTGCATGTGGTGTTTCGAAGACTGTGGCAACACTACATCTTGTTGCCGGCCAGGGCTGGGGGCATCCTCCGCGCCACGGGGGAGTCGCTCCTGCAGGGAGCAGCATGAGGGGGTTGGTCGTGTTTGATGCCGTACAGCTTGAAGGCCATGGCCAGGTCCGCATCGATCGCGGCCGCGATGCCCTGCTGACCGATTTCGGCAAGGCGACGCTGGACGACAGGTACCTGCTGCCGGGCGAGTCCTACCAGGACCTGTTCGCGCGCGTCGCCTCTGCCTATGGCGACGATGCGGCGCATGCGCAGCGCATCTACGACTACATCTCGAAGCTGTGGTTCATGCCGGCCACCCCCGTGCTGTCCAACGGCGGCACCACGCGCGGCCTGCCCATCTCCTGCTTCCTGAACGAGGCGTCGGACAGCCTTGACGGCATCGTCGGGCTCTGGAACGAGAATGTGTGGCTTGCCGCCAAGGGGGGCGGCATCGGCAGCTACTGGGGCAACCTGCGCGGCATCGGCGAGAAGGTCGGCCGCAACGGCAAGACCTCGGGCGTGATCCCCTTCATCCGCGTGATGGACAGCCTGACGCTGGCGATCAGCCAGGGTTCGCTCCGCCGTGGGTCCGCCGCCTGCTACCTGCCGGTGAACCACCCGGAGATCGAGGAATTCCTCGAGATGCGGCGCCCGACGGGCGGCGACCCGAACCGCAAGGCGCTGAACCTGCACCACGGTGTGCTGATCCCCGATGCCTTCATGCGCGCGGTGGAGGCCGACGAGGAATGGGCGCTGGTGTCGCCGAAGGACGGGGCGCTGATGCGCAAGGTCTCGGCGCGCAGCATCTGGATCCGAATCCTGACGGCGCGGATCGAGACGGGCGAGCCCTACATCATCTATTCCGACCACGTGAACCGGAACCGGCCGGAGCACCACAAGCTGGCCGGGCTGGAGGTCAAGACCTCCAACCTCTGCTCCGAGATCACGCTGCCGACCGGCCTCGACCAGCACGGCAACGAGCGGACGGCGGTGTGCTGCCTGTCCTCGCTGAACTGCGAGACCTGGTTCGAGTGGTCGAAGGAACCGCGCTTCATCCCCGATGTGATGCGCTTCCTCGACAACGTGCTGCAGAGCTTCATCGACACCGCGCCCGATTCGATGGCCCGCGCCCGCTACAGCGCGATGCGCGAGCGCAGCGTCGGGCTCGGCGTGATGGGGTTCCACAGCTTCCTCCAGGCGCTGAACGTCCCGTTCGAGAGCGCGATCGCGAAGGTGTGGAACCGCAGGATGTTCCGCCACATCCGCGAAGGCGCCGACCTTGCCAGCCGGCAGCTGGCCGAGGAACGCGGCGCCTGCCCGGATGCGGCCGAATACGGCTTCATGGAGCGCTTCTCGAACAAGATCGCGATCGCGCCGACGGCGTCCATCTCGATCATCTGCGGCGGCGCGAGCCCGGGGATCGAGCCGATCGCGGCCAATGTCTACAACCACAAGACGCTGTCGGGCAGCTACATCGTCCGCAACCCGCACCTGAAGAAGGTGCTGGCGAAGCACGGGCGCGACGACGACGAGACCTGGACCTCGATCACCGTCACCAAGGGCAGCGTCCAGCACCTCGACTTCCTGACCCAGCAGGAAAGGGACACCTTCAAGACCGCCTTCGAGCTGGACCAGCGCTGGGTCGTGGAACATGCGGCCGACCGCACGCCGTATATCTGCCAGTCGCAGTCGGTGAACCTTTTCCTGCCCGCCAACGTCCACAAGCGCGACCTGCACCAGATCCACATGATGGCGTGGAAGAAGGGGGTGAAGTCGCTCTACTACTGCCGCAGCCTGTCCATCCAGCGCGCCGACACGATCAGCGCGAAGGTGGTCGGGCAGGGCGACGTGATGGCCGCCCACAACGACGGCACGGGGCGGGACGACCAGCAGCCCACCCTGCCGCTGGTGGCCGCGGCGCAGCCACGCGCCAACGGCAACGACTACGAAGAATGCCTCGCCTGCCAATGAGCACGGGCCGCCTGACGCCGGAGGTCGCGCCCATCGCGGCCCGTCGCGCCCAGGTGGCGCGGCAACTCGACCTCATGCTGGAGGACCGCGCCCCGGTGGAGCAGGTCCGCCGGCTGCTGAGCGACCTCGACCGCATCTCGCTCGACCTCGCGCGCACGCTCGACGGCGTGCGCGCGCCCGACCAGACCGCAAGCCGCTAGTCCCCACACAGATCGCACGAGAAGACCCATGCCGGACGACGCGATTCCGAACGCCCCGCGCCCCGCGCAGGACGAGCTGCCCATCCGCTTCGACCTGCTGACCGCCAACCCGGTCTACAAGCCCTTCCGCTATCCCTGGGCCTACGAGGCCTGGCTGCAGCAGCAGCGCATCCACTGGCTGCCGGAGGAAGTGCCGCTGGCCGACGACGTGAAGGACTGGCAGAAGAACCTGACGCCAGCCGAGCGCAACCTCCTCACCCAGATCTTCCGCTTCTTCACCCAGGCGGATGTCGAGGTGAACAACTGCTACATGAAGCAGTACAGCCAGGTCTTCAAACCGACCGAAGTGCTGATGATGATGTCGGCCTTCTCCAACACGGAGACGATCCACATCGCCGCCTACAGCCATCTCCTCGACACCATCGGGATGCCGGAGATCGAGTACACGGCCTTCCTGAAATACAAGGAGATGAAGGACAAGTACGACTACATGCAGGCCTTCACGGTCGATTCGAAGACCGAGATCGCCAAGACGCTCGCCGCCTTCGGCGCCTTCACCGAAGGCCTGCAGCTCTTCGCCTCCTTCGCCATCCTCATGAACTTCCCGCGCTTCAACAAGATGAAAGGCATGGGCCAGATCGTGAGCTGGTCGGTGCGCGACGAGACGCTGCACTGCCTGTCCGTCATCCGCCTGTTCCGCACCTTCGTGCAGGAGAACCCGGAGATCTGGACCGAGGAGCTGAAGCGCGACCTCTACCTCATCTGCTCGACCATCGTGGACCATGAGGACGCCTTCATCGACCTCGCCTTCGAACTCGGCGGCGTGCAGGGCCTCGATGCCGCGCAGACCAAGCAGTACATCCGCTTCATCGCCGACCGCCGCCTCCAGCAGCTCGGCCTCGAACCGCTCTACCGGATCGAGAAGAACCCGCTTCCCTGGCTCGACGAGATGCTGAACGCGGTGGAGCACACCAACTTCTTCGAGAACCGCGCGACCGAGTATTCCAAGGCCTCCACCACCGGCTCGTGGGAGGACGCCTTCGCCGACACCACCTTCACCACCGCCCAGCCCGAGGGCGAGATCGCGCTCGGCCGCCACTGACGCCGCGTCCCTCCCCCGTGCCGCGGCGGGGGAGGGACGGGATGGCGGCGGCGCATGGACGTCCGCCGCCGGCGGGCCTATCTCCGGCCCATCATGCTCAATGCCGTCCGGATCCTCGCCCTCCTCCTGATCCTCGCCCTCGGTGGCCTCTGGGCCTCCGCCTGGTTCGGCCGCGCGCCGGGGGAGGGGGTGGCGGAGTCCTTCGCCCGCCGCTTCGCCGGGCTGACGGGGGGCGAGATGCCCGCCCCCTCCGCCGGCGGCGTGCAGCTGCCGCAGGGCATGGCGCTCGGCGGGCCGTTCCGCATGACCGACCACACCGGCCGCGCGGTGACGGAGGCCGATTTCGCGGGCCGCTTCCTGCTGGTCTATTTCGGCTTCACCTTCTGCCCCGATGTCTGCCCGACCGAACTCGGCACCATCGCCGCCGCGCTCGACACCCTGGGTGAGGCGGGGGGGCGCGTGACGCCGGTGCTGGTCACCATCGACCCGGAGCGCGACACGCCGGAGGCGCTGGCCGACTACGTGTCGCGCTTCCACCCCCGGATGGTCGGGCTGACCGGCACGCCGGACCAGGTCTCGGCCATCGCGCGGGCCTATCGCGTCTTCTACGCCAGGGTGCAGCGGCCGGAGATGACGCAGTACGTGATGGACCATTCGTCCTTCATCTACCTGGTCGGCCCCGATGCGCGGGTCAGGACGCTGTTCCGCCCGGAAACCACGCCCGAGCAGATCGCCCAGGCGGTGCGCGGGCAGATGCGGGGCGGCTGAGAGACCGCGCGGGCGCGGGGAAGCGGGCGCCCGGGGCGGGCCCGCCCGCTCTCATATCCGTGCATCGAAGGGTTTCGGCATTGCCGAAGCCCCGCTATGTTGTTGGGGAGACGGCCGGTCCGTATCCCGGTGCCGGCATGAGGGAGTTGTGGTCTAGATGGCCGAAGAGGAACGCGATCAGTCCGGGCGCGACGCGGCCCGTTCGCCGTCGAGCCCCCCGCGCCACACCCGCCGGCTGTCCGACAAGATCCTCATTGCCTTCCACCACGCCTGCGACCAGGGCGACTACGAGGTGGCGGAGGAACTGCTCCGCATCCTCGAGATGATGCTGACGCGCCGCCCCGTCGCGCCCGACGTGAACCGGCGGAAGAACATGGAAAGCCTGGTCGCGGCGCATGAGCGCCTTTGGCTGCTGCGGCACCCGGACGCGAACGACTCGTAAGGTTGGCAGCCGGCGCGGGGCCGCTCACACCGGCAGCGGCGCGGCGTCGCGCAGAATGGCGGTGGCGGCGGGCGAGGCGCCGGGCCCTTCATGCAGCGCAAGACCCGGCAGCACCCGCCCGGGCCCGCGCCCGCCCCGCCGCGCACCGAGCAGCACGCGCTTCGCCGCCACGCCCGCCCGCGGCCAGAGCGGCAGCAGCGCCGGGCTGCCGAACCCCGCCGCACCCAGCGCCGCCAGGCCATCCGCGAAGCGCGCCGCCGGCAGCACCAGCGTGGCGCCGCCCCGGTGCCCGACCGCCGCGGCCAGCGTCGCCGCCCAGTCGCCGAGCGTCGCCCCCGCCTCATGCGTCGCCGCGCGGCGCAGCGCAGCGGGCGGCGCGCTGCCGCCTTCCCAGTAGGGCGGGTTGGCGAAACCCTGGGCGCAGCGCGGCAGGGCGCGGCGCAGGGCCGGGTCGGCGACATCCCCGGTGATCACCGTGACCCGCCCCCCCAGCCCGTTGAGCGCCGCATTCTCGCGCGCGAGGTCGGCCAGCGCCGCGTCGCGTTCCACCGCGACCACCTCGATCCCCGGCACCCGGGCCGCGAGGCACAGGAACGCCGCGCCGCTGCCGCAGCCGAGTTCCAGCACGCGGTCCCCCGCCCGCGCCGGCACCGCGGCCGCCAGCAGCACCGCGTCATGGCCTGCCCGCAGGCCCGCGGCGAACTGCCGTAGCCGGACGCGGCCGCCGAGCAGCGCGTCCTCCCTCATCGCAGGCCGTCCGCCTCCCCCGCGTCGCGCAGCACGCGGCGGGCCTGGGCGGCCTCGTCGGACGGCACCGCGAGACGGCGCGGGAAGGCGCCGATCCCGCCCTCCAGCGCGCTGATGTGCCCGTCCAGCACCACCGGCGACAGGCCGGCATCGCGCAGCAGTGCGGCCAGGAAGGACAGCCGCACCGGGTCGCTCGTCGCCAGCAGCACCTGCATGTCCTCTCCGCCAGGTTCCGTCCGCTTGCCCGCCTTCCGGCCGGGGTCTAGGTTGCCGGCCCCCTGACCGAGGTCAAGATCGCGTGGATGTGTCCGTGGCCCCGAGCGCCGCTCCAGCCGACAAGGCCGCCCCCGGGACCGCCCGCGGCGAGGATGCGCTCGCCGCGCTGACCGCTCTCGTCCGGGACGACCTGGAGGCCTGCAACCGCCTGATCGTGGAGCGGATGCAGAGCCGCGTGGCGCTGATCCCGGAACTCGCCGCGCATATCGTGGCGGCGGGCGGCAAGCGGCTGCGCCCACTGCTGACGCTCGCCGCCGCGCGGCTGGTGGGCTATCGCGGCGACCGGCATGTCGGGCTCGCCGCCTGCGTGGAGTTCATCCACACCGCGACGCTGCTGCATGACGACGTGGTGGACGAAAGCGCGCTGCGCCGCGGCCAGGCCAGCGCCAACGCGCTGTTCGGCAACAAGCCATCCGTGCTGGTCGGCGACTTCCTGTTCGCGCGCGCCTTCGAGCTGATGGTGGCGGACGGCTCGCTCGAGGTGCTGCGCATCCTGTCCTCCGCCTCCGCCGTGCTGGTCGAGGGGGAGGTGCTGCAGCTTGTCATCCAGAACGACATGTCCGCGACCGAGGCGCAGTACCTCGAGGTGATCGAGGGGAAGACCGCCGCGCTCTTCGCCGCCGCGACCGAGGTGGGCGCCGTCGTCGCGGGCCGCCCCGCGGCGGAGCAGGCGGCGCTGCGCGCCTATGGCCACAACCTCGGCGTCGCCTTCCAGCTGATCGACGACGCGCTGGACTACAGCGCCGAGCAGGAGCGGCTGGGCAAGACCGTCGGCGACGACTTCCGCGAGGGCAAGATCACGCTGCCCGTGCTGCTCGCCTTCGCCCGTGGCGACGAGGAGGAGCGCGCCTTCTGGCGCCGCACGGTGGAGGAACGCGAGCAGGCCGGCCCCGACCTGCCTCGCGCCATCGCGCTGATGCAGAAGCACCACGCCTTCGCCGACACGGTGGCGCGGGCGCGCCACTACGGCGATGCGGCGCTGGCCGCGCTGATGACCTTCCCCGACGGCGCGGAACGCCGCGCACTGGCGGATGTGGTGGAGTTCTGCATCAGCCGCGCGCGCTGACGCGCCGGGCGGCCACGCGCCGCGGCCAAGCCAGGCCCGTGGGCGGGGGCATGGATGCACCGGCATCCATGCCGCCCGCCGTCAAACGACCGCCAGGCTTTCCCGCCGCAGGGCGACGGTCAGCGCATCCAGCGCCTTCGAGGTGCGCTCGATCATCTGGTCGATCTCCTCCGCCGTCATGATCAGCGGGGGCGAGAAGGCGATGGTGTCGTTCGCCAGGGTGCGCAGGATGACGCCGGCATTCTCGCCTTCCTTCGCCATCCGCCCGCCGACCTTCAGCGCGGGGTCGAAGTTCTTCGCCGCCTTCTTGTCCGCCACCAGCTCGATCGCGCCCACCATGCCGACGCCGCGCACCTCGCCCACCAGCGGGTGGTCGGCGAAGGCCTCGCGCAGCTTCGCCTGCATGTGCGGGCCGGTCCTGCGGACATGGCCGACGATGTCGATCTCGTCGTAGATCCGCAGCGTCTCCACCGCGACGGCCGCCGGCACGGGGTGGCCGGAATAGGTGAAGCCGTGGCCCCAGGTGCCGATGGTCTGCGACCCGTCGGCCAGGCCCTGGAAGACGCGGTCGTTGATGATGATGGCGGAGATCGGCAGGAAGCTCGCCGACAGCGCCTTGGCGCAGGTGATGATGTCCGGCGTGATCGAATAGGTCTGGCTGCCCCAGTAGTTGCCGGTGCGCCCGAAGCCGCAGATCACCTCGTCCGCCACGAACAGCACGTCGTATTTCCGCAGCACCGCCTGGATCTTCTCGAAGTAGCCGGCTGGCGGCACCATCACGCCGCCCGCGCCCATCACCGGCTCGGCGAAGAAGGCGGCCACCGTCTCCGGGTCCTCGCGCAGGATCGTCTCCTCCAGCTCGGCGGCGAGGCGGGTGGAATACGCCTCCTCCGTCTCGCCGGGCTGCGCGCCGTGGTAGTGGTGCGGCGTCGAGACATGCAGGAAGCGGTCGGAGACCGGCAGGTCGAACATCCGGTGGTTTGCCGGCAGGCCGGTGAGCGAGCCCGCGGCGATGGTGATGCCGTGATACGCCTTGAGGCGGGAGATGATCTTCTTCTTCCGCGGCCGGCCGATGGCGTTGTTGAAGTACCAGACCATCTTGATGGCCGTGTCGTTCGCCTCGGACCCGCTGTTCGCGTAGAACACCTTGCTCATCGGGCAGGGCGACCGCTCGATCAGCATCTCGCTGAGGTCGATCATCGGCTCGTGCGACTTGGCGGTGAAGGCGTGGTAGAAGGGCAGCTTCTTCATCTGCGCATGCGCCGCCTCGACCAGGCGCTTGTTGTCGAAGCCGAGGGACGCGCACCACAGCCCGGCCACCGCCTCGATGTATTCCTTGCCCTGCTCGTCGAAGACGCGCACGCCCTCGCCGCGGGCGATCACCAGCGGGCCGTTCGCCGCATGCGCCCGGTGGTCGGTGTAGGGGTGCAGCACATGGGCGATGTCGCGCGCGGCGTTCGAATTGCGGGGCGGGGTCATGGCGGCCTGCGTCCTCGGCGGTGTCGAGGGGAGGGAGCCTAGACCAGTTTCCGCCCGCTGTAAGCCGCCGCCGCGCAACCGCGGCGCGGTCCATAGGGCAGCCACGTTTCCGCGAGCGGCCCGGCGCGGCGTCCCCCCGCCACCTACCCCGGCGCTAGGCTGCCCCCCTTTTCCGCGTGGGGGGATCGATCCATGAAGCGCGTGTCCGTTGCCCTGCTGCCGGTCCTGGCCGCCGCCGCCCTGCCGCCGCCCGCCGCCGCGCGCGACGCCTTCGAGGGCACCTTCACGGTCGACGGCCAGACCACCACGGCCTCTCGCCGCGATGCGGAGGATTTCGTCGACATCTTCAGCGATGCGGGGCTGCGGTCGCTCTTCTCGAACTACGGCCCGACCTCGGCGACCAATGCGGAGGTGAGCCTGCGCGGCGTTCCGGCCACCCTCTCCTACGACGCCGGCTCCACCACGCTGCGGCTGCGCGTGCCGGGGGCGGGGATCGACGAGAGCTTCACCGGCGCCACGCGCGACGCCAGCCAGGACCTGGCGCTGGAATGGCTGCGCGGCCGCGGCGGGGCGGCGCTGACGCGGCTGCTGCAGCAGGCGGTGGCCACGACGCCGATCGACCCAGTCGCCGGCAACCCGAACAGCCTGATGTCGCAGATGGGCGCGTCGGACTTCAACCTGGCCACCGGCGGGGCGCCCGGCGGCGGCTTCTCGCTCGGCGCACGGTTCGGCAGCTATTCGGCGGAAGGCTTCGACACCCGCGTCTGGACCCTGCCGCTCGGCTATTCCTTCGGCATGTCGAACGGCGCGACGCTGCTGGTGGATGCGCCGCTGACGCTGCTGAGCGCGGCCGGGACGCAGTCCTATTCCGGCTCGCTCGGGCTCGGCCTGCGCGTGCCGCTGCGCATCGGACTGCCGGACGGCGTGGCGTGGAGCCTCACGCCGATGCTGCGCGCGGGGGGCGTCGGCTCCGTCTCGCTCGGCGCGGTGGGCGGGATGTGGTCCGCCTCGCTGACCAGCACGATCGACTGGCAGGTCCGCCCCGGCACCAGCGTGACGATCGGCAACATGGTCTCCCGCCTGCAGACGCTGCCGATCAAGATCGGGGACTACGATGTCAGCTACGAGCTGACCAACCTCATGTACCGCAACGGCGTCATCGCCACCCAGGCGGTGGGGGAATGGCTCGGCCGCCCGGTCCAGGCCTCCGCCTTCCTGATCGACACGCGCTTCACGGGCGATGCCCTCTATGTGCGGTCCTACCAGGAATTCGGCGGCTATCTCAGCTTCGACATGCAGGCGGGCGGGCAGCGGCTGCCGCTCTCCCTCGGGGTGACGGTGCTGAGCGGGGACCGGGGATACCGGGGCTACTCCCTCAACCTCGGCGTCACCTTCTGACGGTGGTTGCCCCGGCCGGCGCGGGGCGCCAGATTGCCCGGCCGGAGGGGTTGCCACATGACCGAGATCAAGCCGCATGCCGCCCATTGGGGCGCCTTCGACGCGGTGGTGGAACGCGGCCGCCTGGTGGGCGTGCGCCCCTTCGGGCGCGACCCCTTCCCGGGCAGCCTGATCGACGCCATGCC
Source organism: Falsiroseomonas sp. CW058 (assembly GCF_050563535.1). NCBI lineage: Bacteria > Pseudomonadati > Pseudomonadota > Alphaproteobacteria > Acetobacterales > Roseomonadaceae > Falsiroseomonas > Falsiroseomonas sp. CW058. Next base: position 150,372 of record NZ_JBNXUO010000006.1, read on the forward strand.
CGAGGCGGTGCATTCCGCGGCGCGGATCGACCGCCCCCATGTCCGGCAGGGCTGGCTGCGGGGCGAACGGCGCGGGTCGTCCCGCGGCGGCGATGCCTTCGTGCCCGTCCCCTGGGACCAGGCGATCCGCCTGGTCGCGGAGGAGACGGCGCGGGTCCGGGCGGAACACGGCGCGGCCTCCATCCTCGGCGGGTCCTATGGCTGGTCCTCGGCGGGGCGGTACCACCACGCGCGCACGCAGCTGCACCGCTTCCTCGGACTCGGCGGCGGCTTCACGGCGCAGGTCACCAACTATTCCTACGGCGCGGGCATGACGCTGATGCCCCACATTCTCGGCACCAACGAGGTCATCCAGGGCCCGGTGACGGACTGGGCCAGCATCGCGGCCCACGCGAAGCTGATGCTGTGCTTCGGCGGGCTGCCGCGCAAGAACGGGCTCGTCACCTCGGGCGGCGGCGGCGGGCATGAATACATCCCGCTGATGCGCCGGGCTGCGGAAGCCGGGGTGCGCTTCGTCAACATCTCCCCCTTCCGCGGCGACACGGAGGCGTTCCTCGGCGCCGAATGGGTGCCGATCCGCCCGAACACCGACGCGGCGATGATGTTCGCGATGGCGCATGTCATCCTGGAGGCGGGGCGGGAGGACCGGGACTTCCTGGCGCGCTGCACGGTGGGCTTCGACCGCTTCCGCGACTATGTGATGGGCGCCGCCGACGGCACGCCGAAGACGCCGGATTGGGCCGAGCGCATCACGGATGTCCCGGCCGCCACCATCCGGCGCCTCGCGCTCGAAGCCGTGGGCGCGCCCACCATGTGCACCGCCACCTGGTCGCTCCAGCGGGCGGAAGGCGGCGAACAGCCCTGGTGGGCGCTGGTGGCGCTCGCCTCCATGCTGGGCGGCATCGGCCGGCCGGGGCAGGGGATCGCCTTCGGCTACGGCAGCATGAACGGTATCGGCACGCCGCGGCAGGAACTGCCCTCGGTCGGCGGCGTGCCGGTGAGGAACCCCTGCGGCGCCTACATCCCGGTGGCCCGCATCACCGAATTGCTGGAACGCCCGGGCGGGATCCTGCAGTACAACGGCCGCGACCTGACCCTGCCCGACATCCGGATGATCTGGTGGGCCGGCGGCAACCCCTTCCACCACCACCAGGACCTGGGTCGCCTGCTGCGCGGCTGGAACCGCGCCGACACGGTGGTGGTGCAGGAACCATGGTGGACCGCCGTCGCCCGCCATGCCGACATCGTCCTGCCGGCGACGACGACGCTGGAGAGGAACGACATCATGTCCTCCTCCCGCGACCGCTTCGTGCGCGCCATGCACCAGGCGATCGCGCCGGTGGGGCAGGCGCGCAACGACGTGGACATGCTGGCCGACATCGCCGATGCGCTGGGCTACCGCGCGTCCTACACCGAACAGCGCGACGAATCCGCCTGGCTCCAGCACCTCTACGGCCTGTGGCGCCGCGCCTGCGCGGAGCAGGGGATCGAGGTGCCGGATTTCGACCGCTTCTGGGCCGACGGCTTCGTCGAGATCGCGCCGCCCGGGCGCGAATACGTCCAGTTCGCCGAATTCCGCGCCGACCCGGCCGCCAACCCGCTGAACACGCCGTCCGGCAAGGTCGAGATCTATTCCGAGACCATCGCGAGCTTCGGCTACGAGGAGACGCCCGGCCACCCGGTCTGGCGGGAACCGACGGAGTATCTCGGCGCGGCGCTTGCGGCGCGCTACCCGCTGCACCTGCTCTCCTTCCAGCCCGCGACGCGGCTGCACGGCCAGCTCGACACCGGCCGCGTCGCGGCGGCCGACAAGATCGGCGGGCGGGAGAGGCTGCGGATGAACCCGGCCGATGCCGCCGCGCGCGGCCTGCGGGACGGCGACCTGCTGCGCGTCTTCAACGACCGCGGCGCGGTCTGCGCGGGCCTCGAGGTGACGGAGGAGATCCGCCCCGGCGTCGTCGCCATGGCGACCGGCGCCTGGTGGAACCCGGCGGTGCCCGGCGCGACCGATTCCGCCTGCCTGCACGGCAACCCCAACGTGCTGACACCGGATTGCGGCACCTCCCGCCTCGGCCAGGGATCGGCCGCGCAGTCCTGCCTGGTCGAGATCGAGCGCTGGCCGGGCGAGCCGCCGCCCGTCACCGTCCATGCGCCGCCGCCGGTGGCCGTGGCGTGACCACGCGGCGTGCCGCCCTCGCCGCCGGCGCGGCGGCGCTGGCGCTGCCGGCGGCGGCGCAGATCACCACGCTCGACCTGGCCGGGGCGGCGCTGCCGCCGCGGCCCGACGACTGGACCGCCGCCGGCCACCGGCGCGAGGTGCTGATCCGCTGGGGCGACCGCGTCACCTTCGACGCCCCGCCCTGGGACCCGCGCAACCCCGCGCCCGAAGCCGCCGCCGCGCAGTTCGGCTGGGACGCCCGCATCGCCGGCGCGGTGGTGCCGCCGGTGGCCGCAGACGGCGTGCCGCGCCTGGTGCTGGCCGTCGCCCATCCCGAACTCGATCCCGCCATGGCCTGGCCGGGCGGACATGAACGGCCGGCCCTCGCCGCGGCGATGTCGGGCGTGTCGCTGCTGAACCTGGAAAGGCAGGGCGGGCGCTGGGTCCTGGTGGATGGCGGCTTCCAGAGCCGCCATCTCGGCATCGGCACGCTGTGCCGCTTCGGCGGCGCCGCCGCGCCGGCGCGCGGCGTGCAGGGGCTGGTCGGCGTCGGCGGCGGCTGCGCCACGCCCTGGGGGACGCTGCTGCTGGCGGAATCCGGGGCCACCGCCTGGCTGCCGCGCCTCGCCGCGCTCGACCCCCGCTTCGCCGAGGCGCCGCGCTTCGGCTGGGTGGCGGAGATCGACGCGCTGGATCCGCAGGCCGTGCCCACCAAGCGTGCCGCCCTTGGCCGCATCGGCGCGGCGGCGGTGGCGGCGGGCGTCGCCGCGGATGGCCGCGCGGTGGTGTTCCTGGCCGATGGCCGGCCGCAGGGCTTCCTCTACCGCTTCGTCTCCGCCGGCCCGGCGGCGGAGCCCGATGCGCTCGATGCCGGCACGCTCCAGGTGGCGCGGGCGGAGGGCGAGGCGATCCGCTGGCTGGCCCTGCCCGACGCCGCCGCACCCGGCCCGGCCGCCATGGCCGACCAGGCCGGGGGTTCGGCCTTCGACACGCCGGCGGCGCTGGCGCTCGACCCGCGCCGGCCACGCTTGCTGCTGGCCTGCCGCGCCGGCGGCGGCCGCGCGGAGACGCGGACGGACCACCTGAACCCCCGCGCGGGCGCGCATCCGGGCCATGTGGTGGAGATCACCGGCGACCTCGCGGCGGAACGCCAGGCGGCGCGGGTGCTGTTCCTGGCGGGCGATGCGGCCGAAGGCGGCAGCTATGGCCGCGGACAGCCCGCGGGCGCCGTGCCGCGCCATCCCGCGACGCTGGCCGTCGATGCGCGCGGGCGGCTCTGGATCGGCACGGATGGTGCGGGGCGGCCGGGCGCCGCGCCCGATGCGGTCTTCGGCTGCGACCTCGACGGGCCGGGGCGGGGGGTGGTGCTGCCCCTCTACGCCGCGCCGCGCGCGGCAGGCATCGGCGGCGCGCTGCCGACCCCGGATGGCGAGGCGCTGCTGGTCGCCGTGCGCCGGCCCGGGGCGGAGCCGGGCGCGACCTTCGACCGGCCGGCGACCCGCTGGCCCGCCTTCGACCCGCGCACACCACCCCGCAGCGCCGTGCTGACGGTCGCGCGCAATGCCGGCGGTGCAGTGGGGGGCTGACGCCGCGGCGCCGGTGGAAGACCCCGGCTGCCCCCTGGCAGCGCGGCCATGCCCTTGCGAATGTGACATTTTTGTTGCAAAGCTGGGGACCTGACGAGGCTTGCGGCGTTGCGGCCAGGGGCGCACCCCTGGCCGCCCGCGAAGGGAGGACAGCATGTCGAACGGCGCCGAGACCACGCGCAGGTCCGTCCTCGCCGCGGCGGTCGCCGTCGCCGGCGCGGCGAAGCCGGTGCTGGCGCAAGGCGCGGCGGAGCAGCGGGTGGTCGTCATCACCAGCTTCTCCCGCGACGTGACCACCCCCTTCGTCCAGGCCTTCGAACGCCGCCACCCCGGCACCCGGGTCGAGGTGCAGAACCGCAGCACCACCGCCGCCGTCGCCTTCGTGCGGGAGACCCGCGCCGCCCCGCCCGACCTGTTCTGGGCCAGCGCCCCCGACGCGTTCGAGGTGCTGAAGGCCGGCAACCTGCTCGCGAAGCCGCAGATCGACACGGCGGGCATCCCGCCCCGCATCGGCGGCCAGCCGACCCATGACCCCGAGGGCCACTATTTCGGCTTCGCGGTGTCCGGCTACGGCATCATGTACAACACGCGCTACATCCGCGCGAACCGCCTGCCGGTGCCGCGCGAATGGGCAGACCTGAAGAACCCGGTCTACCAGAACCACATCGGCATCTCCTCGCCGAGCCGCTCCGGCACCACCCACCTGACGATCGAGACGATCCTCCAGGGCGAGGGGTGGGAGCCCGGCTGGGCGCAGCTGCTGGAGATCGCGGGGAACTTCGCGCAGGTCTCCGACCGGTCCTTCGGCGTGCCGGATGCGGTGAACAGCGGGCAGTACGGCATCGGCATCGTCATCGACTTCTTCGGGCTTGCCGCGAAGGCGTCGGGCTTCCCGGTGGAATTCGTCTATCCCACCGTCACCACCCTGGTGCCCGCCAACATCGCGATGATCGAGGGCGCGCGCAGCCCCAATGCGGCGCGCGCCTTCATCCAGTTCCTGCTCTCGCCCGAGGGGCAGGAAGTCCTGCTCGACCCCAAGGTCATGCGCCTGCCCGTCCGGCCGGAGACCTATGCGCGCGCGCCGCAGGGCTTCCCCAATCCCTTCACGGACGCCTCGCTCGGCTCCCGCGTGCGCTTCGACAACGACCTGTCGGAGAAGCGGTACGAGCTGCTGAACAGCCTGTTCGACCGCCTCATCACTTTCCGCCTGCGCGAGCTGACGGAGGCGTGGAAGGCGGTCCATGCCGCGGAAGCCGCGCTGGCGCGGCGGGAGAATGCGGAAGGCCGGCGCCTGGTGGCGGAAGCCCGCGCGCGGCTCGCCCGCCTTCCGGTCACCGAGCAGCAGGCGGCGGACCCCGCCATTGCCGGCGCCTTCCAGCCGACCCGCCCCGACCGCCCGGCGGGCCCCCGCCAGGCGCAGCTCGAGGAGGAGTGGGACCGCTTCGCGCTCGCGAACTACGCCGAGGCGCGGCAGCTCGCCGAACGCGCGCAGCGCGCGCGCTGACAGCGGGCGTGTCCACCACCGCCCTGCCGGCCGCGGCCGCCCGCCCCTGGGGTGCCCGGCTGCGCGCCGAGACGTCGCCCGTGCAGCTGCTGGCGGCCCTGCTGGTCGCCTCCTTCCTCCTCGCCTTCCTCGTCATACCCGTGGGACGTGTCGTGCTTGCGGCCTTCGAGGCGCCGGGCGGCGGCTTCACGCTGATCCATTTCGGCGACTTCTTCCGCACCGGCCTGTTCATCGAGAGCTTCTGGAACAGCACCTATGTCGCGGCGATGAGCGTCGTCGTCGCCTCGCTCATCGCCGTGCCGCTGGCGGTCATCCTCGCCCGCCACCGCTTTCCGGGCGCCGCGCTCATCACCACGCTCGGCGTGCTGCCGCTGGTGATGCCGCCCTTCGTGGGTGCGGTGGCGATGCAGCTGATCTTCGGGCGGAACGGCACGGTCAACCTGCTGCTGATGGACTGGTTCGACCTGCGCCTGCCGCTGATGGAAGGGCTGAACGGCGTCGTCTTCGTGCAGGCGCTGCACTACTTCCCCTTCATCCTGATGAACCTCACCGCGTCGCTGTCCAACATCGATGTCGCGATGGAGGAGGCGGGCCAGAACCTCGGCGCGAAGGGCCCGGTGCTGCTGCGGACCATCGTGCTGCCGCTGGCGCTGCCGGGCTACCTCGCCGGCGCGTCGCTGGTCTTCGTGAAGGTGTTCGACGACCTCGCCACCCCGCTGCTGCTGAACGTGACGAACATGCTGGCGCCGCAGGCCTATCTGCGCGTCACCTCGGTCGGACTCGGCGACCCGATGGGCTATGTCATCAGCGTGATCCTGATGGTCGTCTCGGTCGCCGCCATGGCGGGCGCGGCGCTGCTGCTGCGCGGGCGGGACTACGCGACGCAGCAGCGCGGCGGCGGCGGGCTCGGCCGCAGGCCGCTGACGCCGGCCGGCCGCGCGCTGGCCTGGGGCTTCGTCGTGCCGGTGCTGGCGCTGGTGCTGGCGCCGCATCTCGGCATCCTGCTGCTCAGCCTCGCGACCATCTGGTCATTCAGCCCGCTGCCGGACGCCTTCACCCTGGCGCATTACGGCACCGTCCTGCGGGAGACGCCGCAGTTCCTGACCAACACGCTGCTCTACTGCGGCGCGGCCGGGCTGATCGACGTGGTGATCGGCGTGACCATCGCCTGGCTCGTGCTGCGAACGCGCCTGCCCGGGCGCGGGCTGCTCGACCTCGTCGCGATGTCGGCGCTGGCGGTTCCCGGCCTCGTCCTCGGCATCGGCATCCTGCGGACCTATTTCGGCGTGGAACTGCCGGACGGCACCTCCCTCGCCACATCGGGCGTCATGCTCGCCATCGTCTATGCCGTGCGGCGGCTGCCCTATGCGCTGCGCGCCGCGACGGCCGCGTTGCAGCAGGTGCATCGCAGCCTGGAGGAGGCGGCGGAGAATCTCGGCGCCGGCAAGGTCACCACGCTGGCGCGCATCGTCGTGCCCCTGATGGCCGGCGGGCTGGCCGCCGCCTTCGTGACCAGCTTCGCCACCGCGGCGGTCGAGCTTTCGGCCACGCTGGTGCTGGCCGCGCGGGACAGTTCCGCCCCGCTCTCCTACGGCATCTACGTCTACATGCAGAGCCCGGCGGGGCGCGGGCCAGGCGCCGCGCTCGGCGTCATCGCGGTGCTGACGGTCGCGCTCTGCACCTTCGCCGCCCACCGCATCGCGGAACGGGAACGCGGCCGCCGCTCGCGCGGGGGAGGAGAGGCATGACCGCGGCGGGCGTCGAGATCGAGCGCGTCTCCTTCGGCTACGGCGCGACGCGCGTGCTGGAGGATGTCTCGCTCACCGTCCGGCGAGGCGAGTTCTTCGCCTTCCTCGGCCCGTCCGGCAGCGGCAAGACCACGCTGCTGCGGCTGGTCGCGGGCTTCGGCACGCCGGATTCCGGGCGCATCCGCATCGGCGGCCGCGACGCGACGAGGGAGCCGCCCTGGGCGCGCAATGTCGGGCTGGTGTTCCAGAGCTACGCGCTGTGGCCGCACATGACGGTCGCGCAGAACGTCGCCTTCGGGCTGGAACGCCGCCGCGTGCCGCGCGCCGAGCGCGACAGGCGCGTGCGCGCCGCGCTCGACCTCGTCGGCCTCTCGCAGATGATGGACCGGCGCCCGGCGCAGCTTTCGGGCGGGCAGCAGCAGCGGGTGGCCATCGCGCGGACGCTGGCGATCGAGCCGGAGGTGCTGCTGCTGGACGAGCCGCTGTCGAACCTCGATGCCGGGCTGCGCGCGGGCGTCCGGGCGGAGCTGGTGGAGCTTCAGCGCCGGCTCGGCCTCACCACCATCCTCGTCACCCATGACCAGGAGGAGGCGAACGCGGCCGCCGACCGCATGGCGGTGCTGAACGAGGGACGCGTCCTGCAGGTCGGCGCGCCGGCCGAGCTGTACGACCGCCCGGCCAGCCGCTTCGTCGCCGGCTTCCTCGGCACCGCCAACCTGATCGAGGGGGAGGTGGCGGCCGGCGGCTTCCGCGCCGGCGGCCTCGCGCTCCGCATCGGCGACGCGGCGCCGGGCCGCGCCACGCTGGCGCTGCGCCCGCAGGCCGTCACGCTGCTGCGCGGCGGCGATGGCGGCATCCCCGCGCGGGTGCTGCGGGCCGAGTTCCTCGGCGGCCATGTGCGCTACACGCTGGAAGCGGGGGAGGGACTGCGCCTGACGGCGGAGGAGCCGCATCTGCGCGGCCTCGTCCCGCTCGCGCCCGGCGCCGCCATCCGGCTCGACTTCGACCCCGCGCAGGCGACCCTGCTGCGGCAGTGACCACGAAAGGACATCACGGGATGCATCGCCGGCTGCTGTTCACCGCCCTCGCGCTCGGCGCGCCGCTCGCCCTTTCCGCGCCCGCGCAGGCGCAGGGGCAGCTCAACCTCTACTGCTCGGTGCAGATCGAGTGGTGCCAGGCGGTCGCGACGAACTTCCAGCGCGACACCGGCATCCGCGTGAACATGACTCAGCGCGGATCGGGCGAATCCCTCGCCGCGATCCGGGCGGAAGCGCAGAACCCGCGCGGCGACGTGTGGTTCGGCGGCACCGGCGACCCGCACCTCGCCGCCGCCGAGGAGAACCTGACCCAGGCCTATGAGAGCCCGAACAACGCCGCGTTGCATCCCTGGGCGCTGACGCAGTGGACGCAGTCCGGGCGCCGCGCCATCGGCGTCTATGCGGGCGCGGTGGGCTTCGGCTTCAACACCGAATTGCTGGCGCGCAAGAACATCGCCCCGCCGACCTGCTGGGCTGACCTCGCCGATCCGCGCTTCCGCGGCGAGATCCAGGTGGCCAACCCCAATTCCTCCGGCACCGCCTATGTCATCATCGCGACGCTGGTGCAGCTGATGGGGGAGGACGAGGCCTTCGCCTACATGCGCCGCCTGCACCCCAACGTGAACAGCTACGCCCGCAGCGGCACCGGCCCCATCAAGGCGGTGGCGCGGGGCGAGACGGGGGTGTCGCTCTCCTTCGTGCATGACGCGGTGACGGAGCGGAACGCGGGCTTCCCCGTGGCCTACAACACCCCCTGCGAGGGGACGGGCTACGAGATCGGCTCCATGTCCATCCTGCGCGGCGCGCGCAACCTGGCACAGGCGCGCCGCTTCTATGACTGGGCGCTGACCGAGCCGGCGCAGCGGCTCGGCTTCGAGGCCGGCGGGCAGTTGCAGCAGCCTTCCAACCGCAGCGCGCCGCTGCCGCCCAACGCGCCCGACCTCAGCCGCATTCGCCTGATCGAGTACGACTTCGCGAAATACGGCCGCGCCGCGGAGCGCCGCCGCCTGATCGAGCGCTGGGACCGCGAGGTGGGCTCCCTGCCGCGCTGAACGAGCCGACCGGGCCGGCGCCCTGCGTGCCGGCCGCCTTCCCCCTTCCGATCGGATCACCGCCATGCCGCTTCGAACGCTTGCCGCCGCCGCCGGCCTGACCTTCGCGCTCTCGGCCCCCGTCCAGGCGCAGGGCAGCCTCAACATGCTCTGCGCCCCCGCCGCCGACTGGTGCGAGGCGATCGCCGCCGCCTTCCAGCGCGACAGCGGCATCCGCGTCGCCATGGCGCGCAAGTCCGCCGGCGAGATCCTGGCGCAGGTGAGGGCGGAGGCGCAGAACCCGCGCACCGACATCTGGTTCGGCGCCTCGGCCGAGACGCACATCGCCGCGGCCGAGCAGAACCTGCTGCAGCCCTACACCTCGCCCAACATGGCGGGGCTGCATGACTGGTCGCGCAACGTCCACCGCATCACCGGCGAACGCTGCGTCGGCGTCTCCTCCGGCGCCATCGCGCTGGCCTGGAACCGGGAACTGATGGCGCGCAAGAACCTGCCGGTCCCGACCAGCTGGGCGGACCTGCTGAACCCCGCCTATCGCGGGGAGATCCAGCTGCCGAACCCGAATTCCTCCGGCACCGCCTACACCATCATCGCAGGGCTGGTGCAGCTCTGGGACGAGGACCGCGCCTTCGACTACCTGAAGCGCCTGCATGCCAACGTGAACGCCTACACCCGCAGCGGCGCGGCGCCGATGCAGGCGGTGTCGCGCGGCGAGACGGCGATGGCCGTCAGCTTCAACATGGAAGTCACCTCCATGGCGCAGGCCGGCTTCCCGATCGAGCTCGGCTACCCGACCGAGGGCACGAGCTACGAGGTCGCCTGCATGTCCATCATCCGCGGCGCGCGCAACCTGGCGCAGGCCCGGCGCTTCTACGACTGGTACCTGACGCCGGCCGCGATGGACATCGGCCCGCGCGTGAACCAGTGGCACGTCCCCGCCCACCGCGACGCGACGCCCGACCCGCGCATCCCGAACCTCGCCAACATCCGCCTGGTGAACTACGACTTCGCGACGTACGGGGAGGCGGGGATGCGCCGGCGCATCCTGGAACGCTGGGACCGTGAGATCGGGGCGCTGCCGCGATGAGGGCCCTTCTCCTTCCCGCCGCGCTCGCGGCGCTGCCGCTGCCGGCCCTCGCGCAGGGGCAGCTCAACCTCTACTGCTCCGCCACCATCGAGTGGTGCACGCCGATCGCGCGCGGGTTCGAGCGCGAGAGCGGCATCCGCGTGAACCTCAACCAGCGTTCCACCGGGGAGATGCTGGCCGCGATCCGCGCCGAGGCGCGGAACCCGCGCGGCGATGTCTGGTGGGGCGGCACCGGCGACCCGCATGTGGCGGCCGGCGAGGAGAACCTGACCCAGCCGCATGAAAGTCCCCGCATCGCGGAACTGCACGACTGGGCGCAGGCGCAGTGGCGCCAGACGGGGGGCCGCACCGTCGGCGTCTATGCCAGCGTGCTGGGCTTCGGCTTCAACACGGAACTGGTCGCGCGGAGGAACCTGCCGCAGCCGCGTTGCTGGGCGGACCTGCTGAACCCCGTCTACCGGGGCGAGATCCAGATGGCCAACCCCAACTCCTCCGGCACCGCCTACATCGTCATCGCGACGCTGGTGCAGATGATGGGGGAGGACCCGGCCTTCGAGTACCTGGCGCGGCTGCACGGCAGCATCAACGCCTATCCCCGCAGCGGCACCGCACCCATCACCGCGGTTGCGCGCGGCGAGACGGCGGTTTCAATCTCCTTCGTCCACAACGCGGCGGAGGAGGCGGCGGCGGGCTTCCCGGTGGGCCACGCCGTCCCCTGCGAGGGCACGGGCTACGAGATCGGGTCGATGTCCATCATCCGCGGCGCCCGCAACCTGCCGGCCGCGCAGCGCTTCTACCACTGGGCGCTGTCGGTCGAGGCGCAGCTGGAGGCGAGCCGCGAGGCGCGCAAGCTGCAGACCATGGCGAACCGCGGCGTGCCGCTGACCGACGGCGCGCCCAACATGGCCACCGCCCGCATCATCGACTACGACAACGCCCGCTTCGGCGCGAGCGCCGAGCGCCGCCGCCTGCTGGCCCGCTGGGACAGGGAGGTCGGCGCCCTGCCGCGCTGAGGCCCGCACGATGTTCTTCGGATCCTCCTTCTTCTTCTGGCTGGTCGCCGCCGCAGGCGCGGCGCTGGCGCCGTGGCACATGCAGCAGGACGGGCTGGCGCTGTCCAACCTGCTGGCGCTCGGCGCGGAGGACCCGGAAGCCGCCTCCGCGCTGGCGCAGGCGGCCTGGCACGGGCGGTGGTGGTTCTGGCCGGCGCTGGCCGGCATCGCGCTGGCGCTGCCCGGCGCGCTGCCGGCCGGCCGTGCGGCGACGCGCGCGCGCTTCCTGCTGCTGGGCGGCGGGCTCGGGCTGCTCGGCATCGTCGCGCAGGGGCTCGCCATCGGCGTGCAGGGCTGGAACCTTCCCTGGCTCGAGGTCCGCTTCGGCGAGCTGGGGGACCGGCAGTTCGGAATCGGGCTCGGCGGCAGCATGGCCTTCCTCGGCTGCCTCGTGATGGTGACGGACGGGCTCGCGCTGCGCGGCTACTTCAAGGGGGACCGCTTCGTCTCCGGCGCGGTCGGGCTGCTGGTCGCCTCCATCGCGGTCTTCACTGCCTGGCCGGTGCTGACGATGATGGGCCAGATGTTCACGCCGCGGCCCGATATGGGGGTCGCGGCCTCGGTGGTGGACCGGCTGGCGGACCGCAAGATCTGGGGCCTCGCCTGCCTCGGCTCCAATGTCGGCTGCGGGGTGTTCTGGAACACGCTGCTGCTGGCGACCAGCACCGCGACGGCGGCGACGGTCCTCGGGCTCTGCTTCGCGCTGATCGTCACCCGCACCGGCTTCCCGGCGAAGCGCGCGATGCGGCTGCTGACGGTGCTGCCCATCATCACCCCGCCCTTCGTCATCGGCCTCGGCCTCATCCTCATCTTCGGCCGCTCGGGCGTCGTGAACCAGATCGTGGAGGCGATGACGGGCGTGCAGCTCGGCCGCTGGATCTACGGCTTCGACGGCGTCTTCCTCGCCCAGGTCTTCTCCTTCACCCCCACCGCCTTCCTCGTGCTGATCGGCGTGGTGGAGGGCATATCGCCCACGATGGAGGAGGCGTCGCAGACGCTCCGCGCATCGAGGATGCGGACCTTCCGCGCGGTGACGCTGCCGCTGATGGTACCGGGGCTGGCCAATGCCTGGCTGGTGGTCTTCGTGGAATCGCTGGCCGACTTCGGCAACCCGATCGTGCTCGGCGGGTCCTACGGCGTGCTGTCGACCGAGATCTTCTTCGCGGTCGTCGGCGCGCAGCAGGATTTCGGGCGCGCGGCGGTGCTGGCCGCCATCATGCTGGTCGTCGGCCTCGCGGCCTTCCTGTTGCAGCGCGCGGTGGTCGGGCGGCGGTCCTATGTCTCGGTCACCGGCAAGGGCGATGCGGGGCTGCCGCCCGGCCTGCCGCGGCCGGTGAGGATCGTGGCCTTCGCCATCGCGATCCCCTGGGCGATCCTGACGATCACCGTCTACACCATGGCGATGGCCGGCGCCTTCGTGCGCGTCTGGGGTCGCGACTGGACGCCGACGCTCAGCCACTTCCAGCGCGCCTTCGCCGTGGAATGGGCCGCGGATGGGCGCATCCTGTTCTCGGGCGGGGCGTGGCATTCGCTGTTCACCACGATCGAGCTCGCCGCCACCGCGGCGCCCATCACAGCCGGGCTCGGCCTGCTGGCCGCCTGGGTGCTGACGCGGCAGAAATTCGCCGGCCGCACGGCGCTGGAATTCGCGCTGATGCTGACCTTCGCCGTCCCCGGCACGGTGATCGGCGTCGCCTACATCCTGACCTACAACATCCCCCCGCTCGAGATCACCGGGACGGCGATGATCCTCATCGCCTGCTTCGTCTTCCGCAACCTGCCGGTCGGCGTGCGGTCCGGCGTCGCGGCGATGAGCCAGCTCGACAAGTCGCTCGACGAGGCCGCGATCACGCTCCGCGCTTCGACCTTCCGCGCGCTCACCACCGTCGTGCTGCCGCTGCTGAAGCCGGCCATCGTCACCGCGCTGGTCTATTCCTTCGTCCGCGCGATGACGACCGTCTCCGCCGTCATCTTCCTCGTCTCGGCCGAGTACGAGATGGCGACGGTCTTCATCATCAACCGTGTCATCAACGGCGACTACGGCCTCGCCATCGCCTATTGCGCCGTGCTGATCGTGCTGATGATGGCGGCGATCGGGCTGATCAACCTGGCGGTCGGCCGCCGGCGGCTCGGCCGCCGCGCCGCCGCCGCCCGCAACGCCGTCCCCGCCGGAGGCCCCGCGTGACCCTTCCCATCCAGCCCCGCGCCGCGGAAGTGCGGCTCCAGGGCGTCGGCAAGCGCTACGGCCAGGTGCAGGCGGTCAAGCCGCTCGACCTGGTGATCGAGGGGGGCACGCTGGTCACGCTGCTCGGCCCCTCGGGCTGCGGCAAGACCACGCTGCTGCGGATGATCGCCGGGCTGGAACAGGCGACCGAGGGGCGCCTGCTGATCGGCGGGCGCGACGTCACGCTGCTGCCGGCGGGCGAGCGCAACGTGTCCATGGTGTTCCAGTCCTACGCGCTGTTCCCGCACATGTCGGTGCTGGACAACGTCGCCTACGGCCTCGTCTCCTCGGGCCTGCGCCGGCGGGACGCCCATGCGAAGGCCGAGGTCGCGCTGGAGACGGTGGGCCTGAAGGGCTTCGGCACCCGCCTGCCGTCCGAGATGTCGGGCGGGCAGCAGCAGCGCGTCGCCGTCGCCCGCGCCCTGGTGCTGGAGCCGGAGGTGCTGCTGTTCGACGAACCGCTGTCGAACCTCGACGCCCGCCTCCGGCGCAGCATGAGGGAGGAGATCCGCGCGCTGCAGCAGCGGCTCCGCCTCACCGTCGTCTACGTCACCCACGACCAGTCCGAGGCGCTGGCCGTTTCCGACCGCATCGTGGTGATGCGCAACGCCGAGATCGCGCAGGCCGGCACGCCGGACGAGCTCTACACCCAGCCCGCCTCGGTGTTCGTCGCGACCTTCATGGGGGAGGCGAACCACATCCGCGGCCGGATCGACGCGGTGGAGGGCGACACCGCCGCCGTCGCGCTCGACACGCTGCGCATCGCGCTGCCGCATCGCGGCCTGGCCCCCGGGGCGGTGGACCTGGTGGTGCGGCCGGAGGCGATCCGCATCGTCGCGCCGGGGGAGGGGGATGCGCTGCCCGCCACCGTCTCCCGCGCGACCTACATGGGCTCCCACACCGAATACTACCTCTCGACGCCGGTGGGCGAGTTGTTCGCCCTCGGCCCCGACCGCCTGCGCCGCCGCGCGGCCGGCGAGGCGGTGGGCGTGCGCTTCGACCCGGAAGGGGTGGTGCTGGTCCGTCCCTGACGCCGCACCCCCGCGCTGCCCTTCGCGCGCCCGGCAATGAACCCGCCGCCCCCTCGGCGCGTCTCCGCCGCGTCCACCGGTGGAGCGCGCGATGTCCGACACCCCAACCACCCTTCCGGCCGCTGGGCGGGATGCGGCGATGTCCGCGGCGCTCGCCCGCAACTGGTGGGCCATCGCCCTGCGCGGGGCGCTGGCCATCCTGTTCGGCATCGCGGCCATCGTCATGCCGGGCGCGGTGCTGCTCTCCCTCGCGCTGCTGTTCGGCGCCTACCTGCTGGCCGACGGGGTGCTCGGCATCGTCGCCGCCATCCGCGCGGCGCGGGCCGATGAACGCTGGGGGCTGCTGCTCGGCGAGGGGGTGCTCAACATCCTGATGGGGCTGCTCGCGCTGCTGTTCCCGGTGGGGGCGGTGTTCGGCTTCGTGCTGGCGACCGCCGCCTGGGCGATCGTCTCCGGCGGGATGATGGTGGGCGCCGCCTTCCGGCTGGAGAAGGACCGCGGGCGCTGGTGGCTCGGCCTCGGCGGGGTCGTCTCCGTCCTGTTCGGCATCGCGCTCGTGCTGTCGCCGCTGCTGGGGGCGGTGGTGCTGACCTGGTGGCTCGGCGCCTATGCCCTCGCCTTCGGCTTCGTCCTGCTGGTGCTGGGCTTCAGGCTGCGGGCCAGGGGGGGTGCGGGGGGTGGTCAAGTGGGCAGCCAGGGGGGCGGGGCGGTGCAGCAGCCGGCCTGATGCCGGCCCCGCCGGCTTCCGCCCTGCGGCCGGCCGCGGGGCGGGCATGATCCTCCCGCGAAGCGTGATCGGCCGCGCCCCTACCGCGCTGCCGCCCCGTCCCAACCTGCCCCGGATGCCCGACGTCTTCATCAACCGCATCGGCACCGCCGTGCCCCGGCACGAGGTGCATGGCGCCTTCCGCGCCTTCGCCGCCGCCCGCACCGCGACCCCCCGCGACCGCGCCACCTTCGCGCGCATGGCGGAACGCGCGGGGATAGGCCGCCGCTGGTCCGTGCTGGAGGCGTCGGAGCCCGAGGGTTCCGGCACCGCCTGCGGCTTCTACCGCCAGGACGGCACCTTCCCCACGACCCGCGCCCGCATGGCGCGTTACGAGGCCGAGGCGCCGCGCCTTGCCGATGCCGCGATGGAGCGGCTCGGCCTCGGCGCGGAGGCGGGGCGGATCACCCACCTGGTGATCGCCACCTGCACCGGCTTCGTCGCCCCCGGCCTCGACCGGCACCTGATGGAGCGCCACGGCGTGCCGCGCCATGCCGAACGCACGCTGGTCGGCTTCATGGGCTGCCAGGCGGCGATCAACGCGTTGAAGGTCGCCTGGCACACCGTGCGCAGCGAGCCGGGGGCGCGCGTCCTCGTCCTCTGCCTCGAACTCTGCACGCTGCACCTGCAGGCGACGAGCGCGCTGGACCAGCTGCTCTGCTTCCTGCTGTTCGCTGACGGCGCCGCCGCCGCGGTGGTGTCGGCGGAGCCGACCGGGCTGCATGTCGAGGGCTTCCGCAGCGCCGTGCTGCCGGATTCGGGCGGGATGATCACCTGGCGCATCGGCGATGACGGCTTCGACATGACGCTGTCGGGCATGGTGCCCTTCACCCTCGCCCATGCCCTGCCCGAGTGGCAGGCGGAGATGCTCGGCACCCGCAGCGTCGCCGAGGTCGATCTCTGGGCGGTGCATCCGGGGGGCAGGACGATCCTCGATTCGGTGGAGCACGGCCTCGCCCTGCCGCAGGGCGCGCTGGCCGAAAGCCGCGCGGTGCTGCGCGACCACGGCAACATGTCCTCCGCCACCGTCATGTTCGTCCTGCGTGCGATGCTGGAGCAGCGCCGGCCCGGCCGCAGCGGCTGCGCCCTTGCCTTCGGCCCCGGGCTCTCGGCCGAGGCCATGCGCTTCGCCACCGTCTGATGCCCCGCCGCCTCGCCCCCGAGATCATGGACGATCCGGGCCAGTCCGAGGCCGATTTCTCGGCGGCGCTGCACGACCTCGAACGCCTGAACCGGCTGACCTTCGCCCATGCCCCGCTGCTGCGCTTCCTCGACCGCGTCCTGCGGGAGGAACGGCCCGCCCGCCTCTCGCTCCTCGATGTCGGCGCGGGCGGGGGCGACGCGCTGCGCGCGGTCGCCGCCTGGGGCAGCAGGCGGGGCGTGGCGCTCGACCTCTGGGGCCTCGACCGCAGCCCCTGGGCGGAGCGCCACGCGCTGGCGCGCGGGACGCCGGCGCGCTGGATCACCTCCGACCTGTTCGACCTCGACCCCGCGCGCCGCTTCGACCTGGTGACCTGCTCGCTCTTCGCGCATCACCTGGACGATGCGACGCTGCTGCGCTTCCTGCCCTGGCTGCGGCGCCACGCCATGCGGCGGTGGCTGATCACCGACCTGCACCGCCACCCCATTCCCTGGGCCGCGGTCTGGGCCGGCACGCGGGCGATGCGGATGCATCCGATGGTCACGCATGACGGCCCCGTCTCCGTCGCGCGCGGCTTCACCCGCGCCGACTGGGTGCGGCTGGCCTCCGAGGCCGGGGTGCAGGCCGAGATCCGCTGGGTGCTTCCCTTCCGCTGGTCGGTGAGCGGGCCGGGCGGCGGCGCCCTTCCGCCATGAGCCGCCCCGTGATCCTCGGTGCCGGCCCCGCGGGCTGCGCCGCCGCCATCGCCCTTGCCCGCGCCGGGCGCCGCCCGCTGCTGCTGGAGCGCGAGGCGCGGCCGGCGGAGAAGGTCTGCGGCGAGTTCCTCGCCGCCGATGCCGCCGCCGCCATCGCCGCGCTCGGCCTCGACCTGCCCGCGCTCGGCGCGGTCCCGATCGCGCGCGGCGTGATGGCGGCTGGGCACCGCCGGGCGGCGATGGACCTGCCCTTCGCCGCATGGGGCCTGCCGCGCGCCACGCTCGATGCCACCCTGCTGGCGCTGGCGCGCGAATCGGGCGCGGAGGTGCGCGCCGGCACGGCGGCGACGGGGGCAGGGAGGCTTGGGGATGGCTGGCGGCTTCGCCTGGCGGATGGCGAGGTGCTGGACGCCACGCAGCTGGTCCTGGCCACGGGCAAGCACGAGTTGCGCGGCGCGCGGCGCGGCGCGCGCGGGGGCGCCATCGGGGTGAAGCTGCCGCTGCGTGGCGTCGGCGTGGACGGCACCATCGTCCTGCTGGCCTGCGCCGGCGGCTATGCCGGGCTGCAGCCGCGGCCGGGCGGCGAGGCCAATCTCTGCGCCGCGCTCGACCCCCGCGCGCCGGGCGTCGCCGCCGCGGCGCGGGACGGGCGCGCCTTCCTCGCGCATGTGATGGCGGGCTCCTCGCTCGCCGAGTGCCTGCTGCGGGATGCGGTGCCGCTCCTGCCGCGGCCGCTGACGGTGGCGGGCGTGCCCTACGGCTTCGTCGCCCGCGGCGGCCTGCCGGGGATGTTCCGCGCCGGCGACCAGGCTGCGGTGATCCCCTCCTTCTGCGGCGACGGCGTGGCGATGGCGCTCGGCTCCGGCCGGCGCGCGGCGGAGGCGATCCTGGCCGGCCGCGACGCGCCGGCGCACCACGCGGCCTGGGCCGGCAGGATCGGCGGCGCGATGCGCCTTGCCGGCCTGCTGGGCGGCCTGGTGACGCGCGCGCCGGGGCTGCTGGTGGCGGGCGCGGCACTTTCCCCCGGCCTCGCGGCCTGGGCGGCCCGCCGCACACGCAGCGGCTGACCCCGCCGGCGGATGGCCGCGGGACGACGGCAGCGGACCGCACCCGGCGTCAGGAACGCCAAGGGAGGGCTTGACCCCCCGCGATGGTGCCGCCATACGCGGGCGCACTGCGTCCCGTTCGTCTAGAGGCCTAGGACACCAGCCTTTCACGTTGGCAGCACGGGTTCGAATCCCGTACGGGACGCCACTTCCGCACTTCGCTACCTGTCTCTCCCCAAGGTAGGCCCGCCGGGAACGGCCGGTTCCGCGGGATTTTCGGGGACAGGTTGGCGGATGCGCAGCGGGAAAAAGGCGGCGAGGTCCCTCTCTGCGGCCCCAGTTTCTCCGAACCTGGCGACTTGGGCGATCAACCAGCCAAGCTGAAAGCCCCAGGAAGTCCTTATTTTCCCGCGGCTGAAGTGGGGCGGAGTTAGCGGGGCGCATGCCCCGCCGAAAGACGCCTACCTGTGTTAGCGTCAGTGTGCGACTGGAAGCAGCCCTTGCAGCCCGGTGTGCGCCAACGCTGGCGCTACCGGTGCAACCAGGGTCAGGTCAGAACTGAACCGCACGCTTGCTACACCCGGCGGCAAGTCGCCTCGAATGGCGGGCACGTGCCGGAGATCGAACCACCTCAAGCTTGCCCGGCAGGTGGCTTCGTCGAACGTTGCGTCCAGCGTTTCCGGCAACGCGGACCCCATTGTTGACGCGACCGTCTCGCGCAGCTTCACGGCGGCCTCCGGCACTGCCGAAAGGCGGGCCTCGATCCGATCGAGGAGGTCACGCACCGTGGTGCCGCCACCGGTCGCCTCGCCGACCACCCCGTCTCGCGCCTCGACGAGTTGCTGCCGTGGAAGTAGAAACCCACTCCTGCTCGACTTGCGGACGCGGCATAGCGCCATGGCCACGACTGGCGAAACCCGGATCGCCGTGATTGGGAACAGCGGCGGCGGCAAGTCCACAGTCGCGCGGCATCTCGCCATATCGAGGGATTTGCCGCTCGTGGAGGTCGATGCGCTGCTCTGGCGGCCGGGCTGGCAGCTCTCTCCGACCGCCGACTACGAGCGTGCCCACGCCGAGGCGATCCGCCGTGCAAGCTGGCTCGTCGAGGGACTTGGACGACTTGAGTCCATCCCGGACCGGCTCCACCGCGCGACCGAGATCATCCTCGTCGACATGCCGCTGGAGGTGCATGTCCGCCTCGCATCTGAGCGACATGCGGCCTGGGAGGCTGGAACGCTCCGCTTTCCACCAGCCTCGATGTTTCAGCCCCCACCGTTGGCCGCACTGCTCGAAACCATTCAGGAGGTCGATCGGACCTGGATGCCCGATATCCGACGCTGGGTGGCGAGTGCCGAGAGGGGTGGCACCGCCGTGACGCGGGTCACCTCACTTGCTGAACTGCAGTACCTCGGTCGGGACTCGCTCTGAACAGCCAGAACATCCGCGGCCGTCACCGGACGGATACTATTCCGGACATTCCTGGGGCGGTTCGCGCTGACCTCGTTCCTCGGCCTCCGTCCTGGTCCGTTGGACCCGAACCTTGACCTGGGATCACTTGGCGCGGCGATCGCGGCGCGTAGCGAATTCGAAGGCTACCAGGGGCACCACGAGGAGGCGTTGCTGGCGGCGTGGTTCGGGCGAGACCGCATGAAGGACATCATCATGCGGCGGCGCCGGCGACGGTTGAGTGGTCCCGCCGGAGCGGGAGGGCCAGCGTGATCGCCCAGCAGACTGCCAGCAGCGTCGATGCGCCGATCAAGCAGCCGGTGACGCCAGCCAGTTCGTAAAGAAGCCCGGACAGCAGGATTCCACCGAAGCGGCCAGCGGCATTCGCCGCATAATAGAAGCCAACGTCCTCCGCCGCCTTCTCGCTGCCGGCGTAGGCCAGCACGAGATAGGAGTGGACCGAGGAGTTCACCGCGAAGAGGACGCCGAAGACGCAAAGTCCCGCCGGTACGAAGAACTCGGGCGCCGGCACGCCTGCGATCATCATCGCGGCGAGCACCGCGGGCACGGCAGTCAGCGCGAGGGACCAGGCGCGCGCGGCGGGAACCTCCGCCGACAAGCCGTCAGCGCTGCGCCGGACGAAGGCCGGAGCGGCCGCCTGGACCACGCCGTAGCCGATCGTCCAAGCCGCGAGGAAGCCGCCGACCATGGTGAAGGTCCAGCCCGAGGCGTAGAGGAAGACCGGCAGGCCGACCACGAACCACACGTCCCGCGCGCCGAACAGGAACACCCGCGCGGCCGCCATCAGGTTCACGCCGCGGTTCTTCGAGAACAGCTCCCGCGCGGACTTCGACGCCTTCGCCCTCCCCATCATCGGCGGGAGCGACAGCAGCACCCCGGCGAGGATCACGGCCAGCGCCGCCGCCATGGCCCACAGCGCGCCCCGGAAGCCCAGCGCCTCCAGCAGCAGGCCACCGAGGAAAAAGCCGAAGCCCTTCATGGCATTCTTGCTGCCGGTGAAGAATGCCACCCACTTGAACAGACGCCCGGAGGCCTCGCCGGCCGTCAGCTTGATCGCGCTCTTGCTCGCCGTCTTGGTCAGGTCCTTCGCCACCCCGCAGACGCCCTGCGCCGCGACCACCCAGGCGACCGAGAGAGCGGCAGACCAGGCGGGCGAGACCACCGAGAGCAGCAGGAAGCCGGCGATCTGCGTGGTCAGCCCGACGGCCAGCATGCGCGCGATGCCGAACCGCGTCGCCAGCCAGCCGCCGATCAGGTTCGCACCGATCCCTGCGGCCTCGTAGAGCAGGAAGAGGAAGGCCAGGGTGAAGGGCGAGTAGCCGAGCCGGAAGAAGTGCAGCAGCACCAGCATCCGCAGCGCGCCATCGGTCAGTGTGAAGCCCCAATAGGCCGCGGTGACGATGGCGTAGTTGCGGGTCCCCGAGGAAGACGGGACGGCGGCGCTGCTGCTCATCCCGTCAGATCCCGGCCTCGGCCATGTGGCAGGCGAGGCCGACCATGCGGCAGGCGTAGCCCATCTCATTGTCGTACCAGGCGTAGACCTTCAGCAGCGTGCCATCGATGACCAGGGTGCTCGGAGCGTCCACGATGGAACTGCGGGTGTCGCGGGCGTAGTCGGCGCTGACCAGCGGTCGCGCCTCGTAGCCCAGGATGCCGGCGAGCGGGCCCGCGGCGGCGGCCCGGAACAGCGCGTTGACCTCCTCGGCCGAGGTCTCCCGGGCCATCTCGAAGACGCAGTCGGTCAGGCTGGCGTTCAGCACCGGCGCGCGCACCGCATGGCCGTTCAGCTTCCCCTTCAGCTCCGGATAGATCAGCGCGATCGCCGTCGCGCTGCCCGTCGTCGTCGGCTGGAGCGATAGCATCGCGGACCGCGCCCGCCGCAGGTCCTTGTGCGGGGCGTCGGTCACCACGTTGGTGTTGGTCGGGTCGTGGATGGTGGTGATCTGACCGTGGCGGATGCCGATCGCCTCGTGCACCACCTTCACCACCGGGGCGAGGCAGTTCGTGGTGCAGGAGGCCGCGGTGACGATCGGGTGCCGCGCCGGGTCATACAGGTGATGGTTCACGCCGACGACGATGTTGAGCACGCCGTCGAACTTCACCGGCGCCGCCACGATCACCCGCTTCGCGCCGCGCTTCAGGTGCCCCCCGATCGTCTCGGGGTCGAGGAACTTGCCGGTGCACTCCAGCACCAGGTCCACGCCCAGATCGCCCCAGGGGATCTCGGCCGGGTGCGGGTGCTCGGAGAAGGACAGGCGGCGGTCGCCGATCCGGATGGCGTGCTTCCCCTCCGCCGCGATCGGCGCGCGCCAGCGGCCCTGTACGCTGTCGAACTCGAGCAGGTGGGCGGTGGCCGCGGCGCCCCCCTTGATCTCGTTGAGGTGGACGACCTCCAGCCGGTTGCCCCGCCGCGGGTCGTCGTCCGGCCGCTCCGCCGCGCCCAGTGCGGCGCGCCGCGCCAGCCGTCCGATGCGGCCCATGCCGCTGATGCCGACCCTCATGGACATCTCCCCCTTTCCGCCGCCTATCGGGCCATCGCGTGCGGATCGGCCAACTCGTCCACTCTCGCCTTCAGCGCCATCCGGTCGAGCGAGGCGAAGGGGAGACTGGTGAGGATGCGGAGGCGGCGGTGCAGCGCGGCGTAGAGCTCGTTCAGCAGCGTGGCACGCTCGGTCGCGCTGCCGGTGAACTTCGCGGGGTCGGGCAGCGGCCAGGCGGCGGTGACGATCGTATCCCCGAAGTCCGGGCAGAGCTGGCCGGCCAGCGTGTCGCAGAGCGCGATGACGAAGTCGATCCGCGGCGCGCCCGGCCCGGTGAACTCGTCCCAGCTCTTCGACCGCAGCGTCGAGACGTCGTGGCCAAGCGCCTTGAGCTGGCTCAGCACCTCGGGCAAAGGCCCGTTCTCGCTCGGCGCCGAGCCCGCAGAGAAGGCGCGGAAGCGGCCCTCGCCGACACGGTTCAGGATTGCCTCGGCCATGATCGAGCGGGCCGAATTGCGCGTGCAGAAGAACAGCACGTTGAACACGGGCTTTTCCATCCTGGCAGTCTCCCCTCCGGTGTCCAACAGTCGGTGCAGGTCGCCGCAGCGTGCGGGATCGCCGTCGCAGCAGGCCTCGGCCAGGAAGGCGACAAGCGCGCGCAGCCGCGCCAGTTGGGCGGCGTAGATGAGGCTGCGGCCGTGCCGCGTCGCGGCGACTAGGCCAGCCGTCTCCAGCGCCTTGAGATGGAAGGACAGGGTGGAGGCCGGAACGCCGAGCCGCACCGCGATCTCGCCCGCGGGCAGTCCGGAGGGACCGGCCGCCAGCAGGCTGCGCATCAGTTCGAGCCGGGTGCCCTGCCCAAGGGCGGTGAAGCCGGCCGCGGCCTCGTCACTATCCATGCTTCCAGAATAGTCGAATTAATGCTGCTGTGCGTGAAGGTTGGATGACGACGCCGTCGGCCACCGTGCCTATGGCGACGCCGGCGATCCCGCCGCAGGTTCTGACCGGGCCATGTCGAGGGCCAGCGCGTCCGAGATCCCGGCCACCGCGCCGCGCGCGGCCCGGGTGATGCCGGCCAGCGTCGCGGAGGCGGTACCCGTCCAGTCCCCGTAGCCGAGCAGCCAGAGCCGAGGCTCGGAGGTCGCTCGCCCGTCCGACCCGGCCCGAGCCCGTCCGTCCGGCCCCGGCACGCCGAGCGGCGCAAGATGGTCGAGCGCCGGGCGAAAGCCTGTGCACCATATGATCGCCTCGGCCGGCACGCGGGTGCCGTCGGACCAGACTGCGCCGTCCGCTTCGAGGCATGCGAAGGGCCGCAGGCTGCGTGTCAGGGCGCCGCGTGCCCGCGCCTCCCGCACGGGCGGCACCATGACGATGTCGCCGAGACCGCCGCGCGGCTCGGGCGGCGGGCGCCCCTCGCGCTCGGCCTGCCAGCGCGCCGTCGCGCGCTCGAACAGGACCCGGCCGTCCACCTCGTCCGGCAGGAAGACCGGCTCGCGCTCCGTCACCCATGTGGTCCGCGCCACCTTCGACAGCTCGGCGATGATCTGCGCGCCCGAGTTCCCGCCGCCTACGACCAGCACGGCCTGGCCGGCGAAGTCCTCTGGCCGCCGGTACTGCGCCGAGTGGACCTGCCGGCCCTGGAAGACGTCGCGCCCGGGCACATCGGGGAACCAGGGGCGGTTCCAGGTGCCGGTGGCGCTGATGACGGCGCGGGCACGCCAGGACCGGCCATCCGCTGCCTCGGCCAGGAGGCGTTCCCCGTCGCGCCGCACCGCCACCACGCGCACGGGTCGCCGCACCGGCAACGCGTAGCGGGCCTCGTAGGCGGCGAGGTAGCTCACCACCGCGTCCCGCGGCGGGTAGCCGCCACCCTGCGGCGGGGGCATCGGCCAGCCCGGGAGCGAGCTCCATTGCGCCGGCGAGAACAGGGTCAGCGAATCCCAGGCGTGCTGCCACGCGCCGCCTGGGGCAGCGGCGTCGTCGAGGATGATGAAGGACAGGGGCGTGCGACGCAGGAAGTAGCCCGCGGCGAGCCCGGCCTGCCCGCCACCCACCACGACAACGTCGCGCGCCTCCGGCATGACCACATCGGGCACGTCCGTCACGCCGGAGCAGTGCGCGGGAACCAGCGCCGTCCGAGCCGGAGCGCGACGCCCACCAGCAGGATCAGCACCGGGACCTCCACCAGCGGTCCGATGACCGTAGCGAAGGCAACCGGCGAGGCGAGGCCAAAGGCGGCGATCGCCACCGCGATGGCGAGCTCGAAGTTGTTCGACGCCGCGGTGAAGGCGATGGCGGTGGTGCGCGGGTAGTCGGCCTCGATCAGCCGCCCCATCCAGAAGGAGACCACGAACATGACGAGGAAGTAGATCGCGAGCGGCACGGCGATCCGCAGCGCGTCGAGCGGCAGTCGCACCACCTCGCCACCCTTCAGCGCGAACATGGCGACGATGGTGAAGAGCAGCGCGCCGAGCGTGATCGGCCCGATGCGCGGCAGGAAGGCGCGCGCGTACCAGTCCTCGCCCTTCCGGGCGACCAGCAGCCGGCGGGTCAGGAAACCGGCCGCGAAGGGCACGCCGAGATAGAGTAGCACCGCGCCGGCGATGGTCCCGAAGGAGACCTCGACCACCTGCCCTTCGAGGCCGATCCAGGGCGGCAGGACGGAGAGGAAGAACCACGCGTAGGCGCCGAAGAAGAGCAGCTGGAAGATGCTGTTGAAGGCGACGAGCCCCGCCACGTACTGGCTATCGCCGCGCGCGAGCTGGTTCCAGACCAGCACCATGGCGATGCAGCGCGCCAGGCCGATGAGGATCAGGCCGGTCATGTATTCCGGCTGGTCGCGCAGGAAGATCACGGCCAGGGCGAACATCAGCACCGGCCCGATCAGCCAGTTCTGCACCAGCGACAGCGCCAGCACGCGGCGGTCCGCGAAGACCTGCGGCAGCGCCTCGTAGCGGACCCGGGCAAGCGGCGGATACATCATGAGGATCAGCCCGGCCGCGATCGGGATGTTGGTCCCGCCCAGCGACAGCGCGTCGAGGGCCGCAGGCAGCCCGGGCACGAGCGAGCCCAGCGCGACGCCGAGCGCCATCGCGGCGAAGATCCAGAGGGTCAGCCAGCGGTCCAGGAAGGACAGGCGACGGGGCGCTGAATCGCTCATGCGCGCCTCTCCCCCGGGCAGCATGCGGTCAGCGGCAGCGCCGCCTCGATCAGCGGCGCACAGGCCTCCGGCCGTCCGCCGCAGCACTCCTCCACGAGGAAGCCGATCAGGTCGCGGACGCCGCCCGCCTCCACGGCGTAGATGACCTGCCGGCTCTCGCGCCGGGACGCGACGAGGCCGGCCCGCACGAGGATGGCGAGGTGTGTCGACATGGTGTTGTGGGGCGCGCCGAGGCGCCGGGCCACCTCGCCGGCGGGAAGGCCTTCCGCTCCCTGCCGGATCAGCAGGCGGAAGGCGCGGAGCCGGGTCTCCTGGGCAAGGGCGCCAAGCGCCTCGACGGCAGATGTTTCGTCCATCTGTCGAGAATAATGGACAGGATGGGTGCAGGCAACATGGGGTGTCCCCGTTTCGCCCCCGAGCCTAGGATCGCCGCGTGTTCTCCCCATCCAGCCTTTCGCCGGCCGCCCGGTTCGCGGCGGCCGTGGTCGCGGCGCAGGTGCTGGTGCAGATCGGCGCCTTCACCCTGCCGGCGCTCCTGCCGCACTACCTGGCCGCCTGGTCGCTCTCGGCCATGGAGGCAGGCTGGCTGATCGGCGCCTTCTTCGGGGCCTATGTGGCGGCCGTGCCGGTGCTGGTCGCCCTGACCGACCGCGTGCCGGCGCGCCGGGTCTACCTGGTCGGCGCCGGGGCGACGGCGCTCTCGCACTTGGGCTTCGCCATCCTCGCTGAAGGATTCTGGAGCGGGCTGGCGTTTCGTGCCTTGGCCGGCGTCGGCTGGGCGGGTTGCTACATGCCGGGGCTCAAGGCCATCGCCGACCGGCTTGAGGGCGACGCGCAGTCGCGGGCCGTGAGCTGGCACGCCGCCGGTGTGGGCATCGCCGGCGCGGCGTCCTTCGCCTTGGCCGGCGGACTCGCAGCCTTCGCTGGCCCGCCGGCCGCCTTCGCCTTCGGCGCTGCCTGCGCGGCGGTGGCCTTTGCGATCGGCGCGGCGGTGATGCCGCGGTCGGCGCCACGGCCCGCCGCGGCGCCGATGGCCCTGCTCGACTTCCGCCCGGTGCTGCGCAACCGGGCGGCCATGGCCTGGATCGCCGGCTACACGGTGCACACCTGGGAGCTGGCCGCGCTCCGCGCCTGGGGCGTGACCTTCCTCGCGGCCGCGGTCGCGCTGCACGGCGCGCCGGCCTGGCTGCCGGGGCCGAGCGTGCTCTTCACGGCCGCTGGCCTGGTTGGCATCGCCGTCTCGATCACCGGCAACGAGACGGCCCAGCGCTTCGGGCGGCCGCGCGTCGTCGCCGCCGCGATTGGCGGAGCCGCCGCCTTGTCGCTGCTGGCCGGCTGGTCGCTGCTCGTCTCGGCGCCGCTGGCCGCGCTCTGCGTGCTGGCCTGGAACGCGGCGATCTACCTCGACAGCTCGGCGCTCACCGCGGGCACGGTGCAGGCGGCGGAGAAGGACAGGCGCGGCGCGACGATGGGGCTGCACAGCATGTGCGGCTATGCGGGCGGCCTGCTCGGCCCCATCGGCGTCGGCCTCGCGCTCGACCTGGCCGGGACCGGCGCGGCGGGTTGGGCGATCGCGTTCGGCCACCTCGCCATCGTCACGCTGGCCGGGCTCGTCATTCTGCGGCGGCTCGGCCGCTCCGCCTGATCGCGAGGGGCACCAATGGGGCGACGAGGGCGAGGTTCACCACGCCCGCGATCGCCAGCGCGATAAGCGTGCCCTCCGGCCCGAAGGCACCCAGCGCCCAGACGCCCAGCATCGGCGCGGCCGCCGTCGCGAGCAGCGTCGGCACGGAGAGGCGCCCCATGAGGATCGCGTAGCCCTCCTTGCCGAACAGCACGAGCGGCACGGTGCCCCGCACGATGGACCGCAGCCCGCTGCCGATGCCGTAGAGGATGATCGCAGCCGCCGCCCAGCCGGGCACGACGAGCAGCAGGATCGCGCCGAGGGCGACCAGCCCGCTGGAGACCACCAGCGTCCAGATCGGGTGCGCACCACGCCCGAAGACCATTTCCAGCACGCGGCCGCCGACCTGTGCCGGGCCGACCAGCGCGCCGAGGGCGACCGCCGCGGCCAGTTCCAGCCCACGCGCCTGCAGCAGCGTGAGCAGGTGGACCGCGATCACCGTCATGACGGCGTAGGCGAGCGTGAAGACGATGGCGAGGAGGTTGAAGGCCAGGCGTTGCTCGGGCGGCAGATGTCCGGGCCGTGCGCCGGCAGGTCCGGTGGCGGACGCCTCCGGCGCGCGTGCCTCCTTCGGCACCAGGAGCAGGTAGCAGGGCAGCACGACCGCGAGGTGGACGAGCGCGTAGGCGAGGCACGCGCCGCGCCAGCCGACCCATGCCTCCAGCAGCGCCGTCAACGGCCAGCAGACCGTGCTGGCGAAGCCGCCGAACAGGGTGACCTTGGTGATCGCGGACCGCGCCGCCTCGCCGTAGAGCCGGCCCAGCGTTGAGAAGGCCGGGTCGTAGAGCCCGGCTCCCATCCCGAGCCCGATGACCACCCAGGCGGCGACGAAGACTGCGAGGTTCGGCGCCGCCCAGAGGCCAAGCTGTCCGAGCGCGATCAGCGCCGCCGCGCCGCCGAGCACCGGACGGCCGCCGTGGCGGTGGATCAGCCGTCCGACCAGCGGCGAGACCAGGCCCGACGCCACCAGCCCGACCGACAGTGCGCCGAAGATCCAGCCGAGCGACCAGCCGGTGTCCCGCTCGATCGGCACGGCCAGCACGGCCGGCAGGTAGTAGGTCGAGCCCCAGGACAGGATCTGCCCGAGCCCGATGGCGGAGATCACCGCCATCCGGGGCCGGTCGGGTGCGTGCGCGACGGCCGATGCCATGCTCACCCGCGTGTCCTCAGCCGCAGCAGCCGCCGCCGGCCGCGACCGGCGCCAGCACCTGCTGGGCTGTCTCGACGGGGCCGCAGCAGGCGGTCGCGGCGCCTGCCGGCGCGCGGTCGGTCGAGCAGACACCCGTCTCCGGCAGCACCAGCTCGACCCGACGCGCCGCCTCGACATCGCCGGCGAGGAAGGCCGCGATCGAGCGCACCTGCTCGTGCCCCGTCGCCATCAGGAAGGTCGGCGCGCGGCCGTAGCTCTTCATGCCGGCGATGTAGAAGCCCGCTTCCGGGTGGCGGAGCTCGACCTCGCCGTGCGGACGCACCGTGCCGCAGGAATGCAGGTTCGGGTCGATCAGCGGCGCGAGCGCCGGGGTCGCCTCCACCGCGGGGTCCAGGCCGAGCCGTACCTCCCGCAGGAAGGAGAGATCGGGACGGAAGCCGGTGGCGACGATCACGCGGTCGGCCTGCACCGTCGTCGTGCGTGCCTCCTGCCGGCCGGTGACGGCGAGCTTGCCATCCGCTTCGGCGATGCGGTCGATGAGGAAGGGCGCGAGGGCGGTGACGGCGCCGGTCTCGACCAGCGCCTGCGCGCGGGCGCCCAGCTCGCCCCGCTGCGCGAGCCCGTCCTTCGCGCCGCCGCCGAAGTTCACCGCGCCGAGCGGCCGGCGGAAGGCCCAGAGGATCCGCGTGCCCGGCGCCTGCCGCGCCAGTTCCGCGAGGTCCAGCACGGCGTTCATCGCCGAGTGTCCGGCGCCGACGACGAGCGTCGTGCGGCCCACATAGGCCGCGCGCTCGGCCCCGAGCACGTCGGGGATGCCGTAGGCGATGCGCGCCGCGTGCCGGGCCTCGCCGGGCGCGGGCATGCCGTGGCTGCCGGCGGGGTTGGGCGCATGCCAGGTGCCGGAGCAGTCGATCACCGCGCGCGCCTCGACCGCCCGCACGCCGCAGCAGGTCTCGACATGCACCACGAAGGGGGCCGCGTCGCGGCCGGCCCCGCCGTGCAGCCGCCCGAAGTCGCGGCGCGCGACGCCCACGACCTTCGCGCCGGTGCGGATGCGCCCGCGCAGCGCCGCCGTCGCGGCCAGCGGGGCGAGGTAGTCGGCGACGAGCTCGGAGCCGGTCGGATAGTGCGTGGGGTCGGGCGCCGACCAGCCCTCGGCCTCGAGCAGCGCCCGCGCCGCGGCGTCGGTGTTGAACTCCCAGGGCGAGAACATGCGGACGTGGCCCCAGGCGCGGACCGCGTGGCCGATGTCGGGCCCGGCCTCCAGCACAAGGGGCTCGAGGCCACGGCCGAGGAGCTGCGCGGCGGCGGCGAGGCCGACGGGGCCGGCGCCGATCACGACGACGGGCAGGCTGGGTGCGCTCATGGGCATGCTCCCTGATGCATAGGGGGTTGAGGTATGCAGGCAGGAAAAGAGGCGCTTCGGGTCACGCGCAGCACTCCCCGCCGGGGCGCCGCTCCTCCCGGGCGCGGTCGGCGGCGGCGAAGGCGCGGCCGGTGTCCTGCAGGGCGGCGGTCGCCTCCATCCAGGCCTCCAGCGCCACGCGGAAGGCGGCGCGACCGGCATCGGTCAGCTCGTAGACGCGGCGCTGGCGGCCGCCGACGACCTCCTCGGTCGCGGTGACGAAGCCGCCGGCCTCGAATTCGCGGAGCACCGGGTAGATCGTGCCCTCGGTGGGGGAGCAGCAACCATTGGTGGTGCGCTCGACCAGGCGGGCGATGTCGTAGCCGTGCATCGGCCCGTCGTGCAGCACGCGCAGGATGAAGAACTTGCTCAGGCCCATCTTGATGGTGCCCGCCCAGTAGTCGCGGGAGGCGTAGTCGACGCGGGGGGAAGGGGCTCGGCGGGCGGCGTCCATGCCCGAACGCTATACCTCGATCATCAATGCATCAAGCCCCAAGATCATGGCGCGGCCACGTTGCCAGTGTCGGCGCCGATGCGCGTCCACCGCCGAATACGCGGCGGAGCAGCGCCAATCCCGCCAAACCCCCACCTCCCACTCCTTCGAGCTCGCCTGCGCGCAGAGCCACATCGAGCACCGCGTGACCAAGCCATTCCACCCGTGGACGAACGTTCAGGTTGAGCGAATGAACAGGACGCTCAAGGAAGCCACCGTCCAGCGCTACCATTGCGGCAGCCACGATGAGCTCAGGCATCACCTCGCCCTGTTCCTCGACGCCTACAACTACGCGAGGCGCCTCAGGAGCCTGAAGGGTCTCACCCCCTACGAGTTCATCTGCCGATCATGGGCCGCAGAGCCCCACAGGTTCTCTGCAAACCCGCACCACCAAATGCCGGCACCAAACATCTAGCCCAGACGCAGCGCAACCGCGCGGAAGCGAGCCAGCGCGGTCTCGAGATCCTCGGCGATGCTCGCCGCGATCTCGGCGGGCGGGGGCAGGCTGGCGGGGTCGGTGGCGCCGTCCTCGCGCAGCCAGGACAGGTTCAGGTCCAGCTTCTCGCGCGCGGCCAGCTCGGCGTAGCCGAATCGCTTGAAGCGCTCGGTCTCCTGGCGCTTCGCGCGGTCGGAGAGCCTGGCCAGGCTGACGAACTCCGCCATGTCGGCGTCGCGCAGCGGGCGTTCCTTCAGGGTGAAGCGCTTGTTGGTGCGGAGGTCGTAGACCCACAGCGCCTCGGTCCAGGGTTCCTTGCGCCGCGGCCGGGCCTCGAAGAACAGGACGTTCGCCTTCACGCCCTGGCGGTAGAAGATGCCGGTCGGCAGGCGCAGCAGGGTGTGGCACTCGAATTCGTCGAGCAGGCGGCGGCGGATCTTCTCGCCGGCGCCGCCCTCGAACAGCACGTTGTCGGGAAGCACCACGGCGGCGACGCCGCCCGGCGCCAGCACGGTCATGATGTGCTGGACGAAGTTGAGCTGCTTGTTGCCGGTGGTCACGTTGAAGTCGGGGCGCTGGTAGTCCTCGCGCTCCGTCTCCGCCTCGCCATCGCCGGTGAAGACCTGGATGGACTGGCGCCGGCCGAAGGGTGGGTTGGTGAGGATCACGTCCCAGCGGCGGCCGGGATCGGCCAGCAGCGCGTCGGCGCGGTGGATCGGCGTGACGTCGGCGCGGCCGAGGCCGTGCAGGTAGAGGTTCATGGCGGCGAGCCGCGCGACGCCGGCGACGATGTCGAAGCCGGTGAAGCCTTCCTCCCGCATGCGCCGCCCCGTCTCACGGTCGCGCGCCTCGGGCTTCCGGCGCATGTGCTCGAAGGCGGCGAGGAGGAAGCCGGCGGTGCCGCAGGCGGGGTCGCAGACCGTCTGGCCGGGCCTGGGGTCCACCACCTCGACACAGGCCCCGATGACGGGGCGCGGGGTGAAATACTGGCCGGCGCCGGACTTGGTGTCGGAGGCGGTGCGCTCCAGCAGGCTTTCGTAGATCGCGCCCTTCACGTCCACGCCGAAGCCCGACCAACTCTCGGCGCCGATCATCCGCACCAGGCGGTGCAGATGGGCCGGTTCCTCGATGGTGTTGCGGGCGCGGGTGTAGATGGTGCCGACGAGGCCGGGCTGGCCGGCCAGCGTCTCCAGCGTGCGGGCGTAGTGCTGCGCGAGTTCGCGGCCGGAGAGCGCGGCGAGGCGCGCCCAGCGGCACTCCTCCGGCAGGAGGGAGGGCAGGCCGTCCTCCTCCCGCTCCGCGTCGAGCTTGAGGAAGAGCAGGTAGGTGACCTGCTCCACATAGTCGCCGGAGCCGACGCCGGCGTTGTTCATGACATGGGCGAGGTTCCAGACCTTCGCGGTCAGGACGTTCTCGGTCTCGCTCATGCGGGGGTCTCGATCAGGTCGGGCTGCGTGGCGGTGCGGCGCGCGCGGGGACGGCGAGAAGCCGCCGGCGTGGCGCGGAGGCGCGCGAGCAGCGCGGCGGCGGGTTCGTCAGCCGGGTCCTGCGGGACGAGGCGGCCGGTGAAGGCGGCGTGGAGGATGGATTGGCGAAGCTGCGCGGCTTCCTCGACGAAGGGATCGCCAAGTGCGGCATCGCGCGCCACATCCAAACAGTCCGCCACGCGGGTGATGATCTCGTCTTGTTCGAGCAGCGGTGGAACAGGGACGCAGAGCGTGCGAAGGCGACCGCCGCTGACATTTGCCTGGCCAACCTGCTGCGTCATCACCGATGCGATCCACTGCCGCCCAAGCGGGGAGTTGATGTAGTGCGCCAAAAACGGCGAGCGGACGTGCACAGCCTTCGCACGAACAATATACGACGCGAACGAGACCGGACGGTCGTGCCCCTCGAAGACAGCCGTCTTGCCGACGAGCTCGGCGCTGTTCGTGCGATTGAACAGAAGGTCACCCCGCTCCAGCAGCAGGTCGGGAAACTCATTGTGGTCGCGAGGGAGATGCTTGAGTTCGGCATAGTCGAGCCGGCCGTTCTGGATGTTTCCCATACGGAGCACAGGCACTCCGTCAGGCAGGGGCCGGCAGCGCGCCGATGATCCATAGTCGATCTTCCAGCACAACTGATCCACGGTCGCCCAACCCCAACTGGGGGGCAGATCGAACGGTGGTGGACCTTCGGGAGTCTCGGCGTCACGGTATCGCTTGGCGACTTTGCGTGCCCGCTCCTCCGCAATCGCTGCAAGTAGCTGTTCGGGCGGGCTGTCTGCTGGGTTCTCAGCGCGCCAGTCGGCGGTGAGGGCGCCGGTGCAGGCGGCGTGGAGAAGGCTTGCGCGGAACTGCGTCAGGCCCTCGCGCGCACGCGCCAGCGCGGCTTCGCCGGCCTCCACCTCCTCGAACAGCGCGTTCACCGCGGCGACGATGCGGGTCTGTTCGGCCGCTGGCGGGACCGGCATGACGGCTTCGCGGAGGAAGGTAGCCGGAACACGCTGCTGGCCTACCGCTCCACTCATGGACGACCGGGCGGTCGCTCGAAAGCTTTCCTGCATCAGATAGTAGCAGACGTAGGCAGCATCGATGCCGGGCTTGGGACGGACGACGTGAAACTCGGTGCTACCGATGCCGATGCCTTGGGGTAGCTCGGGCACGAGAGCGATCTTCCCGTTCTCCATGCACGGCGTGATCTTCGCGAAGATCACATCGCCGCTTCGGAACCGCGTGAAGCCCGTTGTGATCTCGCGAAGCGGGCGCGTCGTGTTCGTGTCCACCGTATTCGTCAGCGCGCCAACCGCTGCCATCGGCACGAAGGTGATAGCTGTGTCGCCGCTGATGGCGCTGATGTCCGTCGAAGGATTTATCTCGCAGATCGTTTCGAGAGATGCAGCACCCCATCCCGGCGGCAGGCCCTCACGCGGCAGCGCATCCATGCTTAAGCCACCAGCGCGTCGGTCAGGTCATCCACCAGCGCCGGCAGTCGCTCCGCGCCGAACAGCGCGCGCGCCCGCGCGGTGCCGCCGCGCGACGAGAAGTCCGAGGCTTCGCGCAGATCGGCCAGCGTCAGTTCCACGTTGCTCGCCACCCAGTCCTTCATCAGCCGCAGCCACTCCATCTGCGCCTCGGTGTAGTCGCGCCCGGCCTTCTTCTCGCGGCCGAGCCACAGTTCGAAATTGCGGTTCACGTCCGGCGCGAAGGGGGCCAGCACCGCGCGCGCGCCGATGGCGTAGCGCACCAGCCCCACCAGGTCGGTCAGCAGCCCCGCCGGCGCGCGGGTCTGCCCTGCATGCAGGCGCCGGTAGCACGCCCAGACCGCCTTGTCGTCCAGCAGCCAGGGCGGCCGCGCCATCGCCGCGCGCAGATCCTGCAGCATGGCGTAGGTCAGGCGGCGCTGCGCATGCGGCCGGGCATAGAGGATGGCGAGCGCGGCGAGCCGGTCGGCTTCCTCCGCCAGGAAGCGGCCGAAGCGCTCGGTGATCTCGGTCGCGCGGTTCAGGTCGAAATCGGCGGAGAGCACGGCGTCGGCCGTCAGCTCGTCCACGATGATTTCCGTCGTGCGCTGCGCCTCCAGGATGGCGCGGCGCAGGGCGGGGTTGGCGGCGAGCGGCCGGCAGGCCTCGGCGCGCAGCCCCTCGGCGGCGGCGTCCCAGGCGGCTTCGTCGTCGGGCGTCGCGGCGGCAGCATCGCGGGCGCGGGCCTCGATGCGGACGGGATCGGCGGCGTCCACCAGGGCGCGGGCCAGGTCGGTCAGCGTGGCGCCGCCGGCAGCCTGGCGAAGCTCCGCGCGGGCCGGGTCGGGCAGGCGGCGTTCCAGGCGGGCCAGGCGGCCGGCGAGGGTGGCGCAGGTGTCCTCGTCGGTGTGGCCGAAGGCGACGCGCTCCAGCAGGGCTTCCAGGCTGAGGGTGCGGTCGCGCTCCAGCGGCTCGGTCGGCGTCTTCACGCTCTCCGTCACGCCGACCGCGTCCACGATGATGAAGCGGTCCTTCCGCTCGGCGGAGGGCGTGGCGCGCTGCAGGTCGGTGGGCAGGATGGTGCGGGCGCCGCGGCCGCGCATCTGCTCGAAATACTGGGCGCTGCGGACGTCGCGCAGGAAGATCACGACCTCCAGCGGTTTGATGTCCGTGCCGGTGGCGACCATGTCCACGGTGGTGGCGATGCGGAACAGGTGATCGGTCCGGAAATCCTGGATCAGCTCCTGCCCGCTGCGGCCGGTGGCGCGGTAGGTGATCTTCTGCGCGAAGCGGGCATCGCCGCCGAAGACCTCGCGGGCGATCTCGGTCACCGTCTCGGCGTGGCTGTCGGACTGGCAGAAGATCAGGGTCTTCGGCACCTCCTGCCGGCCGGGGAAGAGTTGGGTGGGCAGGGCGTCGCGATAGGCCTGCATCACGGTGCGGATCTGGTTCGGCACCTCCACGGCGCGGTTCAGCTGGCCGGGGGTGTAGGGCAGATCCTCGTCCAGCGCGGCGAGGCGGCGGCGGCGCGTCTCCTTGTCGCGGTGGGGGACGGTGAAACCGGCGGGGATGGTGCCGCCGCGCTCGCCGACCTCGGTGCGGACGCGCCAGACCTCGAAGTCCACGTTCACGCCGTCGGCGACGGAGCGCTCGAAGGGATACTGGCTGACGATGTTCTGCTGGAAGAAGCCGATTGTGTGGCGGCCGGGTGTCGCGGTGAGGCCGACGAGGAAGGCGTCAAAGTATTCCAGCACCTGCCGCCAGTTGCCGTAGATGGAGCGGTGGCACTCATCCACGATGATGAGGTCGAAGGTCTCGGGCGGGATGGCGGGGTTGTAGATGACGGGGCGCTCGGCCCCCCTGTCTTCGCCGCTGCCGGCGGCGCGCTCGAAGCCGCCGCGCTCGTCGTCGGCGTCGTCGAAGGGCTGGCCGCGCAGGACGGAATACAGGCGCTGAACGGTGGAGATGACGACGCTGGCCGAGGGATCGATGGTGCTGCCCTGCAGGTGCTGGACCGTGAACTCCTCGCGGAACAGCAGGCCGGCGCCGCCGGGGGCGCCAAAGGGGACGAAGGCGTCGAACTCGCGCTTCGCCTGGGTGCCGAGGTTGGCGCGGTCGACCAGGAACAGCACCCGGCCCATGCGGACGGGCGGCGAGAGCAGGCGGTGGGTAAGCGCGCAGGCCGTGAAGGTCTTGCCGGCGCCGGTCGCCATGGAGACCAGGGCGCGGGGCCTGCCCTGGGCGAGCGAGGCTTCGACGCCCGCGATGGCCTCGGCCTGGCAGGGGCGCAGGCGCGTCGGGTCGAGCGGCGGCAGGGTGGCGAGGCGGGCGCGAAGGCTGCTGCCGGCCGCGAGGGTGGCGCGCAGCGTCTCGGGCCTGTGGGGGGCGAAGACGCGGCGGGGGCGGGCGCCAGAAGGGGCAGCCTTGTCGCGGGCGTCCTGGAACAGGGTCTCGGCGCCAGTCGACACGTAGACGAAGGGCAGCGGGTCGGCCCAGGCGGGATACCTGGCCGGTGCGGCGCGCGTGTAGTCGTCGCCCTGGTGCACCACGCCTGACAGGGTCGTGCCTTCGGGCTTCGCCTCCAGAACGCCGCAGGCGCGGCCATCGAGGAAGAGCAGGTAGTCGGCGGGGCCTGTGGCGGTCGGGGTCTCGCGCACGGCGATGCCAGGGCCGGCGTGCAGGTTCACTTCGGCGCGGTCCTGGACGATCCAGCCCGCGGCCGCGAGGCCGGCGTCAATGATCTGTCGCGCCCGTGCCTCTGGGGCTGCGTCGCGGCGCCCGCGCTCCTGGCCATCCATACCGGAAGGGTAACACAGGATCGGGAGATTCGAGGGGCTTGGGCCTGCGACGCGCCGGATTCAGACGTCCGAGGCGTTCGCCCGGGCGAAGCGGTTGCTGAACATCCAAGCCCTGCGATGCCGCAAAGATGAGGCAGAACAACGGGTTGGGGCTTGTAGACTGGATCGGGCTAGTCCAAGGTCCGGAGAGAAAAGCCCGGAGAGAAACGCGCGCCGGGGCTCGGCGCCGCCCGTGAAGTCTCAAGGTGGGGGCGGAAAACGTGGCGAAAGGCCGCGCTTCTGCGAGGCGTCGCCAGTACGGAGAATGTGTTCTGGATGACCGACTGGAGCGGGCGAAGGGATTCGAACCCTCGACCCCAACCTTGGCAAGTGCGGCGGGGCTGTTCGCGGCCGTTCGCCGAGGTTCGGCAGGTTGTATCGCATCAAGGGGTTGCAGCTGCCGACGTTCGCTGTGGGTCGCCCAAAGCCGCCGCCAACCGCTCGAAAGCGGCACCCTATCCGGCCCCCGCTTCCAGGGCAGCCCGGCTTTACCGCTCCGCCCAAAACGGGGGAGGCACCGCGGAATCTCCCGAGATGGCGCTGACGGCGTGGCAGCCGTGCGGTAGCATCCGCCACGATGGAACAGTCTGGACGATATAACCACTTATCGCGCGAACAACTCATTGAGTTGCTCGAACGGCGAGACGTGCGGCGGAACTTCGGCCTGGTTTGGGAGCGGGAGGGCATCGAACCCGACCGCGCCATGAACACCGACTTCGTGGCTCTTGAACTCGACCCGGAGCTATCAACGGCACCGCTGGACGAGCGCGGGTGGCGCAATCTAGTCATCGAGGGTGACAACTGGGATGCGTTGAGGGCGCTGCGGATCGCCTATGCTGGGCGTGTCAATTGCATATTCATCGACCCCCCTTACAACACAGGAAACGCCGACTTTAGCTATAATGATAAATTTATTGGAGCGAATGACCGGTATAGGCAGTCTTTATGGATAGAATTTCTTTACCGACGCTTGATGGTTGCTCGCGATCTTCTGGCGCAAGATGGCGTTATTTTCGTATGTATCAACGATGAAAACAGAGCGCGTCTAGATCTCCTTATGGAGAAAGTATTTCCGGGGATGCGCCTTGGGAGTTTCGTGTGGCGCACGCGAACTGCGGTCGGTGACGCTAAGCCAGGGTCGATTTCAATAGATCATGAACACGTGCTTGCTTATGGCAACAATGGAGCACGCTTTTCTGGCGTTCCCAAAACTAACGCCGCCTATAAAAAAGGTAAGGATGGAGAAGTCTCTCAGTCTGTTACATTAACACAGAGTAAGAACTACAGAAAGCGGCCAAATTCGTATTTCCCACTAGTTAACCCAAGCAATGAAATACACTATCCATGCAATCCCGATAGGGTGTGGGCATTCGTGGAGAAAATCGAGGATACTAAGGGTGGGAAGGGAAGAACTGCTTCCGAGATCATAGCCGCAGACGAAGTTATCTGGCCGGAGAATGATCGGTTTGAGGTTTTTCCAACACTTGATGCCCTCGAGAAAGCGATTTTTGACAGGGCTGTCCCTCACTCCGGAAGAGGAAAGCGAAAGAAACCCCTGCTGCGACCGGGCCTTCCCGGGGTTGAACTGTTAGTAGGCAAAAAGATTGGTTGGGGAACGCCTCGACGGCGCGTGACGCCCAAGTCAGTGCGGAGCGAGATGCAACCTACACCGTCCATCATTATTGGAACGAGTGAGGCGGCCAAGCGAGCATCGCTTCGGAGTGGCACGAATGGCGAGGGCACTGCCGAGTTGCGTGGCATATTTGAAGAAGACCTCTTCAGCTATCCAAAGCCTAGAAGCTTGGTTTCATCGCTGATTTCTCAAGTTACGCCGAGAGACGGCCTTATTCTCGATTTTTTCGCAGGCAGCGGGACTACCGGCCACGCTGTTCTAAGCTTAAATTCCGCTGACCTGGGTGATCGGCGCTTTGTGCTTGTCTCAAACTCGGAGAAGCTGCCAGAAGACCCGAGTAAGACGATTTGCCGTGATGTGTGCGCAGAGCGCCTCCGGCGGGTGATTAAAGGTTATGGGACCGCGCCGCCAATGAAAGGAGATTTCGCTTATCTCCGCACTCAGCGTATGAATTGGGATGACGTGCTTTATGACCTAGACGATGGCGCTCTCTGGACCCTCTTGCAGCTTCGGCATGACCGTCCCGTTCGGCCCTTCGATCCCGCTGCGCCTGTGCAGATTGCCCACCCTGATCCGCGCCACCCGGCCGATCCCATCATCGCCTTCCTACCGCGCGTGACGGAGGAGGCGGTTGCGCAGCTCCGGCAACTTGCCGTTCTCGGGTCGTTGGTCGCGTTCTCCCCCGCGCCCGCGCTGCTGCGCGACGCGCTCGACATGCCCGCCGTCCCGGTGGAGCAAGTCCCGGATCGGCTGCTGGCCGAGTTTCCGCAACTGATCGCCGGGCTGTAGCACCATGTCCCGTCGCGCCGCAGCCCCTCTGGTTCTCAGGGACTACCAACAGGAGGCTGCTGACCGCCTCTCGGCTGCTGCCCTCGACACCGCTACGAAGATACGGGCAGCGCCCACCCAGCGGCGGCGCATCACGAAGCAGATTGGCTGCGCGTTGCTCGAAGCGCCGACGGGATCGGGCAAGACGGTGATGCTCGCCGCGACAGCCGAGGCAGTCAGCCGTGGCGCCCCGGTCGTGTGGTTCTGGTTCGCGCCCTTCGCCGGGCTGATTGGGCAGACCATAACGGCGCTGCGGGAGGCTGCGCCGGGGCTCCGCGTGCGCGATCCGGTGAAGGACCGCCTGGATGTGGGCACCCGGCCCGGTGACGTGTTCGTCGCGACCTGGGCGAGCGTCGCTGCCCGCCGGGCGGACACCCGCCGGATGCGGATGGATGACGACGGCGCCCCGGCGTTGGACACGCTGGTTGCCTCCCTTCGTGGAGCGGGGTTCCTGCTGGGCGCGGTGGTGGATGAGGCACATCACAGCTTCCGGCCCGGGACAGAGGCGTTCCGCTTCTTCTCGGACGTGCTCGCGCCGGACCTGCTGATGTGCGCGACGGCTACCCCGAACGACGCTGACGTGGAAGTTCTGCGACGCGGCCTGGACATTGTAAAGTTCCAACACGTCGCTGTCTCGCGGGACCGGGTAGTCGCGGCGCGCCTGAACAAGCCGCGCGTCAAAGCTGTCAGCTTCGTTGCTCGGGGCACGAGCGCCGAGCTGCTGGACCTCAATGACGTGGCGCTCCGCAAAGCCGTGGAGCAGCACCGCGCGTTGAAACGGGAACTGGTAAAGGCCGGCTTCCCCCTAGTGCCGCTGCTGCTGGTCCAGGCATCAAGCAACGGCTGGACACCGGCTAAGGTGAAGGAGTTTCTGACCGGGAGCCTGGGCTTCGCAGCGGAATCCGTCGCTGTGCATACCGCCGATGAGCCTGACCCGAATGTGCAGGCATTGGCCAATGACCCAGCCGTTGAAGTGCTGGTGTTCAAGATGGCCGTCGCCACGGGGTTCGACGCACCCCGGGCGTTCACCCTCTGCGCCCTCCGGCCAGTCATTGACACGTCGTTCGGGTTGCAGGTGATCGGGCGCATCATGCGCGTCCACCCCCTTTTGCAGCCCCGCACGGACCTCGCGCCCATCCTCGACACAGGTTGGGTGTTTCTGTCGGACGCGCAGGGTCAGACCGGCTTGCAGGCGGCGGCCGACCGCATCAAGGCGATGCGGGACGCCATCTCGGTTGTGACGGACGGCGTGCAGGTCTTTGAAGCGGCGGTCGGGGAAGGCGGGAACGTCACCCTGATCGGAGCTGACGGGCAGGCGCGGCTTGTCCTTGAACCTCCGCCCGAAGTCGCTCCGCGACCTGCGACGCCGGACATATCCCGTGCCATGCCGGCGCCGGCGCCGTGGCCCCAGACGTTGTTCGGCCGTCTTGAGGAAACGCAGGCGCCCGGGCCCGTGCCGGCCGGACCCCAGCCCGGCACGCCCGCGCCACGCCGCCCCACGGCTCAGGCGATGACCTTCCAGTATCCCCGCCGGGCGGGTCTAGTTGTCCCTGACAGGCTGCGGACCGAGAAGATGCCCAGAGGTCCGAATGACCTGCTGGACGCGCTGATCCGGAATGTGCGCTTTACGCCCGAGCAGCTACTCGCAGCGGGGCAGACAACCGCGAGCGTCGAACGCCAGGAGGGAGACCTTTTCGAGCGAACAGCGCAGGCCCGCAGGGTTGAGCAAGCCGCCATTAATGAACTGTTCGCGCGGCAAAACGCTCATGAGCTGCTGCGCGTCAGTCAGTATATCAACCCCGCCGAACTTGGACGGAGGCTACAAGACCGACTGGCAGCGCAGCTTTCGGAACGCGGCCTGCCGGCGGTAGACCAGAAGGCGCTGCGCCGCGCCTTAAACATCATTCTTGTCCAAGCGCCCAACCTGTTGCGCGATGCGCTGAGGCGGGCTGCGGCGGCTTGCACGGAGGTTGTTGATGCTGCCGATCTTCCAACTAAGCTGGAAAGCCCGGACCCGCTGCCGCCCTCTCCGCTGAACCTATACGGCTGTATGCCGCCAGGTTTGAACACCTGGGAACAATCATTCGCGGACTGGCTAGACACACAGGACGGCCGGGTTCTTTGGTGGACTCGCAACCTTCCACGGCCGAACGCGAAGGATGACTGGTCTGTCCGGATTGTGCTGCCAGAAACAGGCCGAGGCTACTACCCCGACTTTGTGGTGTGCGTGGATGGCCGCAAGTATCGTGACGGTATAGCCCTTGCCGAAACGAAGGACCGCACGGAGACGACGGACAGCGCGGTCAAAAGCCGGACGGAGCACCGCGAATACGGGCGGGCGCTGATGTTGTCTTTCGACAGCGTGGCGCACCGTTTCAACCGCGTTGAGTTTAACGCGGCACTCGGGAGGAACAGCGAGGTAGCGCCGCTCTACCCTGATGACTTGTTGCAGTAAAAGCCGGCTCTCCGTCCAGATGTCGTTAAGCTGCTGCGGCGGTCAGCGTTCGCGTCTCCCGCACGGTGTCAGCCCATCGCTGAAGGGCATCGAGCTTCTCGGGCAGGAAGTTGTATCGGCGGTAGGTGCCGGCGACCCCCTTCAGCACATGTCCGAGGCAAGCCTCGATGACATGCGGCGCCACTCCCAGCCGCTCCATGTGGGTGGCCATCGACCGCCGAAGGTCATGCACCACCCAGGGCGTCATCGGCCCACCGTAGTAGGCCGCCGCCAGTCGCTCCAGCGCCGCCTTCGCATCGCTGAACCCGGCAATGGCCGTCTGCCCGCCATCCGACGAGAACAGGTGATCCCCCGTTACCGGCGCTGGCAGCGCGGCGACGATGCTGCGCGCGAGCGGACTGAGCGGCACCACGTGGGGCCGGTCGGTCTTGTAGTGCTCGGCGGGGATCTCGAGCGCCGACCAGGCCTCGTCCAGCCATAACCATCGGGCCGTCGCCCATTCGCCTCGCCGGCAGCCGGTCAGGATCAGCAATTGGTAGAACGGGCCCCAGGGGTAGGGCGTCGCACACGCCGCCGTCCACACCGCCCGCAACTCCTCCATCGACAGCACCCGGTCGCGCGGCCTCGCACGGTCACGGTTCCGCACCCCCGCAAAGGGGTTGTCGGGCCGCATCTCGGCCTCGACAGCATACTGGAACATCGCCCGCACCCATTTGCGCACCTCGGCGGCGGCGCCCGCACCGCCGCGGTCGACAGTGAAGGTTCCCCGCCCGCGGGTCCTCACCTCGACGGGGCGGGGCTGGCGGACATCGTCGAGCAGCTTCAGCAGATCACCGCGCGTGACCTCCGCCACCGGCCGGTGACCCCAGGCGGGGCGGACGTGACGGGCCAGCAGCGCCTCCACCACGGGGGCGGAGCGCAGGTTGCGACGCAGATGGTCGGCGGCGTAGCGCTCGATCAAGTCGGCGACGGTAATGGCAGCCGCCTGGGCGGCCGCCTGAGCCCGCTGGGCGGCGCCTGGGTCGATGCCGTCACGGGCGAGCCTGCGAGCCGCCAGGGCGGCCTCACGGGCCTCGCTGAGGCCCATGGCGGGGTAGCTGCCGAGGGCCATGCGGCACTTTGGGCCGGCGAGGCGGGCGACCCGGCCCTCGCCGGGGTCTCCCTTGCCCTTCACCCGATAGGTGAGGGTCCAGGTCATGGCGCCGCTGGCGCCGACGCGGAGGGACAGCCCACCGCGGTCGGGCAGCTCGACGCGCGCGCCGGTGGGTCGCACCGCGCGAAGCTTGGTGTCGCTGAGAGGCATGGATGGATGTCGGGGGTGCCGCTGCGGGTTGATCGCGGCAGTGAGCGGCGGAGGCCTGCCAGCAGGGGCAGTATAGCCGATCTAAGCCATTGACTACAAACAGAATTACCGAACGTCCGCGGTCGCCGGCGAACGGGCGCGGAAGGAGGGCATCACGGCGGGCCTCGACGCGCCGGTGCCGCCGCGCTCGCCAGCGTAGCGCTCCGCCAGCCGAGCTGCCCCGACACAAGGGTGCCGGGTCGAAGAAACCTCCAAGAACTATCCATTTACGACAAATGCTGAGAGAAACGGACCAAACAAAAAATCTACTAACGGCGTCGTGGGGTGAATTGAACAGTGTGAATACTCTGCTTGTAGATTTGTTTGTTATAGGGTTATATTCACACTGGGGCAGTATTTGCCCCGACAACCCCTACCCCTCACGAAAGGTCAGCAGCATGAACGCGACGCCGAAGCGGCTCGTGGTGATCGACGCCGACAGCAACGGCCCAGCCCGGGGCGCCAGCTTCGACCCCGCCGGCCGAGATGCCATCGCCAAGGCGCTGGAAGGCAGCACGGCGAAGATCATCGAGGTCGACCAAGTGAAGCTCAACCAAGTCGACCCGGACTTCCCCGAGGGCAAGCTCGCCGCGACCGGCAAGCCGACCCTGCCGCTGATAAAGCGGGCGACCTATGAGCGGCTGGTCGCCCTCGCCACGCCGGTGCCGGTGCCCGCCCCACCGGTGGCCCTGGCATCGTCTGGCAACCCGCTCGCCGCGGTGAAGGTCGGCTCGGTCGTGCTCGCCTGGGACGACGAGAATGGCGGCTGGTGGGAAGCGGTTGTCCAGCGCCTGGAGCACAACGGGGCAACCCTGCGGCTGAAGTGGCGCGACTTCCCCGAGATGCCCCAGGTGGCGAAGCCGCTCACCGCCGTCGCCCTCCCGCCCGCCAACGGAGTACGTTAAGTAGACGGGACGCCGAAGTCTGCGTCAGGGCAGGGGTGGTCGCGTCGGCCGTTACCCCTGCCCAGTTTAGCCAGTCCTCCCCTGGCGTCATTGATGACATGGCCGGGCAGGGCTCATTATGGCGCGCAAGAGACGGTTCCCTCACAGGAGCAAGCAGCGTTGATCCCACTGCACTGATATGGATTGGGGCACCATTCCGTTTCCGCCGCCGGCGGACGAAGCGATCCTCGAAGAGTTTTACGAGCGCCGCCTTCGCCTGCGGCGCATATCCGCTGCCGACCTCACCGCCCGATCTGCTGAGGCCCATGAAGCTCTGCGGCCCCGGACGGAAATTACCCAGGACACCGAACTTGCGCAGGACACGAGCGACAGCGCCCGAAAAGGACGCTTCGTCAACTCCATGGTCCTGCTGCCGGACACAATCCCAAGCCTGCTCGACGCCCTGTCTGCCCTGCTCGGTGAGAACGTCAACATTCCAAAGCTGGCTAGGCTCCTTTGCGGTGACGACGGGGACGCCTGCATCAGGCTAAGCGCAGTTCTCTATCGCGCGCGAAAAGGAAGACCGGTTCGCGTGGAAATCGTGTGGGCGATGGCCCTGGAATTTGGAATACCGGTCGAGGAGTTAGCGGCACCTGACTCAGTCGCCTTGAATCTGGCTGCCGCGCGCGGGGGATCGGCAGCGCGAGACGGGTTCGCGGAAATCCGTAGAGGGCAGACACAAGACCTCCTCCATCGTCTGCAGCGTTTCCCCGTGACCATGCATACCGTGGAAACCGACATGGACGAATCGGCCCTGCTTGCCGATCTCCGTGACCCCGCGGTGGACGTGGAGTTCCAAAAGCGCAGCCTCAAGAGAGCCGCATCCTCGTCGAAACGCGCCAACAGAGTTTTTGCCGAGCTACGAAATGCGATGGGCTGGCCCAGCCGGATATCGCTGTCCAAGGAAGATGTTCGCAGCTTGGTTGCAGCCGCGGCGGAGGCAGAGCGCGTTATCAGGTTCGGCCGGCTCATTCGCGTTCAACGACTGCGTCCAAGCGACCCTCTCGCGCCTTCCACGCATTATCGCTGCCTGCGTGTCGACGTGGCCTTTGCTCACGAGAGCCCCAACGCTCCTGTAGATCTATCCAGTGACTATGCCCACCGCCCCACCCAGCGCGAGTTGGCGCTCTTGGGGCGGGAGAGGCCTGTTGACGGGGCCATCGAGCGCGAAATTGAGGCCGTGCGAGCCGATATAGAATGGTGCGGTCATTGGGAGGGGCGGTGGCTGCCTCTGTGGCCCATTCCTATATCGGAACGAATTCGCGTGGGTCTCTCGAACAGGTCTAGTGCTTTATAAATAAAGCGTATTTTCGGATTAGCAGAGCGCTTCAAGCACAG
Organism: Falsiroseomonas sp. CW058; assembly: GCF_050563535.1. Lineage (NCBI taxonomy): Bacteria > Pseudomonadati > Pseudomonadota > Alphaproteobacteria > Acetobacterales > Roseomonadaceae > Falsiroseomonas > Falsiroseomonas sp. CW058. The sequence goes on from NZ_JBNXUO010000006.1 coordinate 195,092, forward strand.
TTCTGTGCTACATCGCGGCATCTTCGTTGATGGCACACGGGATCTCCACCACGGAGGTTCCAGTGCCGCAGTTTCCGAAAAACCAAGCCGCTGGCGATGATCCGCATCGCACGGATCACGCTACTGCTCAGCCCCCTGTCGACGGCATGTCCCTGATGGACATTCCTGAGGTCTGCGCCAAGACCCTGCAGGGCCGCACCACGATCTTCAAGAAGATCAAGGAACGCGAATTACCGGCCGTGAAGCTCGGCCGACGCACCATGATTCGGCGCAGCGACTTCGAGGCCTGGATCGCAACCCTGCCGCCGGTGAAGGGCGCGCGGTGATGCCGGCGCCCCGCAACCGAGCGGTGAAACAGCCGAAGGCTTCGCTGAAGCAGGCCGCACCTCTGTTTGCGACTTCCGTGGTCAAGCTGCACGCCGCGCAGTTCTCCGCTGCCCAAGCGGCGCGCCCCGGCCGTCCCCGCAATCCCCCCTTCAGTCGCCTCGCGCCGACACGCCTCGTCTACGATCCGGCGAAGCTGGTCCGCGCAACCAAGACGAAGCCCGCCTTCTCGACGGATGAAGAGGCGCGTGCAGAACTCGACGAGCGCATCAGGCGGCTGTCGTTGTCGAGCACTTCAGTGGTGCGTGCCCTCGCCATGCGGCTGACCTGCGGCGACGGTGAAGCCCCGCCTGCCTCGCTCGCCCATCCCCTCTACACCCGCGCGTTCCAGCGGGCGCAGGGCAGCGTGTTGCTCGTCCGCACCCGAGAGGCCGGTGCGGCTGGGCTGGAGGTGAAGCCCTTCACTCTCGTCTGGCCCGCGCACGCGGTCCACGCTGACGAGCTGCACGACGCCGACCCGACGCGGCTGATCGCCTGGCTGCGCCGATTGGCCCTGAAGCACCTGCCGCGCAACCCGCGCGGCTGGCTCTACGCCCAGCTGCACGGGGAGTACGAGGCACGGTCGAACACCTTCATCCTGCACTTCCACGGCATCGCAGCGGGCGACTACCTCCTCGCGCTGCGCGGCCCAGTGAAGGCGGAGCTGAAGGAGGAAGCGAAGCACCTCCCCAAGAACCCCAATACTTCCGACGTGCGGGCGCCCTTGCTCTTCCAGCAGCTTCGTGACGCGCCCCGCCAAGTCTCCTACGTGCTGCAGAGCTGGTGGCCTTCCCGCCCCGTCGTCATGACACCGAAGGGCCTGAAGCGTGTCCGCGCAAAGCGCCGCATCCCCGAACCGTATCACAGCGCCTACCTCGTCTGGCTCGACCGGCAATCCGTCGCCGGCTTGCGCCTGCGCATGGGCCTGGGCAGTGGGGGCTGACGATGACGGCGACAGGTAATTCAGCGTCACGTGCCCTGAAGACGGCTCAAGGCGTCCCGCCGACGGCTCCAGCCGCCAAGTTGATGGGGTGTGCTCAGCAACACTGCATCGTCAGCCGCGCCACGCAGGGGCAGCGCCGTGCAGGGGCGTGCAACTGGTGGGAAGAGTGGGAAAGGGGGGTGTCCCGTGACTGAGCACGCCCCCCTCCGCGACAGCGGTCGCGGCGAGCTCGCCGCCGAGTGCGCCACGGACCAGCACGGGCGGCGCTATGCGCTGGTGACCGTGGGTGCCGGTTCCGTCGCCGTGCCCCGTCGCCTCTTCGTCGGCCCCTTGTCGAAGGCCCTCGAGTTCCTTGCCGAGCGCGGGATCGAGATCATCAATCCGGAGGAAAAGCGTCGTCTGTGGCGCCTCGTCGCCCAGCGCTCCGAGGTTACGAGGTCTTTGCTCGTGGCCGACAGGCCCGGCTGGATCGCGACCGCTGCCTACGCGCTGCCGGACGGCACCTTCATCGTTGCTGGCGGTGTTCGGACCGCGGACTTGATCTGCAACTTCCGAGCAGATGCGGCTCACGCGGAGCAACGCGACCTCCAGGCCTGGAAGGCACTCTACGGGCCGCTGCTCAAGAGGCAGACGCTTCTGCAGGGCGTCCTCTGCTTTGCGCTGCAGGCGCCCCTGATCCGGCTGTTCGGCGCCGAAGTCGGCGTCCGCGACAATCCATTGTTGGTGCTGGTCGGCCCGACGAGTTGCGGGAAGACCACGGCGCTTCGCGTTGTGGGCTCGCTGCTCGGCATCGGCACAATGGGGACGTGGGCAACCACGACCAACGGGTTGGAGCTCATGGCGCAGCGCAGCGCCGATGGCGTTCTCCTGCTCGACGAGGTGCTGGTCGCAGGCGCCGGCCCGCGGGCTCGCACCGAGCTGCTGAGCTTCGCGACCATGAGCTTGGCGAGCGGCCGCGGGAAAGTCCGCATGGGGCAGGAGGAGATGGCCCCCGCGAGGTTCGTGCTGCTCAGCAGCGCGAACGCGATCACCACGACCAATGCGAAGAACGCCGCCGCGAACGATCCTGCGCTGGGCGTCCGGATGTCCGTCATCGATCTCGTCGGGCGCGAATTTGGCATCCTCGACCATGCGCCTGACGGCGGCGCGAGCGCCTTGATCGACGCGCTGAACGCGAGCGCGGAGACGTGCGGTGGCGCACCTATGCGCGCCTTCATCATGCGCCTAACGCGGGAGCTCTCGGTCAACCCGGAGGAACTGCGCAACAAGGTGATCTCCGCCGCTCGACGGTTCGAAGCGGAGGCGCGCAAGCGTGGCCCCCTGCCTCCGGAGGTCTCGCGGATTCTCGGCCGCTTCGCGCTCGCGTTTGCGGCGGGTCTGCTAGCGCGCGACTGGGGCATTCTCCCGGCTGATTGGGAAAAGCCAGGCATTGGCACCTTCCGGCTGTTCCGCATGGCCAGCGAGTCCCTGCGTGCTGGCGCGCAGCAGGATGCCGTCGCACGGCTCGAGTTGGCCTTGGGAAAAGCACGGCATCGTTTTGCGGAGGTCGGAGCGGACGCCACTCCGGGCGGCGGAGAACCAGTCGGTTGGCTGCGTCGGACGCCAAGCGGCGTGTTGGAGCTGGTGCTTCGACGGAAGCAGTTCGACTCCCTGTTCGGCACCATCGCGGATGACCTGCTGCCCCAGCTGCGCGCCTGCGGAGGGCTCACGGTCGAAGGGCCGGATGCGGCCGGGAAGGTGCACCACGCCGTCCATCGCAAATTGACGCCAGATGGGCGCTCAGAGCGGGCCATCGCGCTGCGGCTGAACCCGGCGGCCTATCCGGAAAAGCTGGAGGTTCGCCGCAAGAGTTAGCTCCCGATGCAGTCCGACCACGAGTGTTCGCCTATGCCCATGCGGCAAAATTCACACGAAGACAGGAGAAATTCATATGACCTCTCAGCAGCGCTATATTCCGAAGTATGCGGCCCAGCGCGGTGAGTTCGAGGAGCGTCCCCGCGTTGCGCCGCTTATCCTCAAGTCGCCGACCGGCCGCACCCGTCTGCTTGGTCTGCCGCCGTTTCAGACCCTCTCGAAGGCGATATTGCCTCCGCCCGATCTCGTCGCGGGGATCGATGAACTCCTGATGGCCGGCAGGGATAGCAACAGCCACGCCGTGTGCCAGCCCCCGGTCTATGTCTTCGTCCTTGACCTGTGGATCGATGGCCTTGGGTTGAACTGGTGCTCGAGTGTCGGACTTACGTTCGTGCGTAGCCTGGAAGCCAGCCGCCGCGGGTGTGGAATCGTCGGACTCACTCCGGCGGAACGCGAAGTGGCCATCGCGAACGTCTATGCGGTGAGCGTGGCGTTCGGGATGCTGCTTCTGTCGTCTTCCTGCGAGCCGCTCATCCGAAACCTGTCCAGTTACCTGGAGATTCGAGAGTCTCATCTGGATGCGGAAGGTGTGCATCGCTTCGCGCTTCGATGCTTGATGCCCTACGACGTTTCAATCGGCAGCCTCACCGTTCGCCCGAAGCGCTACTTGGAGCACGATACGCTGGCAGCCACGGTTTCGCGGCCTGGCTTGCAGCATCGGATCACTGCGATCTCGCATCTGGAGCGGCGCCGGTCGATCAGCGCGTCGCTTGGTTGGGAGCGGCGTGGAGCTGTGAAGGCAGCGATTTCGAAGCTGTTGGCGCAAATGTCCTGAGCATGCCCGACGCGGCTGTCCAACTGAGAGGCGCCGCGGAGTGCTACTGCCAATGCGTCCTGTTGAAGACCGCCTTGGCCGGCATTGGGATTGCCGCTTCGCCGAAGCTTCGGGCGGCGATCCTCAATGCTCGCTCGCGTGGGCGTTGAAGCATGAACTACGTCTGCTTGCTGGGAGGAATCCCCCACCACGGACGGTCGCCGTCGGGCGCTTTGCCCGCCGTGCACGGGCGGCCGCCGGCCCGCGTTTACTGTCGCGCCCGTCGGACGTGCACGGCCGATGCAGCGGCTTGCGCGCCAGGTGCCGGTCAGGCGAACGTGGTGCGACCACCCTGCTCGGGTTCATGCCGTTGTCTGCACCGCACGACCTCGCTGGCCTGATCGCCTGGTCTCGTCGGCCTGAGTGGCGCGAGCCCTTCGGCACGCTGCTCAACCGGCATGTCGGCGAGGCCTGCGCCGCCGCCGGTATTCCGCCGGCGGACATCGGCGAGGTGCTGGGCGACGGCGCCGTCAGCACCGTCTTCGGCGCGGTGTTCGAGGATCTTCTCGGCCTTACCCTTCCGGACGGCCGAAACCTCGCCGACGAGTATCTCCGCCGGCGCGGCTGGAAAGAGGGCGTCGGCACGCGCGACTACATCGCCGCGCTACGCCGCACGCCGATGAGCCTCTTCGAGGTGAGCGGCATCGTGCCGGGCGAGAGCATGATGCTGCGGGACCTCGTCCGCGTCGGCGACCCCGTGAGGGTGATGGAGAAGTCCGGCTCGCGCGGTGCGCGCCAATGGGATCGGCTGGCGACGCGGCTGATCCGCCAGGGCGACCGCGCGGTCATCAGCGGCGCGCTGATGGTCTTCGACTTCGATACCAGCGAGGCGCTGCTGAAGGCGCTGCGCGGCACCTTGGCGAGGGCGCCGGGCGAGGCGGCGGCGCTGGCACGCGAGCTCGGCGTCGCGGTTGATGAGGCGGCGGTTGGCGCCGTGGCCGATGTCGAGCTGGTGCTCGCCGGTGCCGGCTTCCTGTTCACCGCCTTCTGGCTGGATGCGGCGCTGAAGGCCGCGCTGCGCCCCTCCCGCCCCGAGGTGACCAACAGCGCCGGGGAGAAACTCGCCTTCGTCACGGTGCACTTCCCGCTGGCGGCCGACGTCCGCCTCGACGCGGTGCGCGCGGCTCTCGCGAAGGTGCCAGGGTTGCGGCAGGAGAATGCCGGCTTCTGGAACTGGGTGGAGGAGAAGGCCGCGCCGCCCGCCCGCCGCAAGCCGCGGACGCAAAGCTTTGTCACCACGATGGACGATGGCGCGGTGGTGCTGGGCAATCTCGAGCTGAAGGCGCGGCGCCTGTCCCTGACCGCGAATTCCGAGGCGCGGGCTGAGCGGGGGCGGGCCCTGCTGGCGGGCGCGCTGGGCGCGTTGGTGGGCCCGCCGCTGGTCGAGCGGGCCGATCTCGACCGGCTGCTCGCCGAGCGGCACGAGCGGCCGCGCCAACCTGCCAGCCTGCCTCCTGAGGTCGAGCGCGAGGTGATCGCCAGGGCGCTTGATGATCACTACCGCCAGGTGCTGGATGAGCCGATCCTGTCCCTAAGCAACCGCTCGCCGCGCACGGCGGTGAAAACGGCGAAGGGGCGGGAGAAGGTAGCTGCGTGGCTGAAGTTGCTGGAGAACCACGGGGCGCGGCGGGAGCCAGGCGACCCGATGGCGGCCTATGACTTCGGCTGGATGTGGCGCGAGCTTGGAGTGGAAGATCTGCGGCGCTGACGGTGGCCGCCAAGCCGCTAGAGCTCCCGGCGCGTGCCCGACAAGGCAGCGTGTCGCGGGTGCATTTTGCGTAACCGCACCACCCTCGCCGATACCTCCCTGGTGATCGGCACGACGGAGCTGCGGCGGGCCTTTCGGCACAGCTGGGTATAGGGCCATCCGGCTAACCGTGCACATGCGATACGGCAACCCTGCCCGTTAAGCCATGTAGGCGGGCTGTAGGGGCGTGGAGGGGCGGCACTGAGGGGTTGGGCTAGCAAACACTGCTCCAGCCCCTCAGTGCCGCCCTGAGGCGCCCCGGCATGGTGGGTGGTGCGGGCCTAGTCACCTCCGGCGCTGCCGCCGCCTCGACTCGTCAAGAGTCACCGACGATGCCTCCAGCTGTGGCGCGGTGGCGAGGCTCCCCGAAGCGGCACGCACCGCATGACCCGCGCCGCGGGCGTTTGCGTATCCGCAAACGACATTCGCAGCCGCTGCACGACGATGCGCATTGACGAGTAGCTCCCGATCAGGCGTTTACGGTCCGACTTGACGGCCTTGAACGTGATCTTCGTGCACTTCGTCATGCCGGCGTTGCTCGACATTTGCTGAGCTGCACATCGACGTGCTCCAGCACGGGCGAGTGCGACAGCGCCGCTGAGCAGCGCGGCACGCGGCGTGACAGCGAGTCAACGCGTCTACGGGGCCGCTACAGCCGTTAACTGCCTGTCTTGAGCCGCCTGCGTCGTGCTCCAGGCATAGCTCGCCGATGTTGATCCGGCTCTTCCTCCGTGCCTGCGCATTGGCGCGGCGCACATCATCGGGCTGCCCCTACATTATCGATTGGGCGCAGCGCGTTGCGCGCCCCTGAAGAGGGCGTGTTCACGGCTCAGCTAGCTGTCTTGCGGGCTGAAGCGACGAGTTGGCCACGCGGGCCTGGGGAACGTAGAGCACCATGCAGTCGAGTGCCTCACCGCCACGGACGAACTTGATCTGGTAGCTGGCCCAGCGCCGTACGTCCCGCGGTGGCGCAACGTCCAGCTGACCGCAGTTTCGGTGGCAACTCGACCAGAGGGGCTGTGCTGCATCGCTCAGGAGAAACTCGACATAGCGTGCCGGCGCGTAGAGTGAGGCATGCACATGCGGGTTGGTGTCGGGGTTCTCCAGCATGCCGATGGCAGCCGGCCGGTCCGCGGGCGGCACGCGGTTCCAGTTCCTGCCGTCGACCACCCGCTGCAGCTTGTTCATGAACAGGTGGATGGTGGATTGCAGGGTGTCGAAGTTGAGGGCGTGCTTCAAGTTGAAGCTGACGGCCAGGTCGGGTCGGCGGTCGGCGATGAAGCTGTGCAGGGCGTCGCGATGCTGGCGGCGGTCGAGCATTCTGGTGGTCCATGTGTTGGGGCGACCGGCGGCGTGTTGCCGCCGGTCACCCCTTTACCGGGCACGGCACCTGCTTCTTGGGTCGCGGCGCAGGACACCAGCAGGGCTCGAGGGGTGGAATCCCTGCCATCAAGGGGAGAGGCGGCGGCCAAACCCATCGCCGGGGCGGCTGTAGGGGCCGCCTGCGCCTTCGGGGCAGCCCGCGCGCACCTGGGGGCCGCCCCACCGCTTCAGGGCCCCTACAGGTCCGCCTACGCGGGCGGGGCGGCCATCCGCAGCGAGGTGCCGGGGGCTGGCCAAGGGGGCAGGCGTCTGCCGGGTCTGCCTGGAGCACTTCGCACCGCCGTCGAAGGCGGCGGCGCGGCGTGTTGAGGGACGCGGCGGTAATGCCGGGCGAGGAGGCGCTCGCGGGCTATTCCGACGCTCGATCCGACTCGTGTATTCCTACTGGATGACGACTCGGCGCCTCGTCTTTCTTGGTCACGCCACGCCTCAGGACAACGCCTTCACGCTCTGGCTTGGGGCGCGCCTGACCGCCGCTGGATACGATGTATGGTTCGACCTTAAGCGTCTAAAGGGCGGCGAGACCCACTGGGACGACATCGAGGACGCACTACGCAACGATTCCGCCGCCTACATTCCGATACTCTCGATGGCGTCCATCAGCCGCACGAAACGCGGCTTCCACGACGAGTTGGGCATCGGAGTTCAGGTGCTCCGCTCGGGGGTGAAGAACTTCATCATTCCGGTGCGGCTGGAGGACATCCCCGCGGTGCCGCCACCCCTCGTTCAGGTGAACTATGTGGACTTTGCCCGCGGGTGGGTGAAGGGATTGAAGCAGCTCCAGGAGGCGCTGCAGAAGGCGGGCGTCCCTTGCCGTTCCATTCAGGACGGCGCGGCCATGCGGGCTTGGCGCGACCACCAAGCGGCGGTCTCGAAGGCCGCGCGGGCCGAGAGGAGACAGGAGACGCTCAGGACGAATTGGTATCCCGTTCTCGGCCTGCCGCCGATGATCAACCTCGTCGCCTCGCCGATGATGCGGGAATCGTGGGACGCGCTAACCGCGCGGCTCGCCATCCCCCACATCAAGTTCGGCGACTGCATCGCGACCTTCGCTTCCGCCCAGGCGGTCGCTGATGCCCTGTCGCTTCCGGGGCAGCTTGCCACACCTGCCTCCGTGAGGACCGCGGACTTCCTCGCCAGGGGGAGCAGGGATGCGGAGTTCAAGGTCGCGCCAGCTGACGCCCGACGCATGGTCACCGACCTGTGCAACCGAGCCTGGTCGGCCTTTGCCAGGTCCCGCGGTCTTCTCCCCCACGACATGGCGCACGCGACCGTCTGGCAGTTCGCCGACGGGTTCGCGCCAGACAACAAGGGCTGGTATGCGGGGGCGAACGGAAAGCGCTCCTGGCGGCAGCTGGTGGGACGGAAGGGCAAGCTGGGCACGCTTTGGCACGTCGCCCTGTCCGCACGATTCGAGTTACGCGAGCCAATGCGCCTCCAGGTCCGCACGCACGTGGCCTTCGGACCGAAGGGCGGCCCCCTCCTGACTGATAAGAACAAGGTCCAACGCCTTCGGAAGTCGCTTTGCGGCGGCTGGTGGAATGACGCGTGGCGCGACAGGCTCTCCGCGGCGATGGCCTTCCTTTCCGACGAAGAGCCGCGGATCCGCATGGAGGTCGGCGACGCGCGCGTCGAGATCGCGGCGCACCCGCTGCTTCTCAGCACGGACTGGTCCTTCGACCGGGACCCGGAGGACGACGAGGCAACCGAGGCCGAGGACATCGAGTTCGACGAAGTAGTGCAGGCGCCGGAGCGCCCGGACGACGGCGAGGACGAGGGATGACCAGCCTCCCAACCATCCTCCTGCCCGAGCCCGAACTGTCGTTCGGCCACGGCCAGACCGCGGACAACCCGAAGGACGGCCTGTTCCTCTTCGGGCCGGTCATCGACGAGACCCACCCCCGGCAACTTCGTCTCGGCGTGATCGGCACGTCCGAGGGCCTCGGTCGCTACGACCGTTGGGCCGCACGGATGCGCGGTTACATCCCGGTGCCCGACGGGGCGAGGGCGCACCACATGCCCTGGCCGGGCTTCGAGGCGGCGTTCGCGTGTGAATGGCCGGAACGGCCTATGGCGCGCATCGCGCTGCGGCTCGACGACTTGGTGGACGCTATCCAGATCAAGTCCCGCCAGGAGGCCGTCTACAAGGCAGTTGGCCTTTACTTGAACCCAATACTCGCCCACCTCCGGCGCGAGGAGGCTAGGCCGACGCTCTGGTTCGTCCTCCTGCCGGAGGACATCTACCGCTACGGCAGGCAAGAGTCGGTAGTCCCGCGCGACCGCCAGCGACCCGGGGACACCCGCGCCGGATCACGGCTCGTCCGGTCCAGCATCGCCAGGGGCCAAGGCCTGCTCTTTGCCGAGGACAACGCCGCAGCGGAGCTTCACAAGTTCTCTGCCGATTTTCATAACCAACTGAAAGCCCGTTTGCTGAAGGAGCGGGTCGCCGTGCAGCTCCTGCGCGAGACAACCATCGCCCCGGACGACTTCCTGTCGAACACGGGCCGCCCGGTGCGGCGCCTCCAGGATGAGGCCACCAGAGCTTGGAATCTCGGGGTGGCCACATTCTTCAAGGCTGAGGGAAAGCCGTGGGGCCTCGCTGCCGCGAGACCGGGCGTCGCATACGTAGGTCTTGTCTTCAAGCACGTTCCCGACGGGCCCGAGACTCACGCCTGCTGCGGTGCACAGATGTTCCTCGCCTCCGGCGCAGGAACGGTCTTTCGGGGGGCGATGGGGCCTTGGCGGAGCAAGGACCGCCGCGAGTTTCACTTAAGTCGCGCGGCTGCCGCCGATCTCATCGGAGTTGTCGTCGAGGAGTTCCGGGCTAAGCACGACGGCGAGGCCCCGAAAGAACTGTTCGTCCACGGTAAGATTGGCTTCTCTGATGAGGAGTGGGAGGGCTTCGCCTCGGCTGTGCCCGCCGAGACGAACCTCGTTGGCGTGCGCATCCGCCAAGTAAGTGATCTGAAGGTGTTTACCCCCGGCAAGATGCCACTTTTACGCGGCCACGCGCTGCTGCTCGCGCCGAGAAAGGCGTTTTTATGGACCAATGGCTTCGTCCCCCGCCTCAACACCTATCCTGGCTGGGAGGTGCCGCGTCCCCTTGCCGTGGACCTCGTGCGCGGCGATGCTGACATGGAAGCGGTGCTCGGGGACGTTCTGGCGCTGACGAAGCTGAACTACAACTCGGCGGACTATGCGGTCGGGCTCCCGGTGACGTTGGGCTTTGCGGACGACGTGGGCACAATCCTTACCGCTGCACCGACGGACGACACACCGCCCCTTCCGTTCCGCTACTACATGTGAGGCGTTCCACCCGCGCATTGGGCCGCGCTAGGGGATATGTCGCGCTGCGTTGCGCAGCAGCGCTACGAAGCTGCGCTTGGCGCCGTAACGCCGGAGCAGGTCCTCAATGAAGGCACGGTGCTCGGCCTCCTCGCCGCGCCGAGCGCATAGCGCGGCCATGCGGGCGACGAGCCGGCAGGCCTCCTCGTAGCCCTGCCGGTTCGTGAGCGCGACCTGGCGCTCGACCAAGCCAGCATACGCAGCAAGCGCCCCCTCCGGCATCGCCGCCTCGCTCGCCTCGGCAAGGCGGCGCAACGCGTGGTCGGGCAGGCCGGGCGCGCGCGTCACCGCCCAGGCAGCGTCGAGCCGGCCCTCAGCCAGCAGGATGTCCGCCAGCAGCGTCGCGAGGCCGGTGTGCTCCCACGCCGCCGCGGCTCCCTTGCCGGCGGCGAGCCGCCCCTCGACCAGCGCCACCGCGCGGTCAGCCAGCGCGATGCGGGCCGGCGAGCCCAGTGCGCCAACCCGCGCGGCCGGGATCAGCATTCCGCTTCGCGCGTATTTGGCCCCTATTTTGACATTGCCCTAGTGAGCAGTTCGTTCAGGACACCAAGAGCTCCCCACTGCGCCTTGGCATTGTTTCGTTCAACTTTCGGCCAGTATTGGGACGAGAAATAGATTGCTGCCTGCACATAGGGAGAGACTGCTGGGTAGATGCTCACCAAGGCGCGGCGTCTGGCTGCATCACCATAGCGGCCAACATAGATCGCGGCCGCTGCTCTCGTCGCGTCATGCGTCGATCCGTTCCTCAACAGATGAAGTGCCATTCTTACTGGGGTGTCGTCGTTTGGCTTTCTCATGATCAGGGCAGCGAGGATCCACATCGCCTGCCAATCCATCAATGACCGATCTCCAAGATTCTCACATAGAAACGAGTAAACCGATGCGTCATCAAGAAATTTTGCCAGATAGGCCATGTATATTTGCGACATAGAAGGGCGCTTCTTGAAAGATTCAAGGACATGCTCAACCGCATATTCCGAGGACGCCTTAGCAAACAACGGGAGGCAGAATCTCTCAATATTTTCCTCGTGGCCAGGATGATCTGCGATGGCATCAAAGAGAAGTTTTGTTGCCTCCAATTCAAGGGGGTCGGCCGTTCCCCTTTCGCTCTCCGCTTCGGACTTCTCTCCTTGATTTTCAGCGTCCCACTCTGACTGGAAACCATAGTCAGACTGGAAGTCTTCCTCTTCGATCTGGCCTGAAATTTCCTCGACGGCCTGCTCAAATAAAGCTTCGAGATCTGGCTCTTCTGCATTTAAGGCAGTTTTTGGAAGGATTGCAGACTTAGCTTCATTTAGAACAAGATCGTAGCTCCTCAGTTCGGGGATCAACCACCGCATAAGGTGCTCTGCTGCATCAACGCTACCAACAAAGATATACATGTCATCGACATAGCGCGCCGAAGCAATATTTTGGTCGGCAAGGGAGCGGTCAATCGGCTCCATGTAGAAGTTTCCAAACAGGTCAGACGGGTAAATGCCCTGAATGATGCCCCTAGAACTCCTGTCCCCTGTGTAGGCTGTTAGTATCGCCTCCAAGCGCGACGCAAATTTTGCGGGAAAACCTGCGTCTGTTAGAACGTTAATCAAAGTGTGCTGATTGATAGATCCGAAAAAATCTGCGACATCTATCCGAACAATATACTTCAAATCGCTCTTTGATGAGTGCTCGGCGAGATTCTTCTGGAGTTCTGCCCAGCATGCGCGTGTCGGCTTGAACATATTCGGGGCGTTCTCCCCTTCAAGCCTATGACTAAATGAGCGTGCGTGATCAGTCTTGGCTTCGATGATTGGAGCAGCCCTGTCAGCTAGGAATTGGTAAAGCAGGCGATCTTTAGGCAGGAGAATGCTGCCCGGTCGGGAATACGTGGGGCCAGGCCTTGGCGGTCTCGCTCTAACTTGCATCCGGTGCGATTTGGGAACTTCAATTGTCAACGGGAGGCTTGGCTTGTGCTGGCCGTCCTTGAGTTCCCGCTTGAGAAGCTCAGCAAGTTCCTGGCCGGCTTTCCGGTAAATGAAGCCAATATGCGGCGCATAGATGAAATCCGAGCGCAGGTCATGAATGATCCGCTGAAGTGACAAGGACCAAGCCGTATCGGGAATCTCAGAGAGATCCATTCCGAACGGCTCTCCGAGCTTGATGTCGCCCAAGGTTGGTTCCTCCGGACCCCGCGCCGAACACAACCTGCTCGGAATGAACGGCACAATCAAGTTCTATGAATTCCCGACGCATTCGCCATCGAGCGTCTTGTAACGAGCGACCGCCCCGGGTTCGATGCAGCTCTTGTGTCCGGCTGTGCTTACTCTCGCGTGCGGTTACGGTCGGATGCGTCCGACGACTATGAGCGCTTTGCCCTCCCGCCGTAGCACGACGCCCTCGCCAGAGGCGGGCACGATGCCGGTTAGGGCAGTGATGTTCACTTGATGCGTGCTCACCACCAGCGCGCCGGGGCCGTTCCACGCCATCAGGATGGCCCGAGCTGCCACTGTCTGCGCTGGCCCAGCACTCCGGTCCGCGAAGAAGGAGTTGAAGGCGGGCTCGTCCACGGCGCGGCCTGGGAAGGCGAGCTCGGCTGTCTCCATCGTGCGGCACCACTCGGAGGCGAGCACCGCGCCTACGACGATATCGGCAGCTCGCAAGGCTTCGCCGATGCGCCGGGCCTGGCGGCGGCCGGTGGCATCGAGGTTGCGCTGGGTGGTGCAGTCGCCGAGGCGCATGCCGGCTGGGTCGCCGCCGCCGGGGGCAATGGCGTGGCGGAAGAGGACGATGCCGCCTTCGCGCAACGCCTGCCACGCCGCCTGATCCGCCTGGGCGCGGCCGGGCAGCACTGCCAGCGCGACCGCGAGAGGCAGGAACTGGCGTCGGCGAAGAGGCATGGCACCCCGCGACATGGCGGCGGGGGCCGGGTTGGGAAGGCCGCAAAGCCGTCTGCTACGAAGCGGTTTGTGCGGTCAGGTCGCCGCCGTTCAGCTTCGTTCGCCGAAAACCGCCAACAGCCACGCGAAAACGGCACCCTATCCGGCACCCCGCGGAACAAACGTTCTGGTGCGCCCATCTGGGCCAAAATCGCTCTAAGTGGCTGATTTGCTGGGGTTTTCGATGGAGCGGGCGAAGGGATTCGAACCCTCGACCCCAACCTTGGCAAGGTTGTGCTCTACCCCTGAGCTACGCCCGCGCTCCGTCGGCGTGGCGGGTTCCTACCATGTTGCGCGGGGATTGCAAGCCACCCTCGTGGACAAGCTGCGCTGTGCGCCCTCTCATCATCGCCCCACATGCCTGGTGCCTGCATCCGACCATGCCCGATACGCCGGACACCCTGCTCGCGCGCCTCGTCTCCCTCGGGATCGAGGCGCGCACCGTCCGTCATCCGCCCGTCTTCACGGTCGAGGAAAGCAAGGCCCTGCGGCCGGACCTGCCGGGGGGGCATTCGAAAAATCTGTTCCTCCAGCCGGCGAAGGGGGAGGGGCCGTTCCTGCTTGCGGTGCTGGAGGAGGACCGGCGGGTTTCGCTCAATGCCCTCGCCCGCGCGGTCGGGGCGCCGCGGATGGGGTTCGGCGGGGCGGCGGACCTGCTGCGGCACCTGGGGGTCGAGCCGGGCTCGGTGACCCCCTTCGGCCTGGTGAATGCCGTGCCGGGGACGGTCCGGCCGGTCTTCGACCGGGGGCTGATGGAAGGCCACCCCTGGGTCAACTTCCACCCCCTGACCAACACCATGACCACCGCGATCCGCCCCGCGGACCTGCTGCGCTTCCTGCGCCTGCTCGGCCATGCGCCGGAGGTTGTGGAGATGCCGGCCGCGCCGCCGGCCGGCTGAGCCTCAGCCCTTCAGGCTGTCCGGCACGCGGCCGCCATTCTCGGCGAGCTTGCGCATCACCGCCCGGTGCAGCCAGATGTTCATCTCCGCGCTGCCGTCCTGCGGGCCGGTGTAGCCGAGTTCCCCGGCGAGTTCCTTCCGCGCCGCGAGCCCGCTGTCGAGGTCGAGCAGCTTCATCAGGTCCACGATGGAGGTTTGCCAGTTCAGCTTCTGCGGGTTGCGCGCTGCCATCTCCCGCAGCACCGCCTCCACATCGACCGGCGCGGCGGGCGCGGCGGCCGCAGGCGCCTGCGCG